>NZ_JBHZPZ010000007.1:0-175405 GCF_042787345.1 Flavobacterium xylosi | reverse complement strand
AGCGTTTAGGTATTCTTGGGTTTTTGTTTCAATATATTCTAAGTGTTTGTCGATTTTCTTTTGATTGAAATTGGCTTTCTTACTATTGTGAGCTCGGCTTTTGGTGCCATCAATAGCTATGGTTTCACAACCTATTAAGTCGGCATCTTTCAAGAAGGAAACAAATAGTTTGAAAGTGTTTTTTAAAGCTGCAGGGTTGCTTTTTCTAAAATCGGTAATACTGTGGTAATTGGGACGAATATCCTCTAAAAGCCATTGCATTTCCATGTTTCTCAAACATTCCTTTTCTAGATCTCGACCACTTCTGACTCCGTTGAGATAACCGTATAAATACATTTTTAGAAACACTTTGCTATTGAAACTCGGGCGACCTTCGGCCTTGAGCGTTTTTATAGCGAAACCAAGCTTGCAAAGATCGATATGACCAACAAAGGCATCGATAAAACGTACCTGATTATCGGGACTTATGGCGTCTTCTAAACTCGAAAAACGCATTTGTTGGCGGGAAACTCCGGTGATGTGTTGCATCATTAAATATACGAAAAATCTTCTTTTTATACAAGTATTTTGTTATATTTGGCCATAATACAACGTAGGTTTTTTCACAGACTGACGTTGGCGGGAATGCCAAAAGAACTGCAAAGCTAAAGAATACCACTCAAAAATTTTGCTAAAGTTATCCAATTGACTAACTTTGCTAAATGAATCAGAAATTTATAAGAGAAGTTGTTTATTACGAAGATTATTATCTTGACTTTTTTAACGCTCAAAAAGAAGACGTTAAGAAAAAATTCAACTGGACTTTACAGTTAATTTCAACTCAACAAAGAATCCCAGAAAAGTTTTTCAAACATCTGACTGGTTCAGACGGAATATTTGAAGTTCGTGTTAAAGTTGGTTCAGACATTTTTAGAGTTTTTAGCTTTTTTGACAAAGGAAAAATTGTTGTTTTAGTAAATGGATTTCAGAAGAAAACACAAAAAACACCTAAATCCGAAATCAAAATGGCAGAAAAGCTAAAAGCAGAATATTTAGAAGATAAATATAAAAAGTAAAGACTATGAAAACTGAAAATAAAAAAATCACATCATTTGCTGAACATTTAGATGCTCAATACGGCAAAACAGGAACCGAAACTCGTGAAAAATACGAAGAAGAATACGAGACTTTTGAACTTGGTGTTATGTTGCAAGAAATGCGAAAAGAACGTGGGATGACACAAGAACAATTAGCATTAAAATGCGGAACAACAAAATCGTATATATCTAAAATTGAAAATAATACCAGCGATATAAGACTTTCTACATTGATGAGAATAATTAGGCTAGGATTAGGTGGTCACTTAAAGTTAAGTTTGACCGAATAAAGGCACTACCCGCCAATCGAGTAGACGGCTCCGCCAGAAACTGACGGAGTGCGCCTCTCACACCACCGTACGTACGGGTCTCGTATACGGCGGTTCGTCCCGAGGCTTCGGGATGATGGGTTGAGTTCCATGTAAATCTCCAACATTGATTGATAGCCTTTCTTCTTGAGCCGCAGTAGGGTAATTGTAGTGGTTAGAATCGGACTTTGGGCGATTCGCCAGCCTCCTTTTCTGGTTCTGCTCCAAGCATAAGCATGGTCTTTATCGATCCCTAATCGCATCAGGTTTTTCCTTTTTCGCTCGGGTTTCTTCCAGTCCGTCCAAATGCAATAGCGCAGGGGGTTGCGCAACCATCCATCAATATCTCGTAACTTTCCTTGAATACTCGTTCCCCCGATCGCGCGGATATGTTTTTTTAGATAATGTTAGCGCGGATTTGCAATCCGTGCACACAACGAGCATCGACATAGGAAATCTACAAAGTGCAAGTTCAAAAAGGGCTCATGAAAATATAATGCAATTGACCATTGGAATGGGCACGGATTGCAAATCCGCCTTTACTTTGTATTAGCTCAAAGTCAGGAGACTTTGCGCAGCTATTCACTTTGCGCAGCCGGGCTGAGATGGTGCCAAAGTCAGGAGACTTAAAGACGTTTATAGCTTCAAAAATTATTTAAATTAGCTCAAAGTCAGGAGACTTTGCGCAACTAGAGGAACCAGATTGGATTAAATCCATCGAGATGTTACTAAACATAAAAAGAGGCGCTCCACGGGAACACCTCTTTCAACATTATTTTATACTACACTTTATTGTGGCTGTACTACTGTATTTCCATCAAGAATTACAGCAGTTTGCGCTAAAGCTCTTCCATTAAAAGACGCTCCTGTTTGAAAAGCTATCCCTGTTTTTGACAAGATAATACCTTCAAAATGAGACGTGCCTCCAAAAGATGCTTTACCAGCTACCTGCCAGAAAATGTTTGAAGCTTTGGCTCCACCTTGTAAAATCACTCTTGTTGCAGCACTCATAGCTAAATCACCTGAAATCTGGAAAATCCACACATCATCTGCTGATCCTGAAATGGTAAGGTTCGCTGGTAAGGTTACAGAGCTAGTCCATTTATAAAGACCTGGAGATAATATTTGACCACCAATATTTCCTGCTCCCAAATTGAGAACATCAGGAGAAGGGCGTCCTGCTGCATCATTGTAAGCTGTAATCATATTTTCAACCGCCGTGGTAAGATTAGATGAAGTTGGAGTAACCATGTCAGCAGCAAATACTTTTCCGGTAACTTGTGCAGCCTTTGCATAACCTGTAAAATCTGTTAAAGAGAATCCTGTAATATACGATGTAGCTGCTGGACTTAGTCCTAGATCTCCTGTAATTACAGACGTTGGTACGTTAGTAATTGTCGTTTTTGCAAGAATTACATAATTCCCTGCTGAACCAAGACTAACAGCTTTTAAGCTAACCGCCGCGTTAGCCGTTGTTGTAAATTCCCATTGCTTGTTAGCGCTAAGAGCTTTTCCATCTGCACTTTTTACTCCTGTGGTTAGTGTAGCTGTATAAAGTGTATTAGCTGCAAGTACAGTTGCCGGAACAAACTTTGCAGTAGTACCTGAATATGAAACTGTTCCTAGTACTGTGGTTCCTGCTTGTTTTACTGTAAACGTTGTACTATTAATAGTTGATGCATCCATTGCGATGCTAAAGTTTACAGAAACAACTTTATTTCTCGCAACATTTGTATCACTATTTAAGGGACTAGTTAAAGTCACAGTTGGAGTTGGAGCTGGAGCCGGAGCCGATTGCGTGGTGTCGTCATTTGAACAACCCGTAAATAAGACAACCATTGCTATTGCACAGGCTAATAATAGATTTTTAATTTTCATGTTTATATGTATTTGTGAAGTTTCGAAATTATCACATTGCGAATGTAGGGTTGCTTTATATGTTTGATATTGTAAAATTATATCTTTAAGTTACATAATTCACACTTTCCTTTTATCAGCTTAAAATGGTATCTTTCATCAAAGAATAGCTATCCTAAGGAACATCTGGGAAATTCATTATCCCTAGATGCAAATTCCGTTTTCTCCAAGCTTACTTTTGATTATTTTCTTCTTCACAAAATTGTGCAACTATAATATTGTCAATTTTATCATGGTTTATACTCTGGTTTTTTAGCAGCTGGATTAATTTGGTCGTAATTTATTGCATATGCATTTTGGAGTAAAAACATCGCTTCGCTGTCGCTCGTGTCTTCCTTCGTCCGCCTGACAGGATTGCCCCTTCTTGCGCTCGTTTACCGACAATCTCCTCCTCTGCCACTCGATTATCGACAATTATGGTGCTCGATTGCATCGAGTACCCACTTCAATCAAAAAAAAAGCAGCGTTTGCAACGCGGATAATTAAACAGGAATTACAGCTATATTCGATCCATTTGCAAATTCAACAGAATCACAGTTTCATATCAAATTTTTATTCACCTGCTTGACTAAATAGATTTGAGTTGTCTGGAGCCGCCTGATGTGATCGCTCATTCTTTGGGATTCCCCGTTTGCGGGTAAATACTGCGGTATTACCCCATTATAGTGATTCAAAGAATTTTGCGATTTGGCTCAAGGCTGTTTGCAAATCATCAGGTAAATCCGCACTTGTATAAGGATGCGATGCACCAAAAACATGATTGGCATCTTCAATAATAGAGACGGTACAATTGGGCAGGTTTTTTACCAAATTTATTTCTGATACAGGAACCGCTTCGTCTTTTCCACCATGGACAAATAAAAATTTTCTTTTATCCGATTTTAGTAAATTTCGCAGATCCAGTTTATCTTTTATTTTCTGTGTGTTTTGGGCTAATTGATAATACAGAGGCATTTTTTGATTTGTTCTTCCGTTGAGGACAAATTTCACTCCGTTTTCTTTCCATAGTTTATCGTTCAGTTTTCCATAGCGAGCTACCGGGTCTAGAACTGCTGCTAAGGTGGCACAAGAAACAATTTCCGGATGTGACAAGGTATAAGCCAGAGCCGTTGCTCCACCTTTAGAATGCCCGATGAAAAATAGTTTCTCAAAATCTACGCAATCTGCAAAACTTTCCTTTTTTAGATGAACTAACAAAGCACTGATATCTTCGAGCTCTTTTCCGAAGTTATTAGCACCAAAAGCTTCTAAATCCACAAATTCCAAAGGATGCATCGGAGACGTTCCGTTGTGAGAAAAATTTAATTTTACAAATTGAAACCCCCTTTGCAAAAAGTAGTTCGCCATCAAATTGAATGCGCCCCAATCCTTGAATCCATTGAATCCGTGGCAAAACACAATGAGAGGTCGCTTTTGGTTTGGTGTATATTGAATATCGTAGCCAGCTGATTTACCTTCGGCTCCATTGTATGTCCCTTGCTGTTTCATAAGTCAATCCTTTTATAAAAATAGAATACTATAAAAAATATAATATAATCCGAAAAATTTCTGATGTAAAAACACAAAGATAGTACAATCAACTTCCATGCTTTTATCTTCAGTATCAAGAAAACCGATACACTCCTCAGGCGCTTGTTTAACGACAATTCTGGTTCTTTTTTGCAACTAGAACCAACTTACTTTTGAAAACAGAGTGTAGTGTTTGTGGTGCGGCTCATTGAAAAGGAGAATCTTAATGAGATTCCCGCGCAAAATTCGTTGTCCCTCGTGTCTTCCTTCTTCAGGATGAGAAGATTGTGTTAAAATGTCTTCTATTTACTCACTTCGCCACATTATCCGACTAAAAATAACCGAACCAGTACCACGCACGTCTATCCATTTGCAAATTTAGTAAAATTACCGTATTTTCGTTTAGCAGAAAACATTCGCTTTCAAAGCTTGCAAACCCGCTCCAGGAACCATATACATGATCGTTACAAGCCAATCTAAATTAGAAGTTGTTAAGACTGAATTCTATTTATATAAAGGAAAATGAAAATAGCTGTCTACTTAAATTTAAGCAATGAAAAAAATATTAATTTTACTCGGAGTAATCCTATTGGTCGTTATCATTATACAGCTTTTTGCTATGAGTGCACAAAAAAATATTGAAACCTATCCTTATGTAGTCAATAAAAAATATGATGCGTTTGAAATACGGAGCTACGAAGCAAGTTTGTTTACTTCCGTCCAACTCACAGGCAATAAATATAAAGATACTTCTAGTCAAGGGTTCTCCATTTTAGCAGGATACATTTTTGGCGGAAATGAAAAGAATGAAAAAATAGCGATGACCTCGCCAGTAGCCATGTCTTTGGGAGACTCCATGACTATGATGTTTATGGTTCCAAAGAAATTTAAAAAAGAGATGCTTCCTCAACCCAACCAATCACAGATTAAATTTCGGGAAGAACCTGCAAAAATTGTTGCTGCCATAACCTTTGGCGGTTGGGCAAATGATAAAAAAATAGAAAAGTATAAACAGAAATTAAAATCAGCTCTAGATGCTGAGGGAATAACTTATACAAACCGATTTTACTTTTTAGGATATAATCCGCCTTTTGAATTTTTTAATCGTAAAAATGAGATTATTGTCGATTTGAAAAGTGAGACTCTTGAGATTGTAAAATGATTATAAACAGGTTTTATAAGACAAACCAATCTTTGAAGAAATATCTATAATGGTAGGTCTATTGTATAATACGGAGTGTATAAAATATGAAACTGATTAATAAGACCAGCAACATCTAGCAAACTAGGCGAAAAAAAACCTTAAAAGCTCCTCAACTGGACTGCACCCAAAAGTTTAGTCAAATTTATTTTGAAGGAATGTTTTAGTATCAACTCGGAATGCTAGTTCGCATTAACTTTGTATCAGATAAACAAAAATCTCGTTGAATTACATTACCTTGTGCTGTAGCAATAATTAATAAAAAATCCTATAACCCCTTTAATCCTTAAACATAGCGTATTTTTGCAGAGTGAAAAAATCAGTCTCAATTATTGGAGGAGGACCTGCAGCGCTTTTACTCGCCGCATTTCTTGATCCGCAGCAATTTAATGTTACCATTTACGAGAAAAACAAAACGCCTGGAAGAAAGTTTCTTGTGGCTGGAAAAGGCGGATTTAACCTTACCCATTCCGAACCAATTACGCAACTCATTCAGCGCTATACTCCATCCCATTTTTTACAGGAAGCCCTACTAGATTTTGACAACCAAGATTTTCAAAAATGGATTGATCTCATGGGTATTCCCACTTATATAGGCAGTAGTAACCGTGTATACCCGGAAAGCGGAATTAAACCCATCGAAGTGCTCAACGCAATTCTTGATGTGCTCAATAAGCGCGGTGTTGCTATTCAATATCAACATACCTGGACGGGCTGGAACACCAAAAAAGATCTTGTTTTCAATACTGATATCGAGGTCAAATCTGACTATACAATTTTTGCCTTAGGCGGAGGAAGCTGGAAAGTAACCGGCTCCGATGGAACCTGGCTTAATCTATTCAAAACTCAAGGAATAGACGTTGTTCCTTTCAAGGCCTCCAATTGTGCTTACGGTGTAAACTGGCGCGATGATTTCATCGATTTATATGAAGGAAATCCGCTTAAAAATATAGCCATTAGCTGCGGGGATAAAAGGCAAAAAGGCGAAGTGGTGATTACGCGTTTTGGTCTGGAAGGCAATGCCATTTATGCAATCAGCCCGCAAATTCGGGAGGAGCTTACTGTTAAGCAAACGGCTACTATCTTCTTAGATGTAAAACCAACATTAAGTCAGGAGGATTTGCTTCAAAAGCTCAAAAAATCAAACCTAAAAAAGACGAGCGAAAAATTACAAAAAGAGCTTAAAATGAGTCCGGCACAAATTGGACTTTTGAAAACCTATCTTTCAAAAGAAACCTACCTGAATTCGGAACTTTTGGCACAAAACATCAAAAAGCTACGTATTGAAATCACCGGTTCTGCCCTATTGGACGAGGCCATATCCACAACGGGAGGAATTAAATTGAATGCCTTGGATGAAAATTTTGAATTAAAAATGATGAAGAATAACTATTGCATTGGGGAAATGATAGATCTGGATGCGCCTACTGGCGGCTATCTTCTTCAATCTTGCTTTAGCATGGGCGTGTATCTTGCACGCCACCTGAATGTTCTTACTTAATTTTTTGTCTTTTCTAAGGAGCTATAAATTTTATTTATTTTGCTTCAGACAAAAATAATTCTGTTTAGTAATACCTTTTTATAAACTAATCAATGGGTATCAAACTCGTGTACCATTTCGTTGGTCATAGACGGAAGGTTGGAAAACCTCTATGTATTTGATGCCATTGCGCCAACCTATCAAATTAGTACAGCATTACTAAACAGAATTTTATACATTACAAATGTAAGGTACATCCAGCTGCTGGCTTTTATATAATTTTTCAATTAATTTACGGAATTTACAGTTCGTAAAAGTAAAAGAGAGTTACATTAGGTCGTTTTATGCTTACAATCATTTACAAAGTACATTTTCATCATTCCTCTATTTTTAACTTCAATTTCTCCTCTATAATCACAATCAAAGACATCTTTAATCAATTCATAAGTGTTTTCAGATATATTAATTTTTCCTGGCTCTGAATTAGATTCCATGCGAGATGCAATGTTGACCGTATCGCCCCAAATATCATACGCAAATTTCTTAGTTCCAACTACTCCGGCTACGACAGGCCCGGAATTAATTCCGATGCGAATTTCAAAACGGGTATGCTCTAGAGGATTATTATTTTTTGAATGTGTAACAAATTCGGCAATTTCAAAAGCGGCATGTATCATTTTAAAAGCATGATCTTCGGTTGGAAAAGGCAATCCTCCCGCACACATATAACAATCCCCTACAGTTTTGATTTTTTCCAAATCATATTTCTCCATAATTTCATCAAATTTCGAGAAATAATAATCCACACTTTCTACCAATTTTTCTGGCGATAACTTTTCTGCATAATGGGTAAATCCTTCGAAGTCGGTAAATAATACGGTGACCGATTCAAATTTTTTAGCCAGTACTTTCCCATTTTTTTTTAACTCATGCGCCGTTTCCTCAGGGAGAATATTTAACAATAGGCTGTCTGACCGATTCTTTTCTTCTTCAATAATAACATTGGTTTTCTTTATAAATTTATAGCGTCTATACATACCGAAAGCAAGTAAAAAAACAAGTGCAGCTGAAACAGCGGATGAAATCGCCATAATCTGTCGGTTTTTTTTCCCCTGGTTTAGCAAATCGACTTCGGACTGTTTCTGGGAAACTTCGTAATCAGTGCGCAAATCAGCCATTTGCTGCACTGATTTGAGGTTGGTAACACTATCCCTATACGCAATATGATTCTTATAATATTTATAGGATTCTGCCGTATTTCCTGCTTTTTGATACAGTTCTGAAAGTTTAAGATTGGAGTTACTAATTTGATCTTTCAACCCATATCTTTGGGCTAATTCCAGACTTCTTTGCGCATAGATGCGCGCGGTAGTCCAGTCATCCTGTTTTAAATAAATATCAGACATGTAGGTCAGATAATCTGAAATCGCATAATAATCCTTTAGTTCCTCGAGAATTTTTATGGATTTACTTATATAGTTCTTTGCCAAAGCATCCTTTTCCTGCTCCGCATATACCATTCCTATATTCCCTAGGTTATAGGCGGTACCGCTTAAGTAATTAGCCTTCTTGAAGATCTCACCTGACTCTTTAAAATTCCTTAACGCTAAATCATATTTCTTATTTTTAAAATATTCATCTCCCGCGTTTAATAAAGCCGACGCTAAACCAATAGAATTATCCGTCTTTCTTAATAATTTGATTGCCTTGGTGTAGTATATATGGGCATTTTTGGAATTCCCCATAACCGAATACACATCCGCAATAGAAGAATAAGCGGTTCCTTGTCCAGCAATAAATTTTGCTTTGATTGCTGCCTCTTCACTCTTAAAAAAAGCATCCAACGCTTTATTCAAATCGCCCAAAATTCGCAGTTTATTTCCTTTTTGAAAATAACCTCTGTGCAAATACAAATAATTTTTTTCTAATGTTGAAAGTGCAATAAGCTCCTCCGCATATTTTAAGGATAACCGGAGATTATTTACTTCATTAAAAGATAAATTCCGAAGTAATTCTAATTTTTCGGAATTTTTAAGATTCCCTTCCTGATAAATTTTCGCAAGACTATCCGCCACTTTTTGCTCTTGGGCTAAAATACTTACGTGCACAAAAAAAACAAAAAGGGAAACTTTAAAAGGATATTTTAAAAAACTCAATAGCATTATTGGTTGACCTGTATTTTTGGGTCAATGCTAAATACGCCCGGTCGTCTAATGCCATTATTGAAAACGTTAAACATAATGGTATATTTTTCTAATTCTCCAGCGGCATTGTTACGAACAGCACCAGAAACTCTTCCATTCCCAGTCAAATTATTGCTTTTAAAAACACTACTGCCTCTACTAAGATTTATATTGGTAATATTGACGGTATCTGATGCTGTTACGCTGGATACTCCTTCCCAGATCACAGTATCTCCGGCATCTACTACCGTTAAAAAATCTTCATTACTAATTCCTGGGCCTTGCCCAAAATTACTGTTAGAATCAACATTTTGCACTGAGATCTGACTTGTGTTAACATTTAGTGTGATTACTACATTTGCCATGATTACTATATTTAAAGGTTAATAAATTCTAATGTAGAAAACTATTAATTTAAAAATGGCTGGGAAAACCAAGTAATTAAAATTTAAGGTAACAACCTAATTATAAGGCAAATATAACGTATATTTTTAAAATAAAGTAGTATATTTAAAGGATTATAATCCAAACTCATCCTTATGAATAGTGACCATCAACCAATTGACTGGAAAGAAATATTTCATCCCAAAAACATTATTTTAAATTTAGTGGGTGTCGCATTTATTACTTTAGCATTAAAGGGATTTATGATACCGAATAAATTTTTAGATGGGGGGATTATAGGCATTTCGATACTAATCCATGAAATCACCCAATTGCCATTTGGAATTCTGGTGCTGGGCTTAAATATACCGTTCCTGTTCTTAGGAAAAAGGTTGCTGGGAAAAACGTTTGCCATAAAAAGTCTGATGACTTTTTTATTGATAGCCACAAGTATGACCTTTATTCATATTGATGCCGTTACCACAGATCGTCTTTTAATTGCCTTATTTGGGGGTTGTCTTATTGGTATCGGGATGGGTTTGTGCATTCGAAGCGGTTCTACTGCTGACGGTGTAGAAATTCTGGCATTATTAACTACCCGAAAAATCGGGCTTAATGTGTCAGAAGTGATATTTGCTATGAACACCTTATTATTTCTGGCAGCTGCCTGGTATTTTGGAATTGCTACTGCATTATATTCGATAGTTACGTATTTTTCGGCCATAAAATCACTTGATTATATCGCCCACGGATTAGAACAATACACTTCCTTAAATATCATTTCATCCAAAAGCGAAGAGATTAAGGCTCTAATCGTAAAAAAATTCGGTAAAGGAATTACAGTAATTAAAGGGGAGCGTGGCTATTTGCCCGATACTTTTGATATGAAAACGGACTGTGATATCATTGTCACGGTAGTGACACGACTTGAATTACTTAGAATCAAAGATGAAATAAGAAAATTAGACCCTAAAGCTTTTATGTTTATTCAGTACATCAAAGAAGCAAGTGGAGGAATTCTAAGAAACAAACAAAAACATTCTTAAATGAAATAATTATGATAGGAGATTCAATGAAGAATGTGAGTACTAATGCCCTATCCTAAAAAATCAATAGTATTTATATGAAAAACTGGAATGCATTGTCTATAAATGTCTTGGATTGTTTAAAATCCAGATTGTCACCACTTCTTATTTACCATCATTGGAAACATACGCAACATGTGGTAAAAATAGCAGAATATATTGCTCAGCAAGAACATATAAATGAAGCTGACATACTACTACTAAAAACTGCGGCACTGTTTCATGATGCTGGATTTATCAACACTGGTACTGTGGGACATGAAGAAGAAGGCATTCGACTGGCTGAAAAAAAATTACCAGATTTTGGATACACCAAAAAAGAAATCGAAACCATTGCCGGTATGATAAGAGCCACTATAATACCTCAAAAGCCAAAAACCAAACTAGAATGCATCCTTGCAGATGCTGATCTCGAATATCTGGGAACCGATAATTTTGAGCGCATAGGAAATAAACTGTATCTGGAATTGAAACATTATAATCCAAATCTCAGCCTGCAGGAATGGAACGAAATGCAAATTAATTTTCTTCAATCGCACTTTTATCATACCGCCTATTGCATTCAAAATAGAACGGCTGTGAAAGAAAAGAACCTGAAGGGCTTGATTCAGCAACAAAAAAGTTCCTTAAAGCGAAAATCTAGCTAGTTTTGAGTAAATTTATTTTAAAACATGGCTACAAGCAATTTTGAACGAATGTTACAACTGGCTGATGAAGTTTTCGCTGTCAAAAATAATCCGGATCAGCTTGATGTAACTCAGGAAGTACTCGAGCGACTAATGAGACTCCATCCCGCGACAGTTTCAGAATATGATGATGGAAATGGTCCCGTGGCTTGGGTTTTACTTTTCCCAACCACGCTGGATTTGATGCAGCAGTTTCTGGACGCTAAAATTTCAGAAAAAGAGCTGTTTGACCGGACGCCATTGGATACTGAATATGATGCACTATACCTCTGCTCCGCTCTGGTTTTAGAGGAATATCGAAGAAAAGGAATCGCAAAACGACTGACACTGGAGGCAATTGAAAACATACGCAAAAACCATCCTTTGAAAGCACTGTTTGTCTGGACCTTCAGCAAGGAAGGGGATTTGGATGCCGAAGCAATTGCCCGTTACACTTCATTACCATTATACAAACGACCCAAATAATTGGAAACATTCACATCACTGAGTGTTTTTTTCGGTTATTATTTGCTAAAAAAACTACAATTACCTAGATTTGGCTCTAAACTTACCATTTAACCCAAACTAATGAAAGACCTTAAACTTCTGTTTATAGCATTGATACTGCTTACAGCAAACGGTTATTCCCAGAATAAAATCGATGAAATCACAGCAAAAGATGGAATCCATTACATTACTACCATTGTGGATTATCCCATAAGCGGAACTTATTTATATGAAGGTCTGACAGAGCCCATGGTCCAATTAAATCCAGATGGTACCGGGATTTTTCAGTTGGATGACTTATCAAAAACAACGATGGTTTGGGGAATGGAATGTTTGGAAGACGGGACGCCAAAATACCAAAAAGGATTTAATTATGCAGTATATACTCTTTGGTACAAAAATAAAGAAGCATCTACAGAAAGTGAGACTAATGAAGGCTGGATAAATGCGCATTTTTCTATTCACTTTGAAAAAAAGAAAATGTTTATACTAGGAGATCGAAGTAAAGACTATGTAGAATAATTTAGCCAATTGACGAATTTATTTCCGTTAGTTGTTACAAAATCAAAAGCCGAAACAGTTTGTTTCGGCTTTTTGATTTATAAAGAATGAGTCTTTTATCTATACTAATTATTTTTCCAAAAGTTTTTCACTGTAGTAGGCAATTTCATCAACAATCAATCCTTTATCATTGAAAGTGTCAATAAATAGCATCGGCATAACTATTTTTTTATTGTCTGACTTTCTGGTCATATTAAAATTCCACCACGATTGTACCACTTTTTGATCTCCCATCTCGTAGTTTAAATAATCCGGATACCCTACGACATCAATACTTGTAATGTCAAATTGTGCCATTAATTTTTTATCATTATCTTTCATCTGATCTAAAGTCATGCTCTTTTCATCTGGAGACATATTAATAGTTCTGAATTTTGCCTCTTTATCATACACACTGTATGCTTTATCATAATCCTTGTTTTCAAATGCATGGATCATCAACCTAACCTTGTTAATATAGTCGTGATAATTGTATATCGTACCGTTTTTTCTTTCATCAGAACTGCTACCAATTTCATCAAAAATACTATTGTTATTATATTTTGTAATTGATTTAATTTTATTGTTTTTATCCACCACAAATAATTGATGCAAAGGCATATCTATTTTTACACCGGTTTTTTTATGCATTCCTTTTACATCCTCCCAAGTTTGTACCCAAACAACGTCTTTTTGATTTTCATCCATATATTCCAATGCATCGGGATAAGCACCCTCCGCTCGTTTGATACTTAAATAATCAACATTATCCTTCCAGTATTTCACTCCTTTTAAAAAGGCCGCTTTATCGCCCCCTTTATCATTCCTGTTGGTGCCGTTGAAAGATTTGAAATCATCAGCCAAATAACTGCTTACTTTGTCAACGTCACCGCTAACAAAAGCTTTAGTCATAGATTCTACCACATTAATTGCCGGATGATCTACATAAATAGTACCATTCGCTTTTTTTTGCGCGTAAGTGATGCAAGTAAAAACCACCATCACAATTAGTAATGCTTTTTTCATTTTTATTACTGTTTTTCGTTAATACTACTATAAATATACTTAATTTAATTTAAAACATTGATAATCAAACACCTAAAAAGTTAATTTCATTCAAATAATTAAAACGCTATCATCCAAAATGATACAGATGCCATTTTAAAAAAAAAAATAACGAGTGATGACAAGAGAATTTCTATAGGCACTTTTACATACGTTTTTTCGCATTAAATTTACTTCTTGAACCCTATTTAAAGAAATCGATTTCGGTAAACCGCTTAATTTTTCCAATTAATTTTTGAAAAACAAAAAATATCGTTAATTTTTATTTAATTTGCGATAAAATTCAATTATTTTATAATGATAACTATCACTCGCCTTTTTGATTTTCCCTATTACCAACAAGAAAAATACAATAACATTCCGGACGCCTTAGTAAGCAAGCAGAACGGTGTTTGGGTAAAAACTTCTACTCAGGAATACATAGCCAAAGCCAATGCGGTTTCCAGGGCACTGTTGAGGATGGGTATTCAAAAAGACGATAAAATTGCCATTATTTCCTCTAACAACAGAACCGAATGGAATATTATGGATATTGGTGCTTTGCAAACCGGAGCGCAAACCGTTCCTATTTATCCAACCATTTCTGAAGAGGATTACGAATATATCCTGAATCATTCGGGTGCTATTTATTGTTTTGTATCGGATGCCGAGGTGCTTCGAAAAGTAAATTTAATTCGAAATAAAGTTCCGAATTTAAAAGAAGTGTACTCTTTCAACGAAATTGAAGGATGTAAAAACTGGAACGAATTATTGATTCTTGGTGTAGACACCGGCAATCAAAATGATGTTGAATACCGAAAAAGCAATGTTAAAACTGAAGATTTAGCGACTATAATTTATACTTCGGGAACAACAGGAAGACCAAAAGGCGTCATGCTTTCGCATAAAAATATCGTATCTAATGTATTGGATAGTGCGACAAGAATTCCTTTTGAAGCAGGAAAAAGTCGTGCTTTGAGTTTCCTTCCTATCTGTCATATTTTTGAAAGAATGATTTTGTATTTATATCAATATTATGGCGTATCGGTATATTTTGGGGAATCGATAGATAAAATCAGTGATAATCTTAAAGAAGTAAAACCAACGGTAATTACAGCTGTACCAAGACTTTTGGAAAAAGTATATGATAAAATTTATGCCAAAGGAACCGAATTAACAGGAATTAAAAAGAATCTTTTCTTTTGGGCTATTGATTTAGGACTGAGATATGAGCCGTACGGAGCCAATGGTTTTTGGTATGAAATGCAACTTAAAATTGCACGCAAATTGATTTTCAGCAAATGGAAAGAAGGTTTAGGCGGAAATTTAGATTTAATGGTATCAGGAAGTGCCGCTTTACAACCCCGATTAGCCAGAGTTTTTGCAGCTGCAGAAATCCCCGTAATGGAAGGTTATGGCTTGACTGAAACGTCACCCGTAATATCCGTAAACGACATGAGAAATAAAGGTTTCAGAGTGGGAACCGTGGGAAAAGTAATTGATAATGTAGAGGTGATAATTGCTGAAGACGGCGAAATCCTTTGCAAAGGACCTAACGTGATGATGGGTTATTTTAAAGATGAAAAATTAACCAGCGAAGTAATCACTGACGGTTATTTCCATACTGGTGATATTGGAATTTTTGATGCCGATGGATTCTTAAAAATTACCGATCGCAAGAAGGAAATGTTCAAAACCTCAGGAGGAAAATACATCGCTCCACAACTGATTGAAAATACGATGAAACAATCTCGTTTCATTGAGCAAATCATGGTGATTGGCGACGGTCAGAAAATGCCGGCAGCCTTTATTCAACCGAGTTTTGATTTCATCAAAGAATGGGCCGTCATTCACGGAATCAACATAGGAAAAAGCAACGAAGAAATTATCTCAAACGAAAAGGTAATCGAACGAATTCAAGCAGAAATTGACAGCTTGAATATGAAATTTGGAAACTGGGAGAAAATCAAACGTTTTGAACTGACGCCAGATATTTGGTCTATTGAGGGTGGACAATTGACTCCAACTTTAAAACTAAAACGAAAAATAGTAATGGAAAAATACATTGATTTATTCCATAAAATATACAACTAACATTTTGTAAAGCAATCCCGTTATGAAACTAAAACTAATAATTTGTTCCGTTCTAAGTGTATTCTTTTTTTCTAATTGTCAGGAAAAACCAAAGGAAGATTCGATTAAAGCAAATTATTTAGATTTCTCCAAACGGGACGATCAGCTGACGGGCGGTATCAAAATGATTCCTATAAAAACGCCAAAAGGCACTTTTAAAGTCTGGACCAAAACCGTAGGCAATAATCCAAAAATAAAAGTGTTGCTGCTTCATGGCGGTCCCGGATTGACGCATGAATTGTACGAATGCTTTGACGGGTATTTTCCTAATGAAAGCATTGAATACATTTATTACGATCAATTGGGCTCGTATTACAGCGATCAACCCAATGACAATAGTTTGTGGACAAACGAACGTTTTGTGGAAGAAGTGGAACAGGTTCGAAAAGCTTTAGGTTGTGACAATACCAACTTTTATATTTTGGGACAATCCTGGGGCGGAATCCTAGCGATGGAATACGCTTTGAAATACCAAAAGAACCTGAAAGGTTTGATCATCTCCAATATGATGGCCAGCGCACCTGCTTACAACAAATATGCTGAAGAAGTATTGGGTCCAAAACTTCCAAAAGCAGTTTTTGATCAAATAAAAACATTTGAAAAAAACAAGGATTACACCAACCCAAAATACACCGAACTGCTTTTTAAATACTATTATACAGAACACATTTTAAGAATGCCTGTTGATCTATGGCCAGAATCCATAAACAGAGCTTTCAAACACATGAACTCAAATGTGTATGTGTTTATGCAAGGGCCAAGTGAATTTGGAATTACAGGAGATGCTTCTTTAAAAAATTGGGATGTCACTGCCAGACTTAAAACGATTAGTGTTCCCACACTGGTTATTGGTGCCAAATATGACACGATGGATCCCAAGCACATGGAATGGATGTCTAAAGAAGTTCAAAACGGACGTTTCTTATTATGTCCTAACGGAAGCCACCTTTCGCAATACGATGACCCTAAATACTATTTCCCGGGCGTAATCAAGTTCTTGAAAGATGTGGATAGTGGAGAGTTTAAGAAGGCTTAGAAAAATATTTATCATACAAAAAACCACGAATTGATGTTCGTGGTTTTTTGGTTTTTAGTGGGAAACTATAAATCAAAAGGCGCAATGATTATTTTTAAAATATATTAGTTAAAAGATAATTTATAATCCTAATAATTGCTAAGACAAAATACCAGGTATCATATTTTTCCTCTTGTTATATCTAATTAATCTTCTATCAGAAGTAATTAATTTACATTCCATTGTCATTGCTGATGCAAAAACTTGCTTGTCATGACCATCAAAATTATGATCAAGTTCAATATCTTTAATTTTTATATAATTTTCTAATATTTCTCTATCTAATGGTTGTATCTCCATATTATCTTTTTCTTTAATTCTCAAATACACTTCAGATATAATTTTGCTCGCAACTTCTTCATTTTTGAACCATTTTATAAATATTTCAATGAAAACACACGCCGGTATGATTAGCTTAATCTCATTATTATTTTTGAAAGCAGAATCAATAATTTCAAGAGAAGTACCACTTATAGATATATCTGAACCAACAAATATATCAGCAAAATAGGATATGATTGCATTTGTATCAATAACATATATCTCACTTGCCATATATAGAGTATTGCGTATCTATTAAATAATCTTCTAAAACTAAATTAGGACTGAGAATATTTTTATAAAGGGTATCTATAAATCTTATATCAGTTTCTTGAATTAAAAAATCATAGCTCAATGGCAATTCATAAATGAATTTTATTATTTCATTAGTATCAATCCCTCTCTTTTCTAATTGCTCCAAAATGATTGTAAGGATATTGTTAATTGATGATATTTTTATTTCCCAATATTTTAAACTTTCAAAATGACCTGTCAAATGTGAAAAATTTTCATCGTAGTCTTTACTTTTTAAAAATTCAACCAGTAAAAATTCTTTGTATTCTTCTCTGCTAAATGTGTGATGCATTTATTGTTTTTTTGATTTACTAAACAAATCATCTGAATCTTCTTTAGATATATCATTTTGAAAATCAGACTCCCAATCATCTTTCTTACCCAATTTTTCATTTACATAAACATCATTAATTTCTGCAATTTCTTCTATTATTGCTTTTTCAATTAAACTAAATGCTCTTTCTAAGATGGTAGATGCATTATACTCTGATTTTTCAGCTATTAACTCAATAGCTTTTTCTGTAAATGGAAAAATTTTATTTTCTGGTGTAGGATGAATTCTATATTTTTCTAAATAAATCTCAAGCAATGACCTAGCTTGATTATAATTTAGCTTATTGAAATAAATTATATGTTTTGATATATCTCCATTTTCACTTAACATAGGGCTTCTTCTCTCCATTCCAGATGTTGACCATGATTTCTCAACTAATCTAGGAACACCCGCATGTAAAACTAATATTAAATTATAGAAACCTATCCTTGCATTTTCTAAAACGCCATCAAAAAAATTAGTCCTAATCTCTAATGCAAACTCCTGTTTTAATTTTTCACTTTGAAAATCCGGAATTCTTTCAAAATCATCAATTATTATATATGATCCATTAAAGCCACTAGCTTCAAAAAACAGGACTAAATCATTAAAAATAAAATCAATTCTTTGTTTACCTTTTTTTAATCCTTCAAAATATTTTTTAAAATCATCTTGATTTGCAACATTAGAACCATAAAAATTGTTTTTATCTCTATTCAAGATGAAATCTGCAGATATTTTACTAAATTCTTTTTTCTGATAAAATTCTCTCGTTATATCAGAAATAGTAAAATTTTTACCTTTAAAAAAATGCGATGAATTTAATTTAGAAACTAAATCTTTTTGATCTTCAAAATCTTTTTCTAAATCAATTTGATCACTAAACTTCTCAATTATTACTTCTAATCTTAAAGAGGCCAAACAATAATTTATCAAATTTTTATTGATTATTTCTTCAAAAATTAAATCCACAAAATCATAAAATGTTTTGGATTTTCCACTAGGCAAAGGAGATATATGTAATCCGAAGCATTTATTAACATCATTAGAAATATCTAAGCTATAATCAAAATTAATCTTATCAATTAAATCTAACGTAAATGCAGATTTCCCATTTCCACGTCCTACATATGAATTATCTATAATATACCCTAATCTTATATGATTAGGATTACTCTGTGGTTCTTTGACAAAGTTTTCAATTATTTGGGTTCTTTCAGCTTCTCTAATTTTACTTTCATAAATCCTACCATTGTACCTGTCGTCAGGAGAAACCTTATTTACAAAAGGTGTATTAGGAAAGGGATTTTCTTTTAAATTGAAAATTTCATATCTAGTTTTTTTGTCATCAGATATTTCACTCGTTGGTTTCTTAAGTAAATTTTTCATTTATCTATTTATTTTCTATAATCTATTGCTATAATATTTTTATACTGACCATTTATCGACACAGGCTCTCTTTTCAAATACATCGCATTTGTTTCGTAGGGAAGCCGATCAGCTTCTAAAGATATCTGTACTTTCGTCTCGCCTTTTAAATTTCTATTGTATATTTTTTCAATAAATTCATTAAAAATAAAACTTGGGATTCTTCTTTTGTAACACACTCTTTCTCGCAAATCTGAAATTCTGACAAAATGCGTGCCTCGGGTTCTTTTTAAATCAAAATAAATTTCAACTAAAGAATCAACAAAACTATCTTGATTATCCTGATTCCATTGTAATTTATGAATAAATAATTTTTGTCCATTTTCATATGAAAAAACATTAATTAAATCCTTATTGTTACTTTTATTTGTAATGATAGAAGTTGGGTATACCAACCTTCCATCAAAATTAGGATAAAATTCAGTTGTATGTATGATTCCCAATTGTTTCCCTCTTTCAACCCAAATATTAAATGTTTCAAAAGAATGTTTATAGTTATAAATTTTATTCAAAAAATAATTTAGCCAATATTTTCGAAATCTAATAATTATCGAATTATATTTTTCCCCATCAAACAACTTATCTAGTTCTTTTGTAAGCAAACCATCGCTAAACAAAGATTGTAATAAGATTTCATTAGCATTTTGTAAATCGATATTTTGTTGAAGAAAATTTACAATATCATTTTCTAATTTTTTCTTTAATTTATTAGAATATGAAATTATATCCCCGTTAGTTTTCATATTTGACTTTTCAAATCCTAACTTTCTAGGAGAATAAATTGGAAATATTAATAACCCATTTTTAGTTTTATTTTCTGAATAACATAAATTTATTAAATCAAAAAAAGCAAAATATTTTTTCTCCATTAATAAAAGTAACCTTTCATAAAATAATCTTCTATCCTTTTCTCCTAAACTCAAGCATTCCATACCTGTTTCAGTCAAAGTTAATTTGTTATTATTATTTTTTACTAACTCATAACTAACAGCCTCAATTATTACCTGCTCATATGTATAAAAATATCTTTGCTCTTGTTTTAAAGACAAGTCAGATTGTTCAATTGTTAACTTTCTATATTTTGATTCACCTAATCTTTCTTTATCTTTCAGAATTTTAAAATTAAGAAAAATAACACTTTTATTTTCATGGTTTTTACAACTTTGTAACAATATAAATATATAGTCCAAAAAATAGAATTTTCTGACCATTTGTGGATTGGGAATTGGTTCTTTTAAAATCACTTACATTATATTTATATACAAATGTAATTATAATAAACTACTTACAATTACGAAAACTCATAATCCCACCAATTAAATTTCAAATCCCATTATTTCTCATCTGCAGGATTTGCGCGAGGGATGGAAGTGGCATCCTTTTATGAAGTCCCGACGGTTCGGGACGGAATAAAAGATACAACGGACAGCCCGACCCGGAGTTGCGAGGAGGAACGACGCAGCAAAACGGAGGGGCGCGCCCAAAAAATACGTTAAAAAACGATTCAATTTCCTCAATTTCAGCGGTATTTATTTATATTTAATGCTTTTTAACAAAAAAATAATTTAATTTATTATGCGTGCATAGTATTTTTTATTATATTTGAAATCGATATAGTTCCCTATGAAAGACAAAACAATAGATTACATACTACGAGCTACCTGGCAAGCGGTTGCCAGAATGTATAATGAAGAAGCTTCTAAATATGATGCGAGTATGGCCACCGGTTTTGCTTTGTTGAGTATTGACAAGGAAGGGGGAACACCCTCTACGGCTTTGGGACCAAAAATGGGAATGGAAGCCACAAGCCTGACCAGAACCTTGAAATCTATGGAGGAAAAGGGATTGATCATAAGAAAGAAAAACCCTGAAGATGGCCGTGGTGTTTTGATTTACCTGACTGATTTTGGTAAAGAAAAAAGAGAATTATCCAAGAATACGGTTTTGAAATTTAATGAAACCGTGAAACAACATATCTCTGAGGAGAAGCTGCAACATTTTATTGAAGTTTCTGAAACAATCAACGAATTAATTCAAGATAAGAATATATTTAATCATAAGAGCGTCAGCGAACTGGCGGAGCAAACAGAAAATGACATCGCCTGATTTAAAAAAATAATCAATAATTAAGAATGGCGATACCACCTGCCTGTCGGCAGACAGGTATTAAAATAAAAAAAAATAAATATTAACTACGTATGAAACGCACAATTAAAAAAGTTGCAGTAATTGGATCCGGAATTATGGGTTCAGGAATTGCTTGTCATTTTGCTAACATTGGTGTCGAGGTTTTACTTTTGGACATTGTTCCAAGAGAACTTACCGAAGCAGAAGCCAAAAAAGGGCTTACTTTAGAAAGCAAAATCGTAAGAAACCGATTGGTAAATGAGCATTTAGCCAATTCCCTGAAATCGAAGCCCTCTCCTATTTACAGTCAGAAATTTGCAAGCAGAATCACAACTGGAAATACCACTGATGACATGGCAAAAATTGCTGCTGTCGATTGGATTATTGAGGTTGTAGTGGAACGTTTGGACATCAAGAAACTGGTTTTTGAACAAATTGAAAAATTCAGAAAACCAGGAACTTTGGTAACTTCAAACACCTCTGGAATTCCGATTCACTTTATGAGTGAAGGAAGAAGCGACGATTTTCAGAAGCATTTCTGCGGGACACACTTTTTTAACCCTGCGCGTTATTTAAAATTATTCGAAATTATTCCTGGCCCACAAACTTCAACAGAAGTATTGGACTTCCTTACTATATATGGAGAGAAATTCTTGGGTAAAACTTCGGTTGTTGCCAAAGATACTCCGGCGTTTATCGGGAATAGAGTTGGTATTTACGGGATTCAGAGTTTGTTTCATTTGGTAAAAGAATTGGGACTTACAATTGAGGAAGTAGATAAATTGACTGGTCCGGTTATTGGTCGCCCAAAATCGGCTACTTTCAGAACCGTTGACGTAGTTGGATTGGATACTTTGGTGCATGTTGCCAACGGAATCTACGAAAACTGCCCGAATGACGAACAACACGAGTTGTTCAAATTACCGGATTTCGTCAACAAAATGATGGAGAACAAATGGTTGGGAAGCAAAACAGGTCAAGGTTTTTATAAAAAAGTAGACAAGGATATTTTGTCTTTGGATTTAGATACTTTAGAATACCGTCCGGCTAAAAGAGCTTCTTTCGCCACTTTGGAACTGACAAAAACGATTGATAAACCAATTAACCGTTTTAAAGTTCTGGTAAAAGGAAAAGACAAAGCAGGAGAATTCTACAGAAAAAGTTTTGCAGGAATGTTTGCTTATGTTTCTAACAGAATTCCTGAGATCTCAGACGAATTATACAAGATTGACGATGCTATGAAAGCCGGTTTTGGATGGGAAAATGGTCCTTTCGAAATTTGGGATGCCATAGGTGTTGCAAAAGGAATTGAAATGATGAAAGCAGAAGGTCTTGAACCAGCTGCATGGGTAAATGATATGTTGACTTCTGGAAGTTCTAGTTTTTATTCTATTAAAGAAGGAGCCACTTTTTTCTACAATATCCCAACAAAATCACAAACTAAAGTTCCGGGTCAGGATTCCTTTATTATCCTGAACAACATTCGCGAAAGCAAAAAAGTATGGAGCAATAGCGGTGCAATTATACAAGACTTAGGAGACGGAATCTTGAATTTAGAATTCCAGTCTAAAATGAATACGATTGGTGGCGATGTTTTGGCCGCTATCAATAAAGCGATTGATTTATCTGAAAAAGAATACCAAGGTCTGGTTATTGGAAATCAAGCAGCGAATTTCTCTGTGGGTGCCAATATCGGAATGATTTTCATGATGGCAGTAGAACAAGAATATGATGAGTTGAATATGGCAATCAAAATGTTCCAAGACACGATGATGCGCGTACGTTACTCTGGAATTCCTGTTGTGGTTGCGCCACACGGAATGACTTTTGGCGGCGGTTGCGAAATGAGTTTGCATGCCGATAAAGTTGTTGCAGCAGCGGAAACGTATATGGGATTAGTGGAGTTTGGTGTTGGAGTAATTCCAGGTGGTGGAGGTTCGAAAGAACTGGCATTGCGTGCATCTGATTTATTCCATAAAAATGATGTAGAGCTGAATGTGTTGCAAGAATATTTCTTGACGATCGCTATGGCAAAAGTGTCTACTTCTGGATATGAAGCTTTTGATACGGGACTTTTACAACAAGGGAAAGATATCATCGTGGTAAACAAAGACCGTCAGATTGCTGAAGCGAAGAAACATGCTTTACTAATGGCCGAAGCTGGTTACACACAACCAATTCGCAGAAGCGATGTAAAAGTTCTTGGAAAACAAGCTTTGGGAATGTTCCTTGTAGGAACTGACCAAATGGAAGCCGGAAAATACATCTCAGAACACGACAAGAAAATCGCAAACAAACTAGCTTATGTAATGGCTGGTGGTGATTTATCAGAGGCATCATTAGTAACCGAACAATATTTATTGGATCTGGAACGTGAAGCTTTCTTGTCATTGTGTACGGAAAGAAAAACATTGGAAAGAATCCAATTTATGTTAACCAAAGGGAAACCTCTAAGAAACTAAAAAAATGAAAACAGCCTATATAGTTAAAGCATACAGAACAGCCGTGGGGAAAGCTCCAAAAGGTGTGTTTAGATTTAAACGTCCTGATGAATTAGCAGCGGAAACGATTCAATTTATGATGAATGAGTTGCCTGATTTCGACAAGAAACGTATTGATGACGTGATGGTAGGAAATGCCATGCCGGAAGCAGAACAAGGATTAAACATAGGACGATTGATTTCCTTAATGGGATTGAAAATCGAAGATGTTCCGGGTGTAACGGTAAACCGTTATTGCGCGTCAGGTTTAGAAACAATTGGTATGGCTACAGCCAAAATCCAGTCTGGAATGGCAGATTGTATCATTGCCGGTGGAGCCGAAAGCATGAGTTTTATTCCAATGGGAGGTTACAAGCCTACTCCGGATTATGCTGTTGCAAAAGCTGGAAACGAAGATTACTATTGGGGAATGGGATTAACTGCGGAAGCGGTTGCCCAACAATTCAAAGTATCTCGTGCGGACCAAGATGAGTTTGCATACCAATCGCACATGAAAGCCCTGAAAGCGCAAGCCGAAGGTAAATTTGACAAACAAATTGTTCCTATTACGGTAGAGCAAACGTTTATCAATGAAAATGGTAAAAAAGAGACTAAATCGTATATCGTAAATAAAGATGAAGGTCCTAGAGCAGGAACTTCTGTGGAAGCTTTGGCGGGTTTAAGACCCGTATTTGAAGCTGGAGGTAGTGTAACCGCTGGAAACTCTTCTCAAATGAGTGATGGAGCAGCATTTGTTCTAATCATGAGCGAAGAAATGGTAAAAGAATTGAACCTTACTCCTATCGCCCGTTTGGTAAACTTTGCTTCGGCTGGAGTGGAACCAAGAATTATGGGAATTGGACCTGTAAAAGCAATTCCAAAAGCATTGAAACAAGCGGGTTTAACGTTGAATGATATTGATTTAATTGAGTTGAACGAAGCGTTTGCATCGCAATCTTTAGCCGTTATTCGTGAATTAGGTTTAAATCCTGACATCGTAAACGTAAATGGTGGAGCAATTGCAATGGGACACCCGCTAGGTTGTACCGGAGCTAAATTGTCTGTTCAACTGTTCGACGAAATGAAAAAAAGAGGCAGCAAATACGGAATTGTGAGTATGTGTGTAGGAACCGGGCAAGGTTCAGCAGGGATTTACGAGTTGTTGTAGATAAAAACAATTCCTCCTTCTGTCATTCCGACGAAGGAGGAATCTCATACTATTGGAACGGAATATCATAATGAGATTCCTCCCTCGTCGGAATGACAAGTTAACGCAAAGAAATTATAAAATTAGATTGTCATTATCTAACAGTCTATTACCTAAAAAAAAGTAACAAAATGAGCAACGTAACCAGAGGAGGACAATTCCTTGTAAAAGAAACAAAGTGCGAAGATATCTTCACTCCAGAAGATTTCAATGAAGAACAATTAATGATGCGTGACTCTGTAAAAGAGTTTGTAGACAAAGAATTATGGCCTAATAAAGACCGTTTTGAAAAGAAAGATTATGCCTTAACTGAAGAAACGATGCGTAAAGCGGGAGACTTAGGTTTTCTAAGTGTTGCAGTGCCTGAAGCTTATGGTGGAATGGGAATGGGGTTTGTGAACACTGTTTTGGTTTGTGATTATATTTCAGGAGCAACTGGATCGTTCTCTACTGCTTTTGGAGCACACACAGGAATTGGAACAATGCCAATTACTTTATACGGTACCGAAGAACAAAAACAAAAATACGTGCCTAAATTAGCTTCTGGCGAATGGTTTGGTGCTTATTGCCTTACTGAACCAGGCGCAGGATCAGATGCCAATTCAGGAAAAACAAAAGCAGTTCTGTCTGAAGACGGAAAAACGTATTCCATTACAGGTCAAAAAATGTGGATTTCGAATGCAGGTTTCTGCTCTGTATTCATCGTTTTCGCCCGTATTGGAGACGACAAAAACATTACTGGTTTTATTGTTGAAAACACGAAAGATAACGGAATTTCAATGGGAGAAGAAGAACACAAATTAGGAATTCGTGCTTCTTCTACTCGTCAGGTTTTCTTTAACGAAACTAAGGTTCCAGTTGAAAACATGCTGTCTGAAAGAGGAAATGGTTTCAAAATTGCAATGAATGCCTTGAATGTGGGTCGTATTAAATTGGCTGCAGCCTGTCTTGACGCACAACGTAGAGTGATTACAAACGCAACTGCATATGCAAACGAAAGAATCCAATTTAACACTGCAATTTCCCAATTTGGTGCGATTCGTGCAAAATTAGCAGAAATGGCCACTTCTTGTTATGCTGGTGAAAGTGCTACTTATAGAGCGGCAAAAGATATTGAAGATAGAATTACTGCTCGTGAAGCGGAAGGTACTACGCATCAGGATGCCGAATTAAAAGGAGTTGAAGAATATGCTATTGAGTGTTCTGTCCTAAAAGTGGCAGTATCTGAAGATGTTCAAAACTGTGCCGATGAAGGAATTCAAATTTTTGGAGGAATGGGATTCTCTGAGGATACACCAATGGAAAGTGCTTGGAGAGATGCAAGGATTGCTCGTATCTATGAAGGTACTAATGAAATAAACAGAATGCTTTCTGTAGGTATGTTGATCAAAAAAGCAATGAAAGGACATATTGATTTACTGGGACCTGCATCAAAAGTACAAGAAGAATTAATGGGAATTCCATCATTTGAAACCCCTGATTATTCTGAATTGTTTGCAGAGGAAAAAGAAATGATTGGCAAATTGAAAAAAGCATTCTTAATGGTTGCTGGTGGAGCTGTTCAAAAATACGGTCCGGATTTAGATGCACACCAACAATTATTGATGGCAGCTTCAGATATTTTAATCGAAATCTACATGGCTGAAAGTACGATCCTTAGAACGGAGAAATTAGCCAAAAAAGAAGGAGAAGCTAAAGTCCAAGAGCAAATTGCAATGGCAAAATTATACCTATACCAAGCAGTGGATATCGTTACTCAAAAAGGGAAAGAAAGTGTTATTTCTTTTGCCGAAGGAGATGAACAACGCATGATGCTAATGGGATTACGTCGTTTTACAAAATACACAAACATGCCAAATATTGTTGCATTAAGAGAAGCAATCACGGCAAAATTAGTAGAGAAAAATGAATACTGTTACTAATTAGAAAATAGTTTTTGGTTGAATTTATTTGTTAAAAAAACCGTCGAGTTGAAATAACGAGACGGTTTTTTTTATGGCTTAAATTTAAAAAATCATTTAATCTCCTTCTTTTCTATTGGACTTATTTCTCCATTATAGGAAATTGTACTCCGATTATTTGAATTAATGGAAAGTGAAGCGCTACCATCAAAGAAAACGGAGAGATACATCGTATATACATCATATTGCCCCTTAACTTTCGCTTTTATTTGATACGCTTTTTTTTCTTTTTTAAACGTATATTCTTGTGGTTTTCCTTCAAAATTTAATCCGCCATCGCCACGATAAGCAACATCACTATAGGCTGTACCAAAAAAAGGCATTTCGCTTTTGATAAAATTAGGTTGAAATTGTATATAATTGAAATTAGAAGTTAAATCTATGTTTCTGAAACCCTGAGGTGCGGCATTTCTGACTACAAAAAAGAATTCCTTGGAATTCACCAAAATCTCCGTCTGGTTTTGTTTTTCAATTTTCCCGGCTTCTCTTAGCTTTTTTTTAGTTTTTTCCTGAGCAAAACTAATAGTGACAACAAGGTAAAGCAACAATACTAAAAAGAAGTTTTTTGCTTTCATGATTTCTATTTATTCTGATTAAAATTATTTTTTATGTAAAATAAACAATAAGATTCATTAAAAAACCTTCACGGGTAAATTCCTAGCTTATTTTTTCTCGAAACTCATCACGTAAATACCCCCCATGATAAAATTCAAAGTTTTTCCATCTTCAGAAATAGAATAATAATCTATTTTTTGCAGTGTCGACATATAAACATTCTCCCCTTCTCCGGGACAAAACATTTTGGTTACTGCCATAGGTTCTTTGAAACTGATTTTATTTCCATCCACATTTAATTTCCCGGAATAACGATTGCAACTGTTACTTCCTGTAACGTTGTTCTTCTTTAAATCGAAAGTGACGCTTGGTTTTTTGTTCGGATATAACTCTTTAAAAGCCATTCTTGGCCCTCGTATATAATTTAGCTCCCAAGTTCCTTCCAGTAAAGTTGTTTTTGTCTTTGACTTTACAACTGAATTGCAGGAAATAAATACTAAGCACAAAATAGTTAGCGATAAAATTATTTTTTTCATGTGTTTTGTTTTAAAATCTTAATTATTGTTATCCGATAGAAAACTTTAGAAAGTTACTTACCTTAATTTTCAAAAACCTTACGAGAGTTTGGCTCATAACAGCTTAATTTTTGCTGCAATTTGGAGAATTAGATAAGCGAACGAAAATGTATTTCCTTTTCTATTATAAATTCTCAGGATCTTTTTTATGCAGTATTCAAGAATGCAACTGCTGAATTATCATCAAAAAATACTAAACTGCATATTTGATCCTGTATCTATTTGCCACTCCTTTTCTGGACTTTCTAAAAATTTATTTAAATAAATGAATTCTGCAAAAGCTAACTATATTAGAAAAGGCCCCTTTTCTTTTCAAACTTTTCTTTATCACCCCATCAAAAATTAAAGTTAAAACACAATAAATTTGAATCTTTATTGCATTTTTATTATCGCCTAAAAAGAATTTCAAAGGAAATTTTTTTTTTGATTTGCATGAAAAGTAATTCTATTTGCCAACCTATTTTATAGAGAGCTGCTATCGAGTCTGCTCTAAATAAAATATATTGAAGGTAACTTCAAACGCGGTCTTGCCTTTAGAATTGTTTTACATATCTGTATGAATCGTGCTTCTTAACTCCAACTTTTATCATCGAATTGTCTGGTAAAAAATCAGCTATCCTAAAACTGATTTAGTATAAAATTCCTATTTTTGCTGATCGTCTTTTTTAATTTTGCAAAACTAAAATACTATATTACTAAGAAGCCATCAATTTGGTTTCTTTTTTATCGGACATTAATGTCTTCAAACAATAATTTTATATTTTCGTAGGAGTTTTTTAACGCTTCCGGGATTTGTTCTGGATTCAGCCAAGCTACCTTTTCAATCCCCTCTTCTAATTGGCCCTGCGGTGTGCCTTCAAAATCCGAATGCATTTCGAACCAGTGGGTAATTTTCAGTTTGTATTTTCCATTACGTCTAAAAACGTGATACGTTTTTTGCAGTTTGTGTTTTATGGATAATAGATTAACGCCTGTCTCTTCCTCTACTTCACGCATGGCAGTGTCTTCAATTTCTTCCCCTTTTTCAATTCCGCCTTTGGGTAAATCCCATTTTCCGTTTCTAAAAATAAATAAAACCTCGCCTTTTTTATTGTAAACCAAGCCTCCCCCAGCTTTAGTAACAGGAATTTTAGCTTTCAAAGTCTTCATAATCTCCCTTTCATCTGGATGATACAGATAAGCTTTTTGAATTTTATTTTGAAATATTTTTACTATAAGTTGCTCTATGTCAATACTCTCTAACAAGAATAATTGAAAATCAGTCTCTTTAGAGATGTGATTTGTCAAAAAAAGTGGTTTGTCGTTAACAAAAACTTTATACATTTGTATTATGATTTTTAATAAAGATACAGCCGAAAAAACAGCCGAATTGCTTTTGCAAATAAATGCAATTAAATTGAATCCAGGAAATCCTTTTACATGGGCTTCCGGATGGAAATCGCCAATATATTGCGACAACCGCTTAATCCTCTCATTTCCAGTCATAAGAAACTATGTCCGCGATGAATTTGCCAAAAATATTGAAAAACAATTTGGCAAACCTGATGTTATTGCTGGTGTAGCCACTGGAGCGATAGGAATTGGTATGCTAGTTGCAGAGAGTTTAGGGCTGCCATTTGTGTATGTTCGCCCAGAACCAAAAAAACATGGACGATTAAACCAAGTGGAAGGTTTTTTACAAAAAGGACAAAACGTTGTCGTTGTAGAGGATTTGATAAGCACCGGAAACAGCAGTTTACTTGCTGTCGAAGCTTTGCGTGCAGCAGGAGCAAACGTAAAAGGTATGGCAGCAATATTCACTTATGGATTTGATGTTGCGGAACAAAATTTCAAAAATGCCAATATCGATTTATTGACATTAAGCAATTATCAAAATTTGTTGAATTTGGCTGTTGCCAAAAAATATATTACGGAAAAAGAGGAACAAACTTTAAGAGAATGGAACGTGAGTCCGTCAACTTGGGGAAATTGATTTTAGATTTTTTGATTAACAATTTTAAAAATATCCTAACGGATAAACGATTAACCAAATAAACAAATAAACTTTTAAAATATGAACTTAGAAAGTCCAAAAGTTACTGTCGAAAAATCAGCACAAGAATTATTTGATTTGTTGAGCAATGTACAAAATTTCGAAAAATTAATGCCCGAAAATATTGCGAAATTTGAAGTTATCGGTGACGATGCTTTTATTTTTGGATTGAAAGGTATGCCGGAAATAAAATTAAAAATGAAAGAAAAAGTAGCGCCAAACAAAATTGTTTTGGGTGCTGCAAGCGATAAACTTCCATTTACGTTAGTTGCCAATATTAATGCAATTACTGATAACTCAAGCGATGTTAAACTTGATTTTGATGGCGATTTCAATCCTATGATGGCAATGATGATAAAAGGTCCCATTGGAAAATTTATTGAAACATTAGCCACTAATATGGTAAAATTGTAATCAATAGAAAACCTGATATTGAAGATGTTTAAGATTAGAATCAAATCCTATCTTAAACATTTTTTTTAGTAAAGCATTTGAATTTCTTTGATATCAAATTCGGATATACTATCATCTTCCAAAAGAATTTCGAGTTTACCCATTGCAGATATACCCTGAATAATTCCCATGAAATTTTGATTATTCAGATTTGAGAAGGGCATTGGAATTCCTTTTTTAAATAGCTTATTGGAATACTCCAGCCATAAAAGATCCGATTGATCCTTCCATAATTTAATCTTTTGTTCCAAATTATCAATAATCGTAAATAGTATATCTTCTTTGTCAAATTTTGCTTTGGAAATAACCACCAAAGAAGACGCTTTAGGCAAATTTTCAAAATTTGTTTGATTTACATTTAAACCTAACCCGACAATAGAAACAATACTTCCGTCACTTTTGATACTATTTTCAATCAAAATGCCCCCTATTTTTTTATTGTATGACATTATGTCGTTTGGCCATTTGATGCTAAGATCCGGAATCTTATAGGATTCAAGGGCATTAATTACTGCTAGTGAAACTATAATATTGAGATTATATATCTGACAAATATCTGATAAAAAATCCTTTACCAAAACACTCAATATTAAGTTTTTACCCGCCTCAGAAGCCCAAACCGCTCCCATTTGTCCTTTTCCTTTGGTTTGATTTTCAGCAGTAACAACCGTAAAATTTTCCAGTTCTTGTTTGTTCGATAATCCTTTTAGAAATTCATTTGTTGAATCTATGGCATCGAGTTTGATTAGTTTCATATAACGTATTTTGTGAAACAGAATTTAATATTATGTTAAGGTTCAAAAATAATCACAAAAAATGGTAACTTTACAAACTTATTTAAAAATAATTCATGGCGAAAAAGACTATAAATAATGATGACCTGTTGGCAAACATCATTAAAGGGATTGAAGAGGTAAAAGGAAATGATATCGATATTCTTGATTTGAGAGAAATAGACACGGCAGTTTGTGACTATTTTATCATCTGCAATGGTAATTCAAATACACAAGTTAACGCGATTGTTAACTCTATACAAAAAACAGTATCAAAAGAATTGAAAGACAAGCCTTGGCATGTTGAAGGAACTGATAATGCCGAATGGGTACTGATGGACTACGTTAACATAGTTGTACACGTTTTCCAAAAACACATCCGTGAATATTATAACATTGAGAGCCTTTGGGGTGATGCAAAAATCACTACGATCCAAAACAAATACTAAAGAAATAACTTATAATGGCTAAAGATAATAATCCAAATTCGAATAAATTCAAAGTAAGTCCTTGGTTAATTTACACTGCAATATTATTAATTTTTTTGTTTATAAGTTTTATAACTGGGGGATCTAGCTTACAAGAACCTTCACAATTAACCTCTTCTAAATTTAATACCTATTTAGGAAAAGGACAAATTGAAAAAGTTATCGTTTACAATAAAACAGAAGCCGAGGTATATCTTAACACAACAGCTTTAAAAGATGCTGTGCATAAAAAAGTAGCTAAAGATGTTTTTGACAGACCTAATAAAGGTCCTCATTATTCTTTTGATATTGGAAATGATCAAATATTTCAAACCAAACTGGAAAAAGCAGTTGTTGAAGGAAAATTAAAAGATTTTAATTTCTTGCCAAAAAATAACTGGACTGACATTCTTATCAGTTTATTGCCAATTATTATCATTATTGGTGTTTGGATTTTTATCATGAGAAAAATGTCAGGCGGCGGCGGCGGCGGCGGCGGACAGATTTTTAATATTGGAAAATCGAAAGCTAAACTTTTTGACGAAAAAACAGATATTAAAACTACATTTAAAGATGTTGCAGGACTTGAAGGTGCAAAAGAAGAGATACAAGAAATTGTAGAATTCCTTAAAAACCCTGAAAAATACACGAACCTTGGAGGAAAAATCCCAAAAGGAGCTTTATTGGTAGGACCTCCTGGAACAGGAAAAACCCTATTAGCAAAAGCCGTTGCAGGGGAAGCACAAGTACCATTTTTCTCTTTATCAGGTTCTGATTTTGTGGAAATGTTTGTAGGAGTAGGTGCATCACGTGTACGTGACTTATTCAAACAAGCAAAGGAAAAATCTCCAGCTATTATTTTTATTGATGAAATTGATGCTGTAGGTAGAGCCAGAGGAAAAAGCAATATGTCAGGTGGAAATGACGAACGTGAGAACACATTAAACCAATTACTTACAGAAATGGATGGTTTTGGCACTAATTCTAATGTAATTGTTTTGGCCGCAACAAATAGAGCCGATGTCCTTGACAAAGCCTTGATGCGTGCAGGTCGATTTGACAGACAAATCTTTGTTGATTTGCCGGATATCCGTGAACGTGCTGAAATTTTCAAAGTTCACCTTGCTCCTTTGAAAAAAATTGAAGGACTTGATACCGACTTTTTAGCAAAACAAACGCCTGGTTTTTCAGGTGCTGATATTGCCAATGTATGTAATGAAGCTGCTTTAATCGCTGCTAGACATAACAAAACTGCGGTTGATAAACAAGATTTCTTAGATGCTGTTGACAGAATTGTTGGTGGTCTTGAAAAGAAAAATAAAATTGTAACACCGGAAGAAAAGAAAGCAATTGCTATTCACGAAGCTGGGCACGCAACTGTAAGCTGGATGTTAGAACACGCTGCACCGCTAATTAAAGTAACTATCGTTCCCAGAGGGCAAAGTCTCGGAGCGGCATGGTATTTACCTGAAGAACGATTAATTGTACGTCCTGATCAAATGCTAGACGAAATGTGTGCTACAATGGGCGGAAGAGCTGCTGAAAAGGTAACTTTTAACAGAATTTCAACCGGAGCATTAAGCGATTTAGAGAAAGTGACTAAACAAGCACGAGCAATGGTTACGGTTTATGGTTTGAATGAAAAAATTGGTAATGTTACCTATTATGATTCAACCGGACAAAGTGAATACAGCTTCTCAAAACCATATTCTGAAGAAACCGCTAGAATTATTGACGAAGAAATTTCATTACTTATTGAAAGTCAATACCAAAGAGCGATTGAAATCTTAGAAGAAAATAAAGATAAGCTGAATCAGCTCGCAGATATTCTAATTGAAAAGGAAGTTATTTTCAAAGATGATTTAGAAGCAATTTTTGGAAAAAGAAGTTTTGATAAAAATCTTGAAGAAGTAGTCTCTTAAATAACACATAATAATTTATTTATTTTTAAAATCTTAATTCAAAAACCTCTTTTGAATTAAGATTTTTTTATCTTTGGACGTTTCAAATAATAAATTAAGTAGTTTAAAAGTATATGAGTCTTTTTAGAAAAATTTTCGGTTCTATTAATCCAGCCTCTGACGAAGAAAAAGAGAGTGAATTCAGTAAATCCTTTACTGATAACACTACCTCTGTAGATGAAAAATTTATCTATAATTTTAAAAAAAATGGAGGTAAATTTTTATACTGTGAAAATTCAGAAGAAGTAAGCGAACATTTTGAAAATATCCTGGAAGAGAATGACTGGTTTGAAAGCGCTGTAATGTGTTATGACCCTACACTTTTCAAGATTCTTGATGACAATAAACTTACTTACGATAAATCAGCAGATCCTAAATTTCTTCTTGCAAGTTGTGAAAATTTAATTGCTGAAGAGGGTTCTATTTTATTTTCTTCGAAACAAATAAAACAACACAAACCAAACGAACTACCTGCAAACATTATAATTTTAGCTACCACAAGCCAGATTCTCGCTACAAAAAGCGATGGACTTAGTGCTATAAAAAAGAAATACGAAAGAGACTACCCTACCAACATTACTACAATAAAATATTTCGAAAAAGCAAAAGAGGAAGATTTTACACAATATGGAAGTTCAGCTAAAAACCTATATTTATTGCTTTTAGAAGACCAATAAGATGAATGAAACACTCAAGAGAGCCATATCTGGTGCTATCTATGTAATTTTATTATTAGCCGCCATATTATATTCTACTGAAAGCTTTTTCATATTATTTGGAGCTTTTCTACTTATTTCTGTTTATGAATTTTGTAATTTAGGTCAAATAAACAAAGTATTTCCAATTCTTTTTGCAATAGTTTTATATACTGCGGTCACTTTAGTGAGTCATTACAATAAAATCACTACAGATACTATCAATCAACTATTCAAAACTGATTTAGAAATCTCAATAAACATACAACAATTAGACATCGTTTTATTGGTTATAGCATTGGTTGTATCTATTAAATGTATCCTTTTCTTATTTTATGATAACATCCAAAAAATAAGCACTTCATCAAAATACTTGTATTTATTAGGATACATTATCCTACCATTTGTATTTATTACTAAAATTTCTTTTGGTATAAATGACTATAATCCCAAAATTATAATTGGATTATTTATTTTAATATGGACTAACGACACCTTTGCTTATATTGTTGGGAAATCTATAGGTCGAACCAAATTATTCGAAAAAATATCCCCTAAAAAAACAGTTGAAGGTTTCTTAGGTGGAATAGTTTTCGCGGTTTTAGCAGGCTATCTTATCTCAAAATATTACATTAGAGCCAATCCGCAGTTTAGCGAAAGATCAATATTAATTTGGACTTCAATTGCCGTTATTGTTGGGATTGTAGGTACAATAGGAGACTTAATTGAATCCAAATTCAAACGTATCGCTGGCGTAAAAGATAGCGGAAGTATAATGCCTGGCCATGGAGGCATACTAGATCGATTAGATAGTGTTATATTTGTAGCACCAATTATATTTTTATTTTACCAAATCTTAAACTATGTTTCATAAAGAAGGAACCCCGTCTATACTGCTAGGCATTATTTTCAGTACTACTGTACTTTTATTGTCTGATAAATTTATTGACACTAACTGGATTAAAATGTTAATTCAAATAAGTGCCTTATTAGTGCTAATTATCATTTTGCAATTTTTTAGAAATCCAAAAAGAACTGTAATCCTTAATGAAAATCAAATCCTCGCTCCTGTTGATGGTAAAGTAGTTGTTATTGAAGAAGTTTTTGAGGGAGAATATTTCAAAGATAAACGTCTGCAAATATCTATTTTCATGTCACCAATAAATGTGCATGTAACGCGTTATGCCCTTAGCGGAATTGTGAAATTCAGCAAATACCATCCTGGAAAATTCTTGGTCGCTTGGCATCCCAAAGCAAGTGAAGAAAACGAAAGAACTACAGTAGTCATTGAGAACGATACATTCGGTGCAATTTTATACAGACAAATTGCAGGTGCTTTAGCCCGAAGAATTGTAAATTATGCCGAAGAAGGAATGCAGGTTATTCAGGGAACTGATGCTGGTTTCATTAAATTTGGCTCAAGAGTAGACATATTTTTACCTATTGGAACACCTATCAATGTGGTGCTTAATCAAAAAGCCATTGGCGGAAAAACAATTATTGCTACAAAAGGATAATGATTGAAAAAGATTTAGATACCCGATTTCAAGAGGCAGTTGAAATTGCTTCTGAAATGACCCAGGCATCTTTACCACAAGATGTACAGTTGAGACTTTATGCTTTTTATAAACAGGCTACTCTGGGAATTTTGGACTTGAAACAAACATCTAACTATCATCTAAGAGATGCTTTCAAAACCAATGCTTGGATGCAAATTAGCCATCTTACTTCTGATGAAGCCAAAGAACAGTATATTGAAATCATTAATTCTATTTTAAAAAAATAAATTCAAATGAAAAATAATATTTTTTTAATATCTAATTTGCTTTTAGTTTCTTTATTGCTATCCTGTAATAATAAAAAACTAACGGAAGTTGTTGATGTTCCGCTTCCTACCGCTCAAGAAAAAGTAGCTATGGGACTTCCCGAAGATGTAAAAGCAAATGAGGGTTCTTTTCAGCTGGAAAAGTTATCTTATTCTTACGATGCATTAGCTCCAAATATTTCGGCTGCTACTTTAGAAATGCATTATTCTAAACATTACCTGACATACACCAATAATTTGAACAGGGCGTTAGCAGGAACACCATTGGAAAACCTAACGATAGAAGAAGTATTATCTAAATTAGATTTGAATGATGCTAATCTCAGAAATAATGCAGGAGGTTTTTACAATCATACGCTTTATTGGCAGTGTATGGCTCCAAAAGCCGGCGGACAGCCTAATGCTCTTTTAGCAGAAGCAATTACCAAAAAATTTGGATCATTTGAAGATTTCAATTCATTATTCAGAAATGAATCAGTAAAATTATTTGGTTCTGGTTGGGTATGGTTAGTAGTTGACAGATCGGGTGAATTACAAATTACCAGTACTCAAAATCAAGACAATCCTTTAATGACGAATGCATTAATTCCAGGGAAACCTATTCTGGCTTTAGACATTTGGGAACACGCTTATTATACGGACTACCAATACAAAAGAAAAAATTATATAGATGCTTTTTTCAATGTAATCAATTGGAAAAAAGTGGGTGAGAATTATGATGCTGCTGTAAAGAAGTAGTCATTTCGGTTTTAAGCTAAAAAAAATGCTGTTACAAAATTTGTAACAGCATTTTTTTTAATACGAGTAAAAGACTTATTATAGTTGACTTATTCCAACTGATAAATAAATGATTCTGATGGAGCGATTGTAATTTGCGCTTTTCCTTCGCCATTCATAACCTGTAATTGTATAGAACTCTTTTTATATAATTGATCTGTCAAAGTATAATTACCATCTTTCAAATTCCACTTCTGGATAATATCTGAAGGAATCTTTAATTCGAAATTACTTGTCGCGAGCCATGAAAAGTTTGTAACCACAATCAATTTTTGAGCATCAGACCACCGTGTGAATGAATAAATTCCGGGATCATAACCTTTTGTATTGTTACGATTTAGGGTTTGAATTTCTTCGAATTTCCCCATTAATGCAGAACTGATAATAGAAAAATTAAGCAATCGCTTATAAAAATCACGCAAGTCTTTTTCGTCTTGTGTGAGTTGGCCTCCGTCAAATTTTCCCCCGTTCATCCAACGCTGATGAGTGGGTACTCCAATATAATCAAAAATTGAAGTTCTGGAATGCGTCCCAAATCCTGAATTTTCGTTTCCCGCCTCACCTACTTCCTGTCCAAAATAAACCATAGTTGGCGAAGTGCTTACCGCAGTTGAAACAACCATTAAAGGTTTTCCCTTTTGCGCTGTCCCAGCAAATTCTGGACTAGCTAAACGTTGCTCATCATGATTATCCAGAAAATGCAACATATGATGTTCGATATCTTCCATCCCTTTTTGGATATCCGAAAGTCCATCAGGCAATGCTTTTCCTCTAATTACATCTTTCAATTTATCATATGTCTCGACTTTATCATACAGATAATCCATTTTCCCAAGCCGAATGTAATTTCGATATTCCTTAGGATTGTATACCTCGGCTAATAAAAAAGTATTTGGGTTCGCCATTTTTATAGCCGAATTCATATAACTCCAGAATTCATAAGGAACCATTTCCGCCATATCATATCGAAAACCGTCTACCCCTTTTGCTGTCCAATACAAGGCAATAGAACGGAATTTTTCCCAAGAATCCGGAACATCTTTATCTTTCCAAAAATTGTAATGCTCTTGATAGGATTTCGTATCAAAACCAGCAGGAAGCTCTGGAAAATCTTTAGATCCGTCTGGGCGAATTCCGTAATTAACTTTTACGGTTTCGTACCAATCATTTTTATCCGGCTTTGCCATTCGAGAACCATTCCCTGTCCATTTCGCTGGGTATTCTTCAAATTTCCCATCCACTAGCGGATTCTTTTCTCCGTTTAAAGGTTTTGCCGTATTTGGAATTTCAAAACGCGTATTTGGAATATAATAGAAATTGTTGTCGCGTTTATATTCAACAGTAACGTCATCATCAGCACCAAAATCTTTAACTCCCGCTGGATTATTCTTCCCTTCGTATTTACGTGCAATATGATTGGGAACGATATCAATAATTACTTTTAATCCTGCTTTATGGCTTCTGGCAATTAATGCCTCAAATTCTTGCAAACGATTCGCTGGATCAACGGCTAAATCTGGATTTACATTATAATAATCTTTTACGGCATAAGGAGAACCTGCTCTACCTTTTACTACTTCTGGATCGTCATTAGAAATCCCTATCGCAGTATAATCCCGAATCAAAGCATGATGTGGAACTCCTGTGTACCAAATATAAGTTACACCCAAATCCTTTATTTCATCAAGCGCTTTATCGGTGAAATCACTAAACTTCCCTACTCCATTTTCTTCTATGGTCCCCCACGGTTTATTAGTGGTATTTTTATTTCCAAATAATCGAGTGAAAACCTGATACACCACAATTTTCTTATCAGAGATTATCTCTTTCTTTTCTGCATTCATTTTTAAATCTTTTGTTTTGCAGGCAGTTGCCAAAAGCATTACGCTAATCCCTGCAACAATAGCTGTTTTTCTTGTCATATAAAATTATTTATAATTGTTTCAATTCATTTTTTTAGATAAATAAACTCATTTAATTATTCAATTTTTAAATTTAATATATTTTATAGAACTACGTTAAGATCGTTAAATAATTACAACAAATACTTGTTCAAAAAAACCACTACAACGAAAGAGTAGCTTTATTTGTTGATAACTTTAAAAGCAGAATTGCATCATTTTTTGGTTGTTTTTCAAACATTATAAATAAATCCTAATATCGAGTAGGATTGTAACCTTTTTCATAAATTTGACAAAAAATAAATCCATTGAAGAAATTCCTATTTCGCTGTTGTTTAATGGTGCTTGGTACAAATTTAGTTTTGGCTCAAGCCCCAAAAAAAATCATTGTTGAACATTCTGATTTTGCAGATGTAAATCAAGTAGAAATTCCCGATGCTTTTTTGCTTACTGGAAATGTTCGTGTCAATCATGACGGCGTGGTTCTGACTTGCAATAAAGCATATTACTTTCAAAAAGAAAATTACATAAAAGCATTTGGAAATGTACAAATCGTACAAGGGGACACCTTATTTTTAAATAGCAGATATGCGGAATACAATGGTAATGTAAAACAGGCGTTTGCAACAGGAAATGCAGTTATGAGTTCTCCAGATGCTACATTGGCTACAGATACTATCAACTTCAACAGGAATACTCAAGAAGTATATTACAATACGCAAGGTACAATTACCAATAAAGAGAATACTTTAAGCAGTAAATCAGGGAGATATTATGTTGCTCAAAAAAAGTTTCAATTCCTGACTGCCGTTACGATTACCAATCCAACGTATGTGATAAAATCCAATCATTTGGATTATTACAGTAATTCTGGTCACTCTTATCTTTTTGGACCTTCCACCATCACCAGTAAAGCCAATTATATTTACACTGAAAAAGGATTTTATGATACTAAAAAAAACTTGGCCCATTTTGTAAAAAAATCCTATATCAAATACGATGATCGGGTGATTAGAGGCGATAGCTTGTATTATGACCGAAACAGGGAATTTGCATCGGCAACACGGAATGTAAAAATAACCGATTCCATTAATCGGGGAATTATTAAAGGGCATTACGCCGAATTATATAAAAAAAAGGATTCAGTTTTTGTAACGAAAAGAGCCGTGGCAATAAATTTTGTCGAAAATGATTCGGTTTATATTCATGGAAAAAAATTGATGGTAACGGGCAAGGAAGGCAATCGCGTTATCCGTGCTTTTAATAATGTACGTTTTTTTAAAACAGACATGAGTGGTAAATGTGATTCGATACATTCGAGTTCAAAAACTGCCCTGACAAAAATGATAGGAAACCCAATACTTTGGAATGGAGAAAGCCAAATTACAGGGGATATCATGCATCTTATTGGAAATAATAACACCCAAAAACTAGACTCCCTTAAAGTACTCAATAATACGTTTCTAGTCTCCAAAGACACATTGGGAACGGGTTATAATCAGGTAAAAGGGCAAAATCTTTATGGAAAATTCGAAGAAGGAAAACTGCATGATGTTGATATCGTAAAAAACACAGAAGTCATTTATTATATGCGCAATGATGCCAAGGAACTCATTGGTATCAATAAGAATGTCAGCAGTAAAATCAACCTTATTTTAGAAAAAAATGCCATTGAAAGCATAACTTTTTTCAAACAAGTCGACGGAGATATTTATCCTGAAAAAGATTTGCCTGAAAATGCCAGAAAGTTAAGAGGACTAGTCTGGCGTGGCGAGGAAAGGATCAAATCAAAAGATGATATATTTCCACCCGAGGAAAATCAAGACAACGATAAAATAACCAAAGCTACTAAGGCCGACGAAGCTAAAAAAGACGTTCCAATGAAAATTCGAAAAGAAACTTTGAATTACGATAAAAAGAAAGGCAAAAAATAGTTTGCAGTGTTCAGTCGCAGTTTTCAGTCTCAAGCTGATAATAGCAGGTTTCAGATAGCAGTTCACAAAAAATAAACGATTAAACAAATAACCGTGAATACCGATTTCTTAAAATACCAAGCACAAACGTCCCCTTATCCATTGGGTATGGAAGTTTCGCATGCTGTAGGTTCTTATATTTACGACACCAATAATAAAAAATATTTGGATTTTGTGGCGGGAGTTTCCGCTTGCGCGTTGGGACATCAGCATCCACGAGTAAACAAAGCGATTAAAGATCAGTTGGACAAATACTCGCACGTCATGGTCTATGGAGAATATTCCCAAAGTCCCGCAGTCCAATATTGCAAATTATTAGCCTCACTCCTGCCGACACCTTTAGACAAAACCTATTTGGTCAATTCAGGGACGGAAGCCATTGAAGGCGCCTTAAAACTCGCCAGACGAACCACGGGAAGAAGCCAATTGATTTCCTGTCACAATGCCTATCATGGGAATACAATGGGTTCCCTGAGCGTAATGGGATTTGAAGAACGCAAACGCATTTTTCGTCCGCTGATACCGGATGTAGATTTCATTACCTTTAATAACGAAGAAGATTTACAAAAAATAACGACCAAAACCGCAGGAATAATTCTGGAAACCATTCAAGGTGGTGCGGGATTTATTCAGCCACATAATGATTTCCTTAAAAAAGTGCGTCAACGTTGTACCGAAGTTGGTGCGATGATGATTCTGGACGAAATCCAACCGGGTTTTGGAAGAACAGGAAAACTCTTCGGATTCCAAAATTATGATGTCGTACCAGATATTATCGTTATGGGAAAAGGAATGGGCGGAGGCATGCCTGTTGGCGCTTTTACTGCTTCATCAGTCATGATGGATTTGTTGAGTCATGATCCAAAACTGGGACATATCACGACTTTTGGTGGTCACCCTGTCATTGCGTCAGCCTGTTTGGCTACTTTGCAGGAAATTACTGAGACCAATCTCATGGCCGAAGCGTTGGAGAAAGAAAACCTTTTCCGTTCACTTTTGGTACATCCTTTGATAGTAGATGTACGAGGAAAAGGATTAATGTTGGCCGCGATGACAAAAAGTGCCGATGTAACAAATGAAGTGATTCTCAAATGTCAAGACAAAGGACTCATTTTATTTTGGTTATTATTTGAAGAATGTGCCATAAGAATAACACCTCCTCTTACCATTTCTGACGAAGAAATACGAGAAGGTTGTGGTATAATACTTGAAGTAATGAATGAAATTTTAAACAAGAATATTTAAAAATATAGCAATTGGGAGCTATTTCCTGCTATCCGTTGCAATCTTTTACTTTTTTAAAATAAAAAAAGTAAAAGGATTTACACTAATATCAGGGCTATGGCATCCGTTTAAACCAAAGCTATTTTTGTTAATTAAATTGTTCACAACAATTCTAACTTTCCCTCACATTAAGAGTACGATTACCTAAATTTATTTAGGCCAAATTAAAAACACACAGTATGCAATTAAGCAACGAAGAAGAAGACTATAACTTATCCCTGTCCAAATTTGAGTCCATGTTGAAAACCAACAAAGTTCTCTTTTTTGACTCCGAAGAATTTGAAGAAATTATTCTTCATTATATCGATATGGGTAAGGCCGCCTTGGCAAAAAAAGCACTAAAACTAGCATTGGATCAGCACCCGAAATCGACAGGACTAAAATTAGTTCAGGTAGAAATGCTTGTATATGATGACAAACTTGAAATAGCCGAAAAGCTATTAAATGAGTTGTATGCCATCGAACCGACCAATGAAGAAATTTATATTCAGAAAGCAAACATTTGCTCTAAAAGAGACCAACACGAGAAAGCAGTTGAGCAATTAAAAATTGCTTTAAAATTCACGGATGATTACGCCGATGTCTATAACTTAATAGGCATGGAATACCTTTTCATGGACAATCTCGAACTGGCCAAAGAAAGTTTTATTAAATGCCTTGAGGAAGATTTTGATGATCAATCCGCCTTATATAATGTTGTGTATTGTTTTGAATTTTTAGATCAAAATCAAGAAGCTATAAACTATTTGACAAAATACATTGACAAAAATCCATACAGCGAAATTGCCTGGCATCAACTCGGCCGTTTACATTATGGCGTGAAAGAATATGAAAATGCAATCCGTGCTTTTGACTACGCCACCTTAATTGATGATGAATTCCTTGGCGCATTCATGGAAAAAGCCAAAGCGTACGAACGATTAAAAAAATATGCCGAAGCGATCGAAAGTTACGAAAGAACCATCGAATTAGACGATGCCACTTCCTATGCTTTACTCCGAATAGGAAAATGTCATGAAAAATTAGGCAACAAAGCTTTAGCATTAAAATATTTCAACAAAACAGTCCATGAAGATCCACTTTTAGACAAAGGTTGGATTGCCATTACTGATTTCTATGTTCGCCAAAAAAACTATCAGAAGGCACTTTTTTATGTCAACAAAGCATTAGCTATTGACAATCAAAATAGATTATACTGGAAAAGATTTGCTTCTATAAACAAACAATTAAACTTCTTTGAGGAAGCTGAATTTGGATATAGAAAAGCTGTAGAATTTGGTGATTATCAATTAGACACTTGGTTGTTCTGGGTTGATATTCTTCAATTTTTAGGGGAATTCGAAAGTGCCATACAGACCTTATTGCAAGCTTCTGAATATTTCCCGGAAGAAAATGAAATCGAATATCGTTTGGCAGGACTGTACTTTATGATTCAGGACAACACCAAAGCGAAATTTCATTTAAGTAACGCCATGAGATTAAACTTTGATAATTATATTATTATTGAAGATTTATTCCCAGTGGTTTGGACAAAAAAAATGGTGCAAAATTATATCGCAAAACATAAAAAATTGTAATGATTGAAGTAGTAAGAAAACGTTTTGGTTTACTGGGAAGAAATATTCATTATTCCTTTTCTAAAGGGTATTTTACAGATAAATTCAACAGCGAAAACTTTGAAGGTTGCACGTACGAGAATTTTGATATTCCCGAAATAACTGCTTTCCCTGAGATAATAAAAAATACGCCCAACTTAAAAGGTTTGAATGTTACTATTCCTTATAAAGAAACAGTTATTCCTTTTTTGGATAAACTTTCAAAAAAAGCCGAATTAATTGGAGCTGTAAATACGATAAAAATCACCAAAAAAGGAAAACTGAAAGGCTACAATACCGATTATTATGGTTTTAAGAAATCATTGGAACCCTTATTGCAACCACACCATAAAAAAGCCTTGATTTTAGGAACAGGAGGCGCTTCAAAAGGAGTGGCGTATGCCTTAGATGAATTGGGTATCTTATACACTTTTGTTTCCAGAGAAGCCAAAGAAAATGCTATAGAGTACAATAGAATCAATGCCACTACATTTGACAATTACCAAATAATAATTAACTCTACACCAGTAGGCACAAGCCCTAATATTGATGCTTTTCCATCAATTCCCTACGAATATTTTACAGAGAAACATATTGCTTTTGACTTGATATACAATCCAGAAGAGACCCAATTTCTTAAAAATGCGAAAGCCCGTGGAGCACGAATCAAAAATGGTTTGGACATGTTAATTTTTCAAGCAGAGAAAGCTTGGGCAGTTTGGAATAAATAGTAATAAATCCCGTAAAATTAAATCGCTTTACTAATTTTATTCTAAGTAAAATAGAGCCTAGCAAACCTACAAACTACAATTTTTTGGGTTGTGGTTTTTTATTTTAAAGGAAATAAACACTAAGTTAATTAAAACCTTTTAGTTCGTTGTCATATAAACATTTTCATCCAAAAAACGGAAAAATTACCTTTAATAAGCATATTTCATATAATTCAGAAAGAAATTAAATCAGTGATTTTCATCAAAAATAATTGATAATGGACGGATTTATTTTGTAAATTAGTATAGCTTTCACTATCTTTCGGATTCGAAAAAAATAAAAACCTTAAACATTGAAAAAATGTTAGAAGAAATGAATGATAACCTGTCCCGTCACGAAAATGAGACAGATGGAAATTTAGCACATGATTCAGCTGAATCAAATCAATCCGAAACAGAAGTATTGGAGACAAAACCATTAGCTGAACCAATTGATGTGCCTGCAGAAGATAATGTTGTAATTCCTTCAGAAGAAGAGTTGCCAAATACTGACACTGCTTCAAAAACCGATAACCAAACGGCGTTAAACGCCATCGCTGATACAAACGCAGAAGAAAGTGAGGACGAGACTCTAAAAGACCGTCATGATATTCCCATGCAAGATTATGATACGCTATCTTTAGAATCATTGGTAGATGAATTAAAAAATCTGGTAAGCAATGAGAAAGTGCTATCTGCTAAAGATCATATTGAAGAGATCAAAAAATCATTCTTAGCAAAATACAACCATCTTTTAGAAGAGAAAAAAGAAGAGTTTCTTGCTGAAAATCAAGATCCAAATGAAGAATTTCAATATCACTCTCCACTAAAAAGCAATTTTGATAAATACTACTCTATTTTTAGAGAAGCAAAAAATACTCATTTCAAAAGTTTACAAACGAATCTAAAAACTAATTTAGAAAATCGTTTATCAATTGTTGAGGAACTAAAAGAGTTAATCAACCCGCAAGAAAACATCAAAGACACCTTAAAACATTTTAATGATTTAAGAGAAAGATGGAAAAATGCAGGTCCAATCCCAAAAGACAAGTACAATCACGTTTGGAATAATTTTCACTTCCATGTAGAAAATTTTTATGATTATTTACATTTAGACAGAGAGGCACGAGATTTAGATTTTAAACATAATTTAGAACAAAAACAAAAAATTATTATTCGAGTTGAAGAACTGGTGAATGAAGCTGATGTAAACAAAGCTTTTCGCGAATTACAAGATTTACATAGAATTTGGAAAGAAGATATTGGACCGGTTTCTAGAGAACATCGAGATGAAATTTGGAACAAGTTTAGCGACTTGACAAAAAAAATGCACGATAAACGCGAAGTTCTGTTTGAAAAATTAAGAGGAACTGAAGTAGAGAACCTAGAGAAGAAAAAAGAAATTATTTTAAAAATTGAAGTTTTAGCAACCGAGAAAGTAAATGCTCATTCACAATGGTTGTCTCAAATTGAAAAAGTAGAGGCGTTACGTTCCGCCTTCTTCTCTGCAGGAAAAGTACCTTCTGATGTAAATGAGCAAACCTGGTCTAGTTTTAAAACTGCTGTCAGAAATTTTAATACTTTTAAAAATGCATTTTATAAAGATATTAAGAAAGATCAAACTGATAATCTAAGTAAAAAAATAGCTCTAGTTGCCAAAGCTAAAGAATTTCAGGAAAGTCTTGATTTTGCTGTCACTACTCCAATCATGAAGCAAATTCAAGAGGAGTGGAAACAAATTGGACATGTTCCTAGAAAATATTCTGATAAAATCTGGATAGAGTTTAAAGATGCCTGCAATCACTATTTTGAAAAACTAAAAGAGCAGAAAAATGAGGAAAACGTTGAAGAAGTGGAAGCTTTCAATAATAAGAAAGCCTACTTGGAAACGTTGCGCGAATATGAATTGACAGGAGACCATAAAACCGATTTAGACGCTATCAAATTACATATTGAAACCTGGAAAAACTTCGGAAAAGTTCCTTTTCCTAGAAGACATATCGAAGGAAAATTTAATAAAATCCTAGACGCACTTTTCGAAAAATTGAGTTTGAGTAAAAAAGACACTGAAATGTTACGTTTCTCTAATAGAATGGATCATTTATCAGAAAGTAACGATACCAGAAAATTAGATAATGAAAAGATTTTCTTAATGCGTAAAATTGAAGAAGTTAAGAATGAAATTTTTCAATTGGAAAATAACATTCAGTTTTTTACCAATACCAGAAATGCTAAAAAAGAAAATTCAATAGTTTTAGAAGTTCGTAAAAACATTGCTATACACAAAGAGACTTTAGATGTTTGGAAAGAAAAACTGAAACAAATTAGAAATTTGAAACAAGAATAAAGTTTCAAAAAAAGTTAAAACAATTAGACCTCGATTTAAATTCTACTTCGAGGTTTTTTTATGGAAAAAATTTACTGATATGATAAATATCATTTTAAATAATTAACAGTAGCATTACTTTTGACAGATGATAAATGTCATTCCCATGAAAAATTCTCTAATTCAAAAGTATAATGTTCCGGGTCCTAGATACACCAGCTATCCAACAGTTCCTTACTGGGATGAAACTGATTTTTCAAATGAAATTTGGACTAAAACTTTAAAAAATTCATTTGCAGCCAGCAATACTTCAGAAGGAATAAGCCTATATATTCACTTGCCTTTTTGCGAAAGCTTATGTACTTTTTGCGGTTGCAACAAACGTATCACAAAAAATCATACCGTAGAAAATCCATATATAGACGCTGTTATGAAAGAATGGACTATCTATTGTAAAATTCTTGCCGAAAAACCAACAATAAAGGAAATACATTTAGGAGGAGGAACACCTACTTTTTTTTCTCCAAAGAATTTAGAGGATTTGATTAATGGGATTTTAAGTCATGCCAATAAAGCTACCGATTATGAATTTAGTTTTGAGGGCCATCCCAATAATACAACCCATGAACATTTACAAAAACTCTATGATTTAGGTTTCAGAAGAGTAAGTTTTGGCGTTCAGGATTACTCCGAAAAAGTGCAAAAAGCAATTCATAGAGAACAGCCTTTTCACAATGTGGCGAAAGTTACCTTCTGGGCAAGAGAAATTGGATATACTTCAATTGGTCATGATATCATTTTTGGATTACCATTTCAGGAAGTAGAAGATATTATCGATACCATTGAAAAAACAAAATCATTACAACCCGATAGATTGGCGTTTTACAGTTACGCCCATGTTCCTTGGATAAAAGGTAATGGACAGCGCGGTTTTAATGATGAAGACATCCCAATAGACGATAAAAAGAGAATGCTATACGAAACAGGCAAAAAATTATTATACGAAAATGGATATCATGAAATAGGTATGGATCATTTCGCATTGGAAACTGACAGTTTATACAAAGCCTTTCAAAATGCCAAACTACATCGCAATTTCATGGGATACAGTTCCTCAAAAACTAAACTGATGATTGGTTTAGGCGTTTCTTCAATAAGTGACAGTTGGCTTAGTTTTGCTCAAAATGTAAAGAATCTGGAGGACTATTACCAAATTTTAGAATGGGATAAATTACCCGTTTACAGAGGACACTTATTAACCGATGAAGATCTGATTATTAGAAAACATATTCTTAATTTAATGTGCCAATTTGAAACTTCCTGGGAAAATGATGAAGCTTATTTTGAAGAGATACCGGAAGTTTTAATTCAGTTGAAGGAAATGGAAAAAGATGGACTTGTCATCATTAAAGACAATATGATTCAGGTTACTGATGCAGGAAAATCCTGCGTAAGAAATATATGCATGGCATTTGACCTGCGCTTAAAACGAAAAGCTCCAGAAACTGAACTGTTCTCCATGACAATTTAATGATCTGATAAAAATGATAAAAACACGCTTTAAGGCGTGTTTTCTTATTTAAGATTAAAGTTATTTATTTTGTAAAAAAAATAATTCTCTTGGAATTAGGATAGGAAAACTTTCTAATGACAATTGGGATTTTGTTGTACAAACAAACTCATATTTGACGGAGAAACATAGGGAATTCCTAATCCTAAACCCCTTAAAATAAACAACACACCAATTATAACGGCAACATACGGAATTGCTTTTTGAATTTTACTTCGGATGCGAATCGTCAAAAATGAATTTAAATATACTACACTGCTCATTAATGGAACCGTGCCTAATCCAAATAACACCATATATAAAACACCAAAACCAGCACTTTGCATTGCAATTGCACCGAATAATGCGACATAAACCATTCCGCAAGGCAAAAATCCATTGAGTAAACCTATTGTAAATAGTGATTTATAACTTTTATTTTTAAACTGATTTCCCAACTTTGTTTTAATTTTGGAGATTAAATTAAAAACGGGTCTTGAAAAATTGTATTTTGCAAAAGCTCTCTCCGGTATTAAAATCACTAAAATCATTGCGATTCCAATGAATATAGATAATTTTTGTTGTAAGCCAGCCAGAAAAAAACCTTTGCCTAATAAGCCAAAAACTAAACCAATAGTAGCATAAGCCGATACTCTTCCTAAATGATACGTGAAAATTTGAATAGCTTTTTTCGCTGGATTGTTTCTATCCACAGGTAACATCATAGCAATTGGACCGCACATTCCTATGCAGTGCAAACTACTGATTAAACCGAAGATGAAAGCCGTGTAAAGCATTGTTTAAGTATAATGTCATAAAGTCAAAATTCTCAAAGCCCAACGATGGACTTTAAGTCTTTGATTTTAAAACTAATTGATATAGATTGTTTCTTTGGTTAAATATGATTTTCCTTCATATTGCCATTCCATATTAATGTCCCATTGACCGCCTACCAGACTTTTTTTAGGTATGAGCAAAGTAGAATTAGACAATGAAATTGGAACTTCAAAATCTAATTTTTTGTTAGACGGTCTATAAAGGGACACATTTCCTTTTACTTTTTTTGGAACAAAAACATCTGGAAAAACAATTGTAATTCCTTCCGAAGTATTTGTAATTATTGGCTTTTGAGCCAAATCATGAGCATTTTGAATTCGCGCCATTTCATCACCAAAATGAACATCATGTTTGTAATATTCCTCTACAACCAACTCATTGTCATATTTTGAATCCGACTGAACTTTGAAAACAAAGTATAAAATGAAGGTCATAAATAATGCAAATGCAATTACAATTCCTGTTCCCCAATTAATTTTCATGTCTTTTATTTTTATATTTAAAGCTCAAAACCGATGGTATTAATCAAAGCTTCTCGGGCTTAAAAAACTAGTTGTGCTAGTCTCAATTTTTTGGTTACCATTGAAAACTTCAATTTTTAATTTGGTCTTATCGCTATCTAATAAATTCTGATTGATTTCAATAAATAAAGATCCTCCGTTCATACCCTGTTTTGGTACTTTTAGATATTGTTTTCCAACTACTTTTAAAGTTCCATTTATTCCAACTAATTTGAAATGAATGTCATTAAAATCATCGTTGGTTTTGTTGATAATCTTAAAAGTATAAATATTACTGATATTATCTCCTTTATGTTGAAATAATTGACCCGGTAAACGTAAAATACTTGCTTCTACATCCGTTCTCAAAAACAATAATCCTAATAAGATCCCTGTCAAAATAAGTAATATGGCCGAATAGCCTTTCATTCTTGGCGTGAATTTGAACTTCGCTTTTTTCTGAATCTCGTCTTCAGAAGCATAACGAATTAATCCTTTTGGCAATCCAACACTGTTCATAATGGTATCACATTCATCAATACATGCTGTACAATTCACACATTCCAGTTGAACCCCATTACGAATGTCAATTCCTGTGGGACATACATTTACACATTGTTTGCAATCAATACAATCCCCTTTTCCTGATGAGGCTCTATCTTCTTGTTTATTGAATTTAGCTCTGCCCACTTCTTTTTCTCCTCGAACAAAATCATAGGCAACATTTATCGATTTATCATCTAATAAAACACCCTGCAATCTTCCGTAAGGACAGGCTATAATACAAACCTGCTCTCTAAACCAAGCAAAAATAAAATAGAAAACTCCTGTGAAAATTAATAATGAAACTAAAGTACTTACATGATTTGCAGGTCCTTCTTCAATCATTAAAAACAATTTATCGCTGCTGATAAGGTAAGCGAGAAAAACATTGGCGATAAAAAAAGAAATTATTAGAAACACTGTCCATTTTAAAGCTTTTTTTCTGATTTTCTCCGCATTCCATTCTTGTTTTTCTAGGCGAATCTGTGCACCGCGATCCCCTTCTATCCAATATTCAATTCTGCGGAAAACCATTTCCAGAAATATGGTTTGCGGACAAATCCATCCACAAAATATTCGACCAAAAATAACTGTAAAAAGGATTACGAAAACAACGCCAACAATCATAAAAAGAACAAAGAGATAGAAATCTTGTGGCCAAAAAGGAAATCCAAAAATATTAAATCGGCGTTCCAAAATATTGAACATCATAAATTGATTGCCATTAATTTTTATAAAAGGATTGGCAACAAGTACAATGAGTAAAAAGTAACTCACCCATTTCCTGTAGTCATAAAACTTCCCTGAAGGTTTCTTTGGAAAAATAAATTTTCTATTTCCTTCTTCATCAATTGTTCCGATGGTGTCTCTAAAAGCTTCGTCCGGTAATTTTGACATTTTTTTTTAATTTAAAGACCAATTTCACTAAAGTAAAATTGGCCTTTTATTTGTTTATTTGGCCTCAGCTTCATCAACCCATATTTCACCTTCCGGCGCTTTTGGATCTTCAGGATTACTACCCTTTAATGATATAATGTAACTGGCTACTTTTTGCATTTCTTTCGGTTTTAAAGTTCCCTTCCATGCAATCATTCCTTTTCCATCACGCCCTCCGTTTACTAAAGTATGGAATATATTTTTAATCCCTCCACCTAAAATCCACTGCTCATCGGTCAAATTTGGTCCAATTTGACCTCCAGCATCCGCTCTGTGACAGGCTGCACAATTTGTAGTGAAAATTTCTTTACCAGCTGCTAAATCAGCGGGTTCCGTTAGCAAGGTAACCGTTTTTTCATCCATCATATCCGGAGCAGTTTTCATATATTCTGCAACTTCAATTTTGGCTTGAGCCAATTCTTTTTTAAGTTCGGTTTCTTGGTTATCAGCGCCTAATACCTCATAACGTACCATATAAACCACCCCAAAAATAATACCTGCATAGAATAAATAAACCCACCACGGCGGTAAATTATTATCCAACTCTTTGATACCATCATAATCATGATCTAATAATAGTAAGCTTTCATTTTCGATTGGTTCCGATTTAGTCAAACTTTTCATCAATTTTTTATACCATTCGCTATCTTTGAAACTTAAGGTATTAACTTCATCTAATTTGGTTTTTTGATCCTCTGTTAAAAGATGATACGTGATGTTATCAACAGCGTTCATTGTAATTTCTATCGCTATCAAAAGAAAAAGAAACACCAATAAAAAAACAGAAACCATTGGAAATTTTATAAAAGCGGGTCTGTCACCAGAGTCTATAAAATATTCCATCGCTGCGAAGACAGCAAAGAAAATAAGTGGGACTCTAACGTATGCTGGAATTAATTTTTTCATTTTCTAAATTTTAAAAAATTATACTGTTTGATTGTCGTTCAATGGAATTTGACTCATTTCATTAATCTTCTCTTTTTTATACGAGAAAACCCATATGCCAAGTCCCACAAAAAAAATAAAGAAAATTAATAAAGATAAGATTGGATAAATCGAAACTCCCTCGATAGTTTCCATATTGTGTTTAATTTGTTCAAACATAACTTTTAGTTTTTAGCAACATCTTTTACTTTAATATCGGTACCAAGTCTTTGAATGTAAGCAATTAATGCAATAATTTCTCGCTCATTCATTGGAACGAATTTCTCTCCTCTTGCTTCTGCTTTTTTCTTACTTTCATTATAACTTTTTACAAAATCAGGATCATTTTTTAAATTCTCTTCAATTTTCAATGCTTGAGTTCTTAAATCCTTAAGACCATTTTCAACTTGAACAGCCGTGTAAGGAACTCCAAGAGTAACCATAGCTTCCATTTTCTTTTGTGTTAAAGAAATATCCATTGGTTTGTTGTCAAACAACCATTTATAACCTGGCATAATAGAACCCGCAGATATACTTTGAGGATTCCAAAAGTGATTGAAATGCCAATTGTCATTATATTTTCCACCTTCTCGTTGTAAATCCGGACCTGTACGTTTTGATCCCCAAAGAAACGGATGGTCGTAAACAAATTCTCCTGCTTTAGCTTGTGGCCCATATCGTTCCACTTCACTACGGAAAGGACGAACCGATTGAGAGTGACAGCCCACACAACCCTCACGAATATATAAATCACGACCTTCTAACTCTAATGGAGAATACGGTTTTACACTGGCAATTGTAGGGATATTCGATTTCACCATAAGGGTCGGTACAATTTGAATAACTCCTCCAATTAAAATAGCAACTGTTGCTAAAATTGTCAATTGAATAGGTTTTCTTTCTAACCAAGGATGAAATTTTTCTCCTTGAACTCTTCCGGAACTAATTTTCAACAGTGCTGGTGCTTCTGCTAATTCATCTACTATAGGGGAACCAGCTCTTATTGTTTGAATGATGTTGTATACTAATGTCAACATTCCGATCAGATAAAGGGTACCACCAATAGCTCTCATCCAATACATCGGCATGATTTGAGTCACTGTTTCCAAGAAGTTACCATAAGTTAAAGTTCCGTCTGGGTTAAACTGTTTCCACATAGAAGCTTGCAAAAACCCTGCAACATACATTGGAATTGTATATAAAATAATCCCTAAAGTTCCAATCCAAAAGTGAAAGTTAGCCAATTTAAGAGAGTACAAAGTGCTTTTAGTCATTCTTGGAATTAACCAGTAAATCATACCAAAAGTCATAAATCCATTCCAGGCTAATGCACCTACGTGAACGTGAGCAATAATCCAATCCGTGTAATGCGCTATCGCATTAACATTTTTTAACGATAACATTGGACCTTCAAAAGTAGCCATTCCATAACCTGTAATTGCTACTACGAAAAACTTTAAAACTGGATCTACACGTACTTTATCCCAAACTCCTCTCAAAGTTAAAAGCCCGTTTATCATACCACCCCAAGATGGAGCAATCAACATTAATGAAAAGGCAACACCTAAATTTTGCGCCCAGTTAGGCAAGGCAGAATATAATAAATGGTGTGGTCCTGCCCAGATATATATAAATATTAAGGACCAAAAGTGAACGATTGATAATCTATATGAATACACCGGACGGTTAGCCGCTTTAGGAACAAAATAATACATTAATCCTAAAAAGGGGGTCGTTAAGAAAAATGCAACCGCATTATGTCCGTACCACCATTGTACTAAAGCATCTTGAACCCCTGCGTAAACAGAATAACTTTTCATTGCAGAAACAGGCAATTCTAAATTATTAAAAATATGCAAAACAGCTATGGTAACAAATGTTGCCAAATAAAACCAGATCGCAACGTACAAGTGTCGTTCTCTTCTTTTTATAAGTGTTCCAATCATGTTGATACCCATCACTACCCATATTATGGCAATTGCAATATCTATTGGCCATTCTAATTCGGCATATTCTTTTGATGTACTGTAACCCAACGGTAAAGTGATTGCTGCGGCAACAATAATTAACTGCCAACCCCAAAAATGTATATTACTTAAAAGATCGCTGTACATTCTTGCCTTAAGCAATCGTTGCATCGAATAATACATTCCTGCAAAAAAAGCATTTCCTACAAAGGCAAAAATAACTGCGTTCGTATGTAAAGGTCTCAATCTACCATAACTTAACCACGAAATTCCGTCAGTTAGATTTGGAAAAAGGAACATGATGGCCAATGTAAGACCAACCAACATTCCAACTACACCAAAAAGGATGGTAGCGTAAATGAATTTCTTTACAATTTTGTTATCATAATAAAACTGCTGCATTTCCATAATTAATTTTGTTTTTCTTCTATTGTTTGTATTGATTTTGGGCTTTCAATTTTGAGCTCATCGTCAAAAAGCATTCTGACTGATGGCGTATAATCGTCGTCATATTGTCCTGTTTTTACTGCTCTTATAAAAGCAATAAAAAAGCCGATAGCAACTATTATACTGATGGAGATTAATAAATAAATGACACTCATACCTTAATTTGTGTTAACAAAGTTACTCTGACCTTCTCTAGTAAAATATGACATTTGTCATATAAAGTGAATTATGTTAAAATTATGTGAAATGAAAATTTAAACTTATATAATTCTATTTTTTACTTGCATAATAATTACTCATTATCGTTACAAAACTCACAATGGTTACGGTACTTAATGGCATAATAATAGCCGCAACCAAAGGCAATAAATTTCCTGTAATGGCAAATGATAATCCAACTACATTGTATAATAAAGACAATGCAAAACTCATTTTGATAGTCGTAATAGAATTCTTAGACAGTTTTAAAAAATAATCCAATTTTGGAAACTCACTGGCATCCAAAATAGCATCACAAGCAGGCGAGAAAACATTTACATTCTCTGAAATAGAAATTCCAACATTACTTTGTGCCAAAGCTCCCGCATCATTCAATCCATCACCTACCATCATCACATTTTTACCTTTTTCTTGTAAATTCTTGATGAATTCTAATTTTTGTTCTGGTTTTTGATTAAAAATTAATTCAGTGCCTTTCGGCAAAAGTTTTTCAAGAGTTGCTCTTTCTCCTTCATTATCACCAGACAAAACTTTGATTTGATACTTATCGCTTAAATTCTTAAAAAGTTCCTCTAATCCTTCTCTATATTGATTATTGAAAATATATTTTCCATAATAAAATCCGTCAATCTTAATATGAACCGAAGTTTGCTGAATGCTATTATCCTCAAATTTTTCTACAAAAGAAGCGGAACCTATTTGAATTTGGTATCCAAAAATTTGAGCTTGGATTCCTTTTCCGGTAATCTCTTCAAAAGCATCAACTTTTACTTTTTTCGTTTCCTCTCCCGATTTGCCTTGCAAGATTACAACAGGTAAATAATCATACAACATTCTGCTCAGCGGATGATTTGAAGCCCGAAGTACATTTTTAATTAATAGTAAATTTTCATCTGAAAGACTCACTCCTTCATAAGATATATTCGATTTTTTATTGGTGGTAATTGTTCCTGTTTTGTCGAAAACAATGGTATCAACTTTCGCCAATTGCTCAATAACCAAAGCATTTTTGAGATAAAATTTCTGTTTCCCTAAAATTCGCAGTACATTCCCAAAAGTAAATGGAGCTGTCAATGCCAATGCACATGGACAAGCAACAATCAGTACTGCCGTAAAAACATTAAAAGCGATATTAGTATCTATAAAAATCCAATATCCAAAACCTGAAAAGGCAATTAATAAAAGAATGGGAGTAAAATAACGAGAAATTCTATCCGTTATCGTTTTATGTTTTTGTTCGACATCTTTCTGAAAAACATCGTTACTCCATAATTGCGTCAGGTAGCTTTGAGAAACAGAATGCAATACTTCCATTTCAATCACTTTACCCATTTGTTTTCCTCCCGCAAATACTTTATCCCCGGAATGTTTGGTAATTGGAATAGCTTCCCCAGTGACAAAACTATAATCAATCTCTGCTTTTTCTGAAATTAAAATTCCATCAACAGGAATTAGTTCTTGGTTTCTAATCAATAATCGGTCACCTTTTTCAACTTCATAAATTGGAACACTTTCTTCTGATGAATCTGTATTAATTTTGGTAATTGCTATTGGAAAATAGGATTTGAAATCTCTTTCGAAACTCAAAAAACTATAGGTTTTGATTTGGAACATTTTCCCCAAAAGCATGAAGAAAATCAGACCGCAAAGACTGTCAAAAAACCCTGAACCATAATCCATTACTATATCAACCGTACTTCGCACAAACATTACAATAATTCCCAAAGCGATTGGTATATCGATATTGAGCATTTTAGATTTGATACTTTTATAAGCCGAAACATAGTAACCGCTAGCCGAATAGAAGAAACTTGGTAACGACAAAGCGAAAATCAGCCAACGGAAAAAACCACGGTATTGATCCAGCCAGAATTCTTTAACTTCGAAATATTCAGGAAAGGAAAGCAACATGATGTTTCCGAAACAAAAAAAGGCAACACCGAGTTTATAAGTCAAACTCCTGTCAACATTGTTCTTGCCCGTTTCATAATTTTCTAAACTAATATAAGGTTCGTATCCAATGGAGCACAACAAATAAACAATCGTTTTTATTGAAACCGTTTCGGGATTGTAAGTGATTCGAACTGTCTTTTCAGGGAAATTGACCTGAGAAGTACTTAATCCTTTTTGAAGACGCTGTAAATTTTCCAGAATCCAAATACACGAGCTACAATGTATATGTGGAATGTTAAGTGAAATAATAGCGGTTGAACTCTCATGGAATTCCAAAAGTTTTGAAACGATACTTTCATTGTCTAAAAAATCATATTTACCATTAATATCTTGTGGGCTTGCTCCAGGTGATGTTTCGAAATCATAATAACAGGTCATATCATTCAGACTGAAAATTTCGTAAACGGTCTTACAACCATTACAACAAAATTCTTTTTCATCAAAAATAATTTCTTCTGCTTTTATAATATCTAAACCACAATGGAAACAGTTTTGTCTGTTCATAATTCTTTGCTCATTTTACCTACCACAAAGGTTATAAATAGATAAAGTTAAAAATATGACATTTGTCATATAAATGCCTAAATTTGTTGAGTTAATATATCCCCTTTCTATTATGAGTAAATGTGAACAATGCATTGTTAGAGAATTCAGTTCTTTGAAAGCACTTTCGAAAAATGAATTATTACATCTTTCTGATTGCAAAACATCTCATACGATAAAAAAGGGTGAAGTTATTTTTGAGGAAGGTGACAATGTGAATGGAATTTATTGCATAAAAGATGGCGTGTGCAAACTAACCAAATTGAGCCCAAACGGCAAAGACCATATCGTTAAACTGGTTACAAAAGGAGAATTATTAGGACAACGTTCGATGATTAGTGAAGAACCCGTGAATTTGAGTGCCGTTGCGCTAGAAGATATGGAGGTTTGTTTCATTCCAAAATCTGAGGTAATGAGTTTCTTTGATAAGAATAATCAGTTTTCGATGAATGTGATGAAAACAATTTGCGAAGACCTAAAAGAAGCCGATGATCATATGGTCAATTTAGCCCAAAAAACAGTAAAAGAAAGATTAGCTGAGACGCTTCTTTATTTGCACGAAACTTTCGGTAAAAATGAAGATAGCACATTAAAAATCCAGCTTTCAAGAGACGAATTAGCCAGCATAATTGGTACCGCTACCGAAAGTTGTATTCGTTTGTTATCTGATTTCAAAAAATTAGGTTTGATTGAATTAACCGGTAAAAAAATCCTTCTGAAAGACATCACCAAACTAAAAAAATTGGCTGAATAATTATCCATTGGGCTATAATTTCTTCGCTTCTTCCCAAAAAACATCCATTTCAGCGAGGGTCATATCCATTAACGGTTTTCCCAACTCCCCTGCTTTGCTTTCCAGATACTGAAAGCGTTTTATGAATTTTTTATTGGTTCTTTCCAGAGCATCTTCTGGGTTTACATTAAGAAATCTGGCATAATTAATCATTGAAAATAAAACATCACCAAATTCGGCTTCAATTTTATCCTGATCCCCCGCCTCAACCTCAACTTGTAGTTCCTCTAATTCTTCCTGCACTTTATCCCAAACCTGATGCGATTCTTCCCAATCAAATCCGACTCCTTTCACTTTATCCTGAATTCGGCTTGCTTTCACCAACGCGGGTAAACTTTTTGGCACTCCTTCCAAAACTGATTTTTTACCTTCCTTGAGTTTTAATTTTTCCCAGTTTTGTTTGACTTCTTCTTCATCTTTTACAACTACATCACTGTAAATATGTGGATGACGATGAATGAGTTTATCACAAATTTCATTGCAAACATCGGCCATGTCAAAATCATTGGTTTCACTTCCAATTTTGGCATAGAAAACAATATGCAATAACAAATCCCCTAATTCTTTCTTTACTTCGCTAAAGTCATTATCTAAAATAGCATCGCCCAACTCGTACGTTTCCTCTATGGTAAGATGACGCAGCGTTTGCATGGTTTGCTTTTTATCCCAAGGACATTTCTCTCGCAAATCGTCCATGATATCTAATAGTCGTTCGAAAGCCTGAAGCTGAGTTGTTCTTGAATTCATTATGCAATTGGTTTATGTAAAAATAAAAAAATCCTCCTAAGAAATCATCTTAACAGGATTAAATATAATTTATTAACGTGTAATCTTTTATTTTTTTGCTGGAGCTTTTTTAGCAACTGCTTTTTTTGCCGGAGCTTTCACTTCTGCTACCGCAACAACTTCTTCTGCAGCTGGTGTTTCTTCCGTCGCAACAGTAGCTGCTACTTCATCCGTAACTAATCCTTTTGCCTGAAGCATATTGTACCAGTTTAAAACTTTCTTAATATCTGATGGATATACTCTTTCTTCATCATAATCGGGTAAGATTTCTTTGAAATATGCCGTTAGTTTAGCATTATCTTCTTTATGCGAAATCGCTGGGCCTTTGCTCTCTTTATCGGCAATTTTTTGCATGATTTCAGCTAATAGTTTTTCGCCTTCATACGTATAAATTGAAATCTCCGACAATAAACTCACATTGCTTTTTAAGTTTACTGTGATTTTTTTTCCGTCTAATAATGATTCTGCAACAAACCCCGTACGTGTTTGTACTTTTAATACATATAAACCTGGTTTCCCAGAAATGGCTAATATTTTTTCTAAATTCATGTTTTTCTAATTATAATTAAGAATTCAATTTATTTTTACTTTTTCATTAATGAACTAAAACCATACCAATATTAAAGAATAATACTAGTTTATCTTCCTTTTTTGGCAAAAAATTTCATTCGGTAATCTTGAAATGTTTTTCCTTCAAGGATATTTTTCAGTTTCTTTTGAATCAATCGTTTTTTTAATGACGAGATTTTATCGGTAAACAAAATTCCTTCAATATGATCGTATTCATGTTGTATAACTCTGGCTATCAATCCGTCAAAAACTTCGGTTTTCATCACAAAATCCTCTTCGCAGTACTCGATAGTTATGGTTGGATTACGATAGACATCCTCACGAACATCCGGAATACTCAAACAACCTTCGTTGAAACACCATTCTGTACCTTCTTCTTTTATCATTTTTGCATTGATAAAAGTTCTTTTGAATCCTTTAAGTGCATTTTGTTCAGCATCTTCCAGATCTTCATCATCGCTAAAAGGAGTTGTATCGATTACAAATAAGCGTACTGCCAATCCTACCTGTGGTGCAGCAAGTCCTACGCCATAAGCATTATACATGGTCTCATACATATTAGCAATTGTTTCATTCAAGTTGGGATGTTCTGGTGAAAGAACTTCTCCTGTTTTTCTTAAAACTGGATCGCCATATCCTATAATTGGTAAAATCATTCGTGTTGTATTAAGTATTATCTACTGAAATTGGAATATGTTCCCTTTTAATTCAGTTTGCAAAAATAGTAAAAAAATAGACAATGAATAATCCTCCGTTAATTATTAAATAATATTTACAATTTAGAACAAAAGACCTCCATTTATTCATTGAATAATTCATACAAATCTTACCTTTGTAAGCAATCCAATTGTATGATTTACAAAATCCGAAAATTTACCGATAGTACCTATTTTACCAATGCTATAAAAGTTACCATTGCAGCGGTTATTCCGGTTGTGTTATTTTCTTTTTTGGGTAAATTTGAAATGGGTTTTGCAATGGCTCTCGGTGCTTTTTTTACCTATCCCAGCGATATTCCAAGCAGTCTGAAACATAAAATTAACGGTATTCTTGTGACTGCTTTTTTAGTTGCAGGCATTAATTTGATTGTTAATATTATATATCCCTATTCGTGGATTTTTTTTCCTTTTTTGGCGGTATTAATTTTCCTTATAGCAATGATTTCTGTTTATGGACAACGAGCCACCATGGTTTCTTTCTCTGGTCTCATTGCCGTTTCATTAGCATTTGCAAGCATCAATACCGGTTGGGCAATGCTGCTACATTCCGGATTAATTCTTGCCGGCGGTTTATTCTATCTGTTAATTTCACTTATTTTTCATTACATCAGACCGCATCGATATATCGAATTACAAATTGCAGAATGCATCAAGCTTACTGCTAAATATTTGAAACTGCGAGGCGATTTGTGGATTTTGAATGCTGATAAAAAATCAATTATTGAAAAACAACTACACCTTCAGGTTGAACTTAATACCATTCACCAAAACATAAGGGAAGTATTGATCAGCAGCCATAGAACTTCCGGTTCTTCCAATCAAAACCGAAAGATGCTTATCGTTTTCATTTCATTGGTAGAAATACTTGAACTGGCATTATCCACAGCATTCGACCATGACAAATTGCATCAAAAATTCGATGATCATCCAAAGGTTTTGCTCACCTACCAAAGTTTAGCATACAATCTAGCGGCTAGTTTAAAGCAATTATCTAAAAGCGTCAAAAAACGCTCGAAGTACATTTCCAAACATACTTTACTGAGTGATTTGAATGCTTTACAGCTTGCCATTGCAGATTATGAAAATGATTTGGGAAAAACTACTGCTTCCGAAGGTGTTTTTATGTTGACGACCATGCTCCAATATGCTGAAAAGCAAGTCGAAAAAATAAAAATTGTAGAACGCGCTTTTACACTAGCTTTTAATTCCCAGGATTTTAAAGGAATCGATACCGATTTAGAAAAATTCCTGACACCACAATATTACCCGTTGAGCACTTTGACACAAAACCTGAGTTTCTCTTCTACAATTTTCAGACATTCTTTGCGATTAACCATAACATTGATGGTTGGTTTTATTATTGGAAAATTTTTACCGTTTGACAATGTATATTGGATTTTACTGACCATAATTGTAATTATGAGACCTGGTTACGGTTTGACAAAAGAACGTTCTTTTCAACGAATAATCGGTACGGTTATAGGCGGATTGATTGCTTTTGGAATTCTTTTCCTGGTAAAGGATAATATTATTATCAGTATTCTTTCCATTCTTTGCATGCTGTTGGGATTCTCTTTTACGCAAATAAACTATAAAGTGAGTGCCGCGTTTGTCACCATGTATGTCGTTTTTATTTATGGAATCGTAACGCCTAATATTTGTGATTTAGTTCAATATAGAATACTGGATACGGTTGTTGGCGCCGCTTTAGCTTTTCTTGCCAATCACTTTCTATGGCCTTCCTGGGAGTTTTTAAATATTCCCGTCTATTTAGAAAAATCGATTAGGGCAAATCAAAATTACTTGAAGGAAATCTCTATCTTTTATAACAAGAAAGGTTCCGTTTCTACTTCATACCGATTAGCGCGAAAAAATGCTTTTATCGAAATTGGGAATTTAATGGCTTCGTTTCAAAGAATGATCCAAGAACCTAAATCAAAACAAAAACAATTGCCACAAGTCTATAAACTGGCGGTTCTAAACCATTCGTTATTGTCCTCGTTGGCTTCTTTGGGTACTTACATCCAATCGCACAAAACCACAACCGCTTCCGAGGCGTTTAATGTAGTGGTCGACACTGCAATTAAAAACTTAGATAATGCCATTGCACTCTTGAAAGAAACCAATTTAGAACTAAAAGAAAACATTCCGCTAGAAGATTTAGCGATGCGATTTACAGAGCTGAAGAACATCCGGGAAAAAGAATTAAAGCAAGGGATTCCAATCGATGAAGAGGCGTTTCAACTGAAAATGCAGGAAGCGCAATTGGTCATAGAACAATTAATTTGGTTAACTAATTTATCAGAAAATATTTTGAAAACGACAAAAATATTAAAGGATTCATAAAGAAAAAGGCACTAAAATCAGATAAAATCTAAAATTCAGCGCCTTTTATTTATTTCTAAATTTCTAATTATTCAGTTTCAAAACGGTAGCGGTTTCTTTTCTGATTTCCATTAATAAATCAGGATTATCATTTAATTTCTGACCAAAAGAAGGAATCATCGTTTTTAATTTTTCCTGCCAATCCGGCGTTTCAAATTGATCCTTAAAACACCTTTCAATCAAATCAACCATAATAGAAACAGCAGTGGAAGCTCCGGGAGAAGCTCCAAGTAAAACGGCTAATGAACCATCGGCAGTCGTAATCACTTCGGTTCCAAACTCCAGAATTCCACCTCCTTTTACATCTTTTTTAATCACTTGCACACGTTGTCCTGCTCGTTCTAAAACCCAGTCTTTAGATCGTGCACCTGGAACATATTCTCTCAAGGCATTAATTCTGTCTTTAGGAGACTGACGTACTTGCTCAATCAAATATTTTGTAAGGGGAATATTCTTGATTCCGGCGGCAATCATAGGAATGATATTATCCGTTTTTATGGACAAAGGCAAATCAGAATAGGAGCCATTTTTTAAAAATCGAGTCGAAAAACCCGCGAAAGGTCCGAAAAGCAATGCTTTTTCTCCATTTATCATTCGGGAATCAATATGTGGTACAGACATAGGTGGTGCGCCTACGCTAGCTTTTCCATATACTTTAGCCTGATGTTTGGCAATCACTTCAGGATTGATACATTTTAGCCATTGTCCGCTGACAGGAAAACCTCCATATCCCTTTCCTTCTGGAACGTTTGCTTTTTCTAATAACGGCAATGAACCCCCACCAGCACCAATAAAAACAAACTTAGGATATGCTTTTTTTGTTTGGCCTGTAGCCAAATCAGTAATTTTTATTCTCCAGGACTTATCTTCTCTTTGTTTTAATTTTTGAACTTCATGATTAAAATGAATCGTAACACCTTCTAATTTTGTTAAATAACCAAAAATACTTCTGGTTAACTCTCCAAAATTCACATCTGTGCCAATTGCCATTGAAGTAGCAGCAACTTTATCTGAATCCTTTCTGCCTTCCATAACCAAAGGCATCCATTTCTTTAACTCAGAAAAATCAGTACTGAACACCATTTGCTTAAAAAGAGGATTCGAATGTAAAGCCTCAAATCTTGTTTTAAGGTATTCTACATTTTTTTCTCCCCAAACAAAACTCATGTGTGGAATGCTTTTAATAAAATTTTCAGGAGATGAAACTTTTTTCTGTTGGACTAAATAAGCCCAAAACTGTCGGGAAACTTCGAAAGATTCCGCAATACTAATTGCTTTCTTGGGATCAATAGTGCCATCAGCACTTTGAGGTGTATAATTGAGTTCACAAAAGGCAGAATGTCCGGTTCCGGCATTGTTCCATGCATCAGAACTCTCGGCAGCGGCAATATCTAATCGCTCGTAAATTTCAATTTTTATATCGGGTTGCAGTTCTTTTAGGAGTAAACCAAGAGTGGCACTCATTATTCCAGCTCCTATAAGAACTACATCACTATTTGTACGAATGGTTGTATTAGGCATAACAAAAATTTAAAGTGCAAAGATACTTCATATGAATGCAAAAAAAACCTTAAATTTTGTGTGAAAAGTTACATAATTACGAAAACGTTTTAGAAATTTATTTTTCCAATTTAGAACAATTTTCGAGTCAAATAATCTTGTAACATTATGGTTGCCGAAATTTCATCTATAAGCGCCTTATTTTGGCGTTGTTTCTTTTTAAGCCCGCTATCAATCATCGTTTGCAAAGCCATTTTTGAAGTAAAACGCTCATCTACCCGAATAACTTTCATCTCCGGAAAGTGATTCGTAAAATGCGTTACAAAACCTTTGATCATGGAAGCACTTTCTGAAGGTTCACCATTCATTTGTTTGGGTTCACCAATAAGAACGGCTTCTACTTTCTCTTTGGAAAAATAATCTTTCAAAAAAGCAATTGCAGTAGCGGATGGGATCGTTGTTAGACCCGAAGCTATGATTTGCATTTCATCGGTAACGGCTATTCCGGTTCGTTTTTGTCCGTAATCTATGGAGAGAATTCTTGGCATTTATAAGGAGTGTTTGTGTTTAATAAAACCGAAGACAGAAACGGAGTTTTCCTCAATATCAATATAATAAACAGCAGTATAACCTTCAAAAACATAAAATCTTATATTTTCGTCGTTATAATATCTCGATTTCTTAAAAAGAAAAGGTTGTTTTAAATCTTTTCGAATACTTCGCAATAAATCATTTTTAAACTTTCTAGCTGCGACTGGCTTATCTTTCAAAATATAATAAACCTGACTATTTAATTCAAACAAAAATTCATCCTGAAACTTAATTATCATACTTAGAAATTGTTTCTTCAAGTATCGCATCTACTTCCTCAAAAGTATAAAATTTTGCTGTTCCGTTTTTAATCTTAACCAAAGCAATATCCAATCTTCTCTTATTTTCATCAAAATCAGGATCTTCCTGAAATATTTTCAGTTCATCTGATGAAAACGAACTCAATAACTCCAGAATTTTAGCTTTTATTTTTGGTTGAAATTCTAATCTAATTGTTTCCATAATCCTTTTGTTTAATATACAAAGATATAACTTTTTGCAAAGTAAAAACCAAATCTTACTACTTGTAAAAAGACCATTAAACAAGAAGTTAAATCTGTAACATTTTCAGAACATTTTCCTTTTTTGCTTTTGGTTAAAAATCCTATCTTTGTCAAAAATCTATCTAAAATGAATCCATTACAACCGATTATAGAGCAAGCTTGGGAAAACCGTGCTTTGTTACAAGAAACTACAACCACTGATGCAATCAGAGAAGTTATTGAATTATTAGACACCGGAAAATTGCGTGTTGCCGAGCCAGTTGATCCCGAAACTTCTGGAGGTTGGCAAGTAAACGAATGGGTTAAGAAAGCGGTGGTTATGTATTTCCCTATTCAAAAAATGGAAACATGGGAATCTGGAATCTTCGAATACCATGACAAAATGTTATTGAAAAGAGGTTATGCCGAAAAAGGAATTCGTGTGGTTCCTAATGCTGTAGCACGTTACGGAGCTTATATTTCAAGCGGTGTCATTTTGATGCCAAGTTATGTAAATATTGGTGCTTATGTTGATGAAGGAACAATGGTCGACACTTGGGCAACCGTAGGAAGTTGTGCTCAGATTGGTAAAAACGTACACTTAAGCGGTGGTGTTGGTATCGGCGGAGTTTTGGAACCTTTGCAAGCGGCTCCGGTAATTATTGAAGATGGTGCATTTATTGGTTCCCGTTGTATCGTAGTTGAAGGCGTTCACGTTGGGAAAGAAGCAGTTCTTGGTGCCAATGTTTGCTTGACTGCCTCAACAAAAATTATTGACGTTACAGGTGAAACTCCTATTGAAATGAAAGGATTTGTTCCTGCTCGTTCGGTTGTGATTCCTGGAAGTTATACAAAAACGTTTCCAGCTGGAGACTTTCAAGTTCCTTGTGCATTAATTATTGGAACACGTAAACCTTCAACGGATTTGAAAACATCTTTGAATAATGCCTTACGTGAATACGACGTAGCGGTGTAACAAATACTAAAAATAAGAAAGAATGAATATTGGCTTTGAAGCAAAAAGAATTTTTCATAATAAAACAGGACTTGGCAATTATAGCCGTGATTTAATACGCTTACTCAGCCAATATTCTCCTGAAAATAATTATTTCTTATACAATCCTAAGCCTTCAGATGCAAAACTATTTGAAGCCAATAATACTAACGTTTTTGAAAAAAAACCATCATCTTCTTTTTACACTAAATTTTATAATTTATGGAGACAAAAAGGAGTTGTAAAGGATTTAACGAAAAATGGCGTAACCATTTTTCATGGTTTATCAGGCGAAATACCTCTTGGATTACGTGCTAAAAACATTAAAAGTGTAGTTACAATTCACGATTTAATATTTGTGAGATACCCACATCTTTATTCTTTCTTTGATAGAAAAATACATTTTTACAAATTCAAAAAAGCGGCTCAACAAGCAGATTTAGTTATAGCGATTAGTGAACAAACAAAAAATGATATCATTGAGTTTTTAAAAATTGAGGAGTCAAAAATAAAAGTTATTTATCAGGGATGCCATGCAGTTTTTAAAAAAGAGTTTTCAGACGACGAATACAAAAAAGTTATTACTAAATTTAATTTACCTAAAGAATTTATTCTTAACGTAGGTACAATTGAAACTAGAAAAAACATTCTTTTAGCTGTAAAAGCAATAAAAAACATAGATACTTGTTTAATTATCATTGGCAAAGAAACTGCTTACACAAACGAAATTAAAAACTATATTTCTGAGTATCATTTAGAAAACAAAGTTATATTTCTAAAAGGATTAAGCCTTCAGGAATTGGCAATACTGTACAAACTAGCTAAATTTTTTGTTTATCCGTCATTATATGAAGGATTTGGAATTCCTATTATTGAAGCATTATATTCAAAAACTCCTGTAATAACAACTCGTGGTGGCGTTTTCCCGGAAGCTGGCGGACCAAATTCTATCTATATCGATCCAACAAGTGTTGCTGAAATGGAAAAAGCCATTCTGAAATTACTACAAAATGATGATTTGTGCGAAGAAATTACCCAAAAAGGTTGGGAATTTGTACAAAAATTTAATGACGGAAATATTGCAAATGAGTTTATGGAAATTTATAAAAGCTTAGAAAATTAAACATAAACTACACTAACAGCTTTTTCCATTTTATTATTTCATTTTTAAAATCTAAGTCACTAATCCTCTTTTGTGCATTTTTCCCCAATTCAGTACACAATAAACGATCTTGAATTAATTTTTCAATAGATAATGCTAAACTGAGCGCATCATTTAATGGCACAAAGAAACCCGTTTGATCTTCAAAAATAATATCTTTCAAACCGCCATCACTTTTTGTGGCAACTAATGCATTTCCAAAATAAGCAGCTTCGGCCATTGCAAGTCCAAATCCTTCACAATTAGAAGTACTTACAGCTATACTACTTTTAATTAATTGCTCTTCAATATTTTTCACATTGCCATAAAACAAAACGTCTTGAACTTTATTCTTTTCAAAAACAGACTCCATTATTGTTTTTAAGGGTCCATCACCTAAAATCTGTAATTTCCATTCTGGATATTTATCGGCAAGTAACATCCAAGTTTTAACGATAAGCATCGCATTCTTATGCTTATGTGTTAATCTTGAAACAAATGATATTATTTTTTCTTTTTCTGAAAACAAATTATAGTAATTTATTTTTTCGAATAATAATGGATTATATATCGTAATGATTTTTTGACTACTGTAATCATTTAGATTGTATAAATCTTTTATCTCTTGTTCTGCACCATGGCTAACACAAACAAAACCATCTTGTGCCAGTTGAATCACTCTCTTTAATTTGTTCTTTTTAAAAGGGTAAACAATTTTAGAAAACAACCATTTAAACATTAAAATAGGGTTTCTAATTAGATCTTCTCTGAAAATATATATTTTTAAATACGCATGTGGAGAACCATGATAATGTAAAATAGCTTTACAATTTGCCTTTTTTGCTGCTTTTAAAACGGCTAAAGCAATTGTCATGTTATCCCCTTGAAACAAAATTGTAGTGATATTATTTTCTTGTAAAACTTTAGTAATACTTTCAATTAAACTTCTTTTTGAAATTGGATTAACAACATGAACTTTTAAATGAGATGCGTAATTAATTTCAGGGTACTCATTAACACTGTATAAAGAAATAATATGATTAAAATCTATATTATTTTCTTGAAACAAAAAAGATAAGTTAGCATTGACTTTTTCAACCCCTCCTGTTACAGAATAATCAATCAAAAAAAAGGCTCTATTCTCTACAGGCATAAGTTTATTTTTAATATAAATACAAATGTATCTAAATTTAATTTCAATAAAAACTCATAAGTTATGATTTAAATTTTAAATTTAAATTTTAAATTTGAACTCTATTATTTTAATTCAGATTAAAAAAACAATATCAATTGTAAATAAATGAAAGCAAAAATTACGTCTTCACTAATAATTTCAACTTACAACTGGCCAGATGCACTAGAACTTGTTTTGGAGAGTATCCTTACGCAATCTGTTTTTCCAAACGAAATAATAATTGCTGACGATGGTTCCACAATTGAAACAAAAAATATGATAACTTTTTATCAATCTAAGTTTCAAATACCGCTAATCCATGTATACCATGAAGATACTGGTTTTAGGTTGTCAGAAATTAGAAACAAAGCAATGAAAAAAAGTACTGGTGATTATATTATTCAAATAGATGGAGATGTAATTTTGCATAAGTATTTCATTGAAGATCATCTCAAAATAGCCAAAGAAAACTATTTTGTAAGAGGGAGTAGAATAAAAATGAACGAAAATTTATCAAAAAAAATTCTAGAAAATAAAACCACAAAGATCTGTCTTTTTACCAAAGGAATCAAAAACAGAGGAAATGGAATTCGATTCCCTTTTTTGACTAAACTTTTGTTTTACAAAAAAGAAGATAAACTTAAAATGCTGGGTTGTAACATGGCATTCTGGCGTAAGGACGTTTTTAAAATTAATGGCTACGATAATAATTTACAGGGTTGGGGCTATGAAGACTCAGAATTAGCAGCAAGATTAATTAATTGTAATGTAAAAAAAAAGGTGATGAAGAATATGGGTATAGTATACCACATTTATCACAAAGAAAGGAACACTGATTCGGCAAATTCGAATTATAATGTTCTAGAAAAAACTGTAAATTCTAACCTAAAAATGGCTAAAAATGGTATAAATAACTTTTTAAACGCTGACAATAACAATACCGAAAATACTAATTCATAACTAATCCAAACCATATAGTTTTACTTGTATTAACAAAGCATTTACTATATAATTTGTTAAGGCAAAGATGAATTAACAAATGAAGCCGGATTACTATTTCTACTACACAAAAAAGCGATTCTTAATGATTTTTATTTGTAAAAAACAGGAAACAATCTCAATAAAATTCATTTTTAAAAATTGGGAATTGTTTCGTTTTGTTCCATCAAAATTGCATTTAACTTACTAAAAACATCCATTTACATAAATTTACGTTTTTAAACAATTTAAAAAAAGTTGAATTTTACGATTTCCAGAATTTTAGTTGCTTTTTTAATCTTCGTCTTTTTAAAAATTGTTCTTGAAATTGGTTCGTAAAAAACCACATTTTCTCAAAAATGATTGAACTCGTTTCACTATAAAATTTAGCATATTCTTCACTCATAATTTCCAACATTTCTTTTTTTGGCGTAAGCCTAGAGAAATTTTGCATTCGTTTATTAAAATCCATTTTTCTATCAAAAGCCATTCTATTCAAATCGACCAAAAAGAATTCATATTTTCCGTTTGGCATTTTCTTAATCAATGTATTTCCAGCTGAATGATCTGAAAAAAATATTCCTTTTTCGTGTAAATTGAAAGTGAATTTGGTAAACTGTCTTAAAATATTTTCATGATCTGGATAATCTGGATACCAAACCAATTCTCTAAAAGTTAATTCCGTTTCAAGTTGCTCACTAACATAAAAACTATTAGTTAAACCTAACCAATTATAATTTTCTAAATAAGCAATGGGTTGTGGAGTTCCAATCCCTTTTTCCAATAAGATTGTAGCGTATTCAAAGGAACGTCGGGCTTTTGATTTTCTAAAATATTTATAGGCAATTTTATTAATTAAATGAGGGATTTTAAACGATTTAATATTTAAAATAAAGTGCTTACTCTTAAAAAATTTTATTTCATTACGGTTCCCTTTTACGAGAAGAGTTCCCTTAGAATGAAAATCATTAACCAAGTTTACAATCTCTTCTTTACTAAATGGGGCATTTGAATTAATCTTACAGATCATTATATATTTTTTTGCAAATGTTTTAATTATGTCAAATCGGTATTTAAAGAAAATCAACCTAAAGAACGCATAACTTTAGAATCGAATTTTATATTGTAAATTTGCATTATTAAAAAATATGCAGCATTTACAACTCCTTTTTTTTTGTAAACCACCAAATATAAATAAAAATAACGTCAAACTGTATAAAACAAATCAAATTAACATGAAGGTTTCATTACTCATTGCTACTTATAATTGGCCTGAAGCTCTTTTATTGGCTTTAGAAAGCGTTCAAAATCAATCCGTTTTACCAAATGAAATAATCATTGCTGATGATGGTTCCAAAAACGAAACTCGACAATTAATTAATAATTTCAAAACAACAACAGCTATAGAATTACATCATATTTGGCAAGAAGACATAGGATTTCGTTTGGCAAAAATTAGAAATAAAGCTATTGCAAAAGCCCAATTCGAATATATTATTCAAATCGACGGCGATATAATCCTACACAAAGACTACATAAAAGACCATATTAATTATGCAGAAAAAAGCACTTTTATTACTGGCCCCAGAGTACTTTTATCAAAAGAAGCAACTCAATTGGCTTTAACGAATAAAATAACAACGTTTAATCCTTATACAAAAAACATCAAAAATAGGTTCAATGCTGTTCATTTTCCACTTATAAATCAATTCATTAGACCTAAAAAAGCTCCTATCGAAAAATTAATTTTTAAAGTTCGTGGTTGCAATATGAGTTTTTGGCGTCAAGATTTGTTAGATGTTAACGGATATGAGGAAGATTTCAAAACTTGGGGCAGAGAAGACTCTGAATTGGCCGCTCGATTAATAAAAAAAGGTGTCGGATTAAGGAAATTAAGATTAGCGGGGATTCAATATCATTTGGATCACAACGAACAAGATAAAAACAATATTGAACTTAACAACGCCATTTTAGAAAAGAATAAGACAACAACTTCTTTTTGGTGCAAGAATGGGATAACAAAATAAATTATGAAAATTTGTATTATCAGTTATGATTTTTTCGGATATGACAAACATATCATTCTAGAACTCCAAAAAAATGGTGTTGAAACAACGCACATTGATTTAAACAAACATAAATTTTCCTATTCAAGTTATTCCCAAAAGGTCTATAATTTTTTTTCCAAAATATTTCTTAATAGAAACTTAAAAAAAGTAAAGCTAAATCAATTCATTTTTAATCAATTAGACCATATTGGTTACCAAGATCAAATTTTAGTTATTCGTCCAGATTTAATTTCAAAAAAAGCACATCTTAAAATAAAAAAATATACCTCAGTATACAATTGCTATCTATATGACAGCAGTAAACGATTCAAAATAAAACATCTGACAAAAAATATTTTTGACAACATTTATTCATATGATTTAGATGATATCAAAAAGTTTAATTTCATCCCTTTAACAAATTACATATTTATTGATAAGATTATAGTCCAAAAAAAATATCAGAATACGATTTTCTTAGTTATGTCCCTTGATGAAAGATTACCAATCCTTTGTCAAATTTTAGAACAACTTGAGAAAATAAACATTAAGTCAAAATGTATTGTGGTAAGTAATCATAATTACAGACCGGAAAATACGAATAAAAATATAGAATTTAGAAAAGATAAAATCCCAGCAATTAAGGTCGAAGAAATGATGAAAAATTCTGAAATTTTTCTAGATTTAATTAGAAAAAACCATACCGGATTAAGTTTTAGAATTTTTGAAGCATTAGCTATGCAGAGAAAAATAATAACTACGAATCAATCTATTAAGAATTATGATTTCTATAATCCTAACAATATTTTAGTAATTAATGAAAACAATATAAAAATAAACAAATCTTTTTTTGAAACATCATACCAACCTTTAAAAGACGAAATTTATTATAAATACACTATTCAAAATTGGGTAAAAACGATATTTAATTTATAAAAACCTTGCTTTAACAGCCTATATTTATACTATTTTTTTAACACATATACAATAAGCTTAATCTACTCATCATTAGAAATATTGTGATACATTAAAATGAGCAATCGAGTCATTTCACAATTTTAAGTTTAGCAAATAAATGTAAATTATTACATTTGCTTTTTATATACCTCAAAAATAGAAATCAATATAATTTGGAACCAAAAATAACAGCACTAGCAATCACTTTGAACGAAGAAATTAACGTGAAAAGATATATCCAAAGTTTATCTTTTGCCGATGAAATTATTTTTATAGATTCAAATAGCACTGATGCTACAGTTTCAATAGCAAAAGAACTTGGAGTAAGGGTAATCCAAAGAAATTTCGATGATTTTTCAAAACAAAGAAGTTTTGCAATCCAGCATGCAAAAAATGATTGGATTGTATTTTTTGACTTAGATGAAATCATCACTCCGGAACTTGGAAAAGAAATTGTTTCTGTCATTTCATTACAAAACGATTTTGCTGCCTATTATGTAAAGAGAATTTCTTTTTTTCTAGGAAAACAAATTAAATATGGCGGCTGTCAAACTGATAAATGCATTAGAATATTCAACAAAAAATACTGCTCCTATAACGGTAATTTAGTTCATGAGTCAATTACAACTAATGGTAAAACAGGTTTTTTAAAAAATCGTGTCAATCATTACAGCTATAAAAGCTTTGAAAATTACAATGAAAAACTAAATTTATACAGTAAACTACAGGCAGAAACGCTATATCTAAAAAATAAGCGTCCTAATTTATATCATTTTTTTATTCGTCCACATTACCGTTTTTGGTGGCAATATATATACAGATTAGGCTTTCTTGATCAAAAAGAAGGATTTATTTTAGCATATATTCATTCTTTTGCAGTATTTAAACGTTACTTTCAGCTTTGGATGATGCATCGAAAGATTGATTGATTGATTGATTGATTGTCTATTTCAAATGCATCTACATATAACCCATTCTTTTTTTTTGAAAATATAATCTTGATTTTATTCTGAAAAGCAAATCTGAAATTACAAAAACAATGAGTATATCAATAGTATATAAATCAATAAAATTTGATTTTATTTGATTTACTAAGGCTTTTAAATATTGATAATTACATACCATCTAGTTTTTTTTGCATCAACAAAATTGATGTTGTTATTTTCATATTCTTTCTTTAGGAAAGGATTTTCAACATCAAAAACAATATTTTCAGCCCCAAGTTTTATTAATTCAGGAATCACATCAATCATTTGCTGTTCATTTCCTCCTCAACCAATAGCTAATAAAACATGTGGTATTTTCATGATTTTTATTCGTTTCTTTGTAAATTACAAACCTGTCACTTGTATTTTAAATATTAAAAATGGAAAATATAAACATAGAAATAAATAAAGCCTACGAAGTCATAAAAGAAGGCGGTATTATCCTCTATCCTACAGACACTGTTTGGGGAATTGGTTGTGATGCAACAAATGCTGAGGCTGTCGCCAAAATATATAAACTCAAACAAAGACCCGAAACCCAAAGCATGATTGTTTTGATGAATGGCGAAAAAATGATGTACAACGTGTTCAAGGATATCCCGGAAGTTGCCTGGCAGATTATGGATTTATCCGAAAATCCAACCACATTAATTCTCGACAAACCAAGAAACGTGGCTCCCAATTTAATAGCACCCGATAATACTTTAGGAATTAGAATTGTAAAAGAACCTTTCTGTTTTAAATTATTGGAAAAAATGAAAAAACCATTGGTTTCAACATCGGCAAATATTTCTGGGAAACCTACTCCAAAAAGTTTCAAAGAAATTAGCCCCGAAATTATAAAAGGCGTTGACTATGTTGTAAATTTGCAGCGCGAAAAAATTGCAGGAAAACCTTCAACAATTATAAAATTGACGAATGATTCTCAGGTGAAAGTGATTCGGAAATAGTTTGCAGTATTCAGTTTTCAGTTTTCAGTTTAGCAACTTTAGACTATAGACTTTAAACATTTTTAAAATGAGCATCAAAACTTCATACAAAGAAGCCTTAAACAATAAAATTTTCGAAGTCATTTCTAAAGCTTCCCAAGAACTTAACGTTGATAGTTATGTAATTGGTGGATTCGTGAGAGATTTGATTTTAAACAGAGATTTCAAAAAAGATATTGATATTGTTGCCGTTGGCAGCGGAATCGAATTAGCCTTAAAAGTTTCCCAATTACTTCCAAAAAAGCCAAAAGTTCAGGTTTTCAAAACCTATGGCACAGCGATGTTGCGTTTTGAAGATACTGAAATTGAATTTGTAGGCGCCCGAAAAGAATCGTATCATTTTGAAAGCCGTAATCCGGTTGTAGAAAACGGAACCCTTGAAGACGATCAAAACCGTCGTGATTTCACTATAAATGCTTTGGCTTTATCTTTGAATGCTAAAAACTTTGGTGAATTATCCGATCCTTTTAATGGTCTGGAAGATTTAAAAAACAAAATAATCAGAACACCTCTGGATCCGGATATTACTTTTTCTGATGATCCTCTGAGAATGTTGAGAGGTATTCGTTTTGCGAACCAATTAGGCTTTGATATCGAAGAAAATTCGCTGAAATCAATTGCAAAAAATGCAGAGCGAATCAAAATTATATCCGGGGAACGTATTGTTGACGAACTGAATAAAATCCTTTCGACAGATAAACCTTCCGTAGGATTTTTACTATTATTCAAAACTGGACTTTTGGACATCATTCTACCGGAATTGACTGCTTTGAATCAAGTCGAAGAAATTGAAGGTCACACACACAAAAATAATTTTTACCACACCTTGGAAGTCGTTGATAACATTTGTCCAAATACGGATGATGTGTGGTTGCGATGGGCCGCTTTATTACATGACATTGGGAAAGCACCAACCAAACGTTTCAACAAAAAACAGGGCTGGACCTTTCATGGACATGAGTTTTTAGGCGGTAAAATGGCCAAGAAAATCTTTGAACGTTTGCATATGCCTTTGAACCAAAAAATGAAGTTTGTGCAAAAAATGGTTATGATGAGTTCACGTCCTATCGTTTTATCACAAGATACCGTTACAGATTCTGCTGTGCGTCGTTTGGTTTTTGATGCTGGTGAAGATGTAGAAAATCTAATGACTTTGTGTGAGGCCGATATCACCACCAAAAATCCTAATAAATTCAAGAAATACCATAGCAACTTCGAAATTGTTCGAAAGAAAATTGTAGAAGTGGAAGAACGTGATCATGTTCGTAATTTTCAACCGCCGATAACTGGTGAAGAAATTATGGAAATCTTCAATATCAAACCATCTAAAGAAATTGGAATGCTTAAAGAAGCCATCAAAGAAGCGATATTAGAAGGAGAAATCCCCAATGATTATCAGGCGGCGTTTGATTTTATGCTAAAAAAAGCGGTAAAAATTGGACTAAAGATTAACGCTTGTTGAATTAACAATTCATCACATTTCAAATATCTTTGTATAAATTAATTTCAAAAATGAAAAAAGAGAATAATTACGTTATCATTTGGTTATTATCAGGATGCTTATTATTATTTCTAATGGTTGTTGTAGGAGGAATTACCCGATTGACCAACTCTGGTTTATCAATGACCGACTGGCATTTAGTTACTGACACTTTCCCACCGTTGACCGAGGAAAAATGGTCACAGGCTTTTGAAGAATATAAAAAATTCCCAGAATACCAAAAAATCAATATCCACAATGATTTTACGCTAAGTGATTATAAATTTATCTATTTCTGGGAGTGGTTTCACCGTTTTATAGGAAGAATTATTGGTTTGGCATTTATTGTTCCTTTTGTCTATTTCTTGTTCAAAAAACGTCTTTCGACTGCAACCATAAAAAAATGTGCTGTTTTACTTTTTATGGGGGGTTTTCAAGGATTTTTAGGATGGTTCATGGTACGCAGCGGTTTAATCAATGATCCGGACGTTAGCCACTTTAGACTAGCATTACATTTAACTTTTGCGTTTATCACATTCGCTTATACACTTTGGGTTGCTTTGGATCTTATCTATCCTGAAAAGAAAAAAATAGAAAAATCATTGCGAACAATTGCTCGCGTAGCTTTGGCGCTTTTATTATTGCAAATAATTTATGGCGGATTTGTTGCTGGCTTAAATGCTGGTTTAATACACAATCACTGGCCCTTGATGAGTGATGGACAATTTATCCATGACAGTGTTTTTCTGGAACAAAAAAACCTGTTTTTAAGTTTTACCGAAGGAAAAAGCGGGGTTCAATTTGTACACCGAACATTAGCTTATTTTGTAGTTGGTATGATTGTTTTATTATACTTCAAAAGCATGAATTTCACCTTAGACAAAGCTCAGAATAATGGAATTAAAATGCTCTTATTACTCGTCTTTGTACAGTTCGTATTAGGAGTTTTAACGTTATTATATGGTGTTCCTTTGTGGTTGGGATTAATTCATCAGATTAGTGCTTTTTTCTTATTGACTGCAATGACTTTTACTTTACACCGATTATCAAAATAATTTTTTCGCTATTTGTACCTGACTATATTGTCGCATTTCTTTGTTCATAAACGCAAATGTCTAAACTTGCTGCTCAAGATAAATTTTTAGATTTATCCGATTACGGAAGGCCATTCGGGAAATTTTTAGCGAATCAGTTAAAAAATACCCGATTTACTCCCATTCATGTTACGCTGCTTTTTGGGCTTACAGGTCTTATCGCCATTTATTGTATTTTACAAAATCAGTACCTATTAGCCAGTTTTTTTATTGTTTTGAAATCAGGAATTGATGCTGCTGATGGAGAACTGGCTAGGATAAAAAACACCCCTTCTTACACCGGAAGATACCTTGACAGTGTCTTTGACATCATCTTAAACTTCTTGCTTTTCATGACCATTTGTTATGTTTCAAAAACGAATATTTGGCTTACTTTTTTAGCATTTATTGGTATTCAATTGCAAGGAACTTTATACAATTATTACTATGTAATTTTAAGAAACAAATCAGTTGGCGGAGACACCACCAGTAAAATTTTTGAATACAAATCACCCAAAGCTTTGCCCGGAGAAAGTCAAAAATCAGTCGATATTTTGTTCCGCATTTACACCATTGTCTACGGTGTTTTTGACAAAATAATTCACACACTTGACAAAGAGGCTTACAAGGTAAAAACATTTCCAAATTGGTTTATGACCTTGCTCTCTATTTACGGATTAGGGTTTCAATTACTGATTATTGCCGTTATGTTACCAATGGATTTAATCGAATACATCGTTCCGTTTTTTATCGTTTATACGTTGTTTATTTTCGTCCTGATTGGCATTAGAAAGACAGTTTTTAAGGTTTAAAACCATCATAGTAATAATCTATAGTATCTATTCATTATACTTATTATCAGAATATTAAAGACAATTACCTTATAAATAGATTTAATTAATAATTATTCTATAAAATAGTACCCAAAATCTATTAACCATAGCACTCACCAACAAAATTAAGCAACTTTTACAACTAATTATATAACAATTTAACCTCTATTTCTCCCCAACTTTGTAATAGAATAATTTTTAATTTAAAACTATATACGATGCCAAATTCAACAGAGATTAAAGGAAATTACAATGAATTGAAAGGTAAACTTAAACAAAAGTTTGCAGAACTAACAGATGACGATGTGTTATTTGAAGAAGGAAAAGAAGATGAAACTTGGGGCAAATTGCAACAAAAATTAGGAAAGACAGAGAAAGAAATTAAATCTTTGTTCGAATAATTTCAGGATCTAAAAATTGCTAAAACTGTTTCAAAAGCTGCTTTAAATATTTTCCGTTTTGGAAATTTGTTTAAGCTTTTGAAACAGTTTTTTTTATCTGTTCGTCAGCCAATCCAAGTTTTAAAATCGGAAACTTTTTCTCTGCTTACGATTACCCCATCATCCTTAAAAGAAGGTAAAATTAACTTCAACCGAGAGTTGCTGTAAAGGACTATTTCTTTGATTGCCTTCAATGGAATTATAAATTTTCTACTCACACGGAAAAAGTCTTTCGGATCTAATTCTTGCTCCAAAACTTCCAAAGTATTTTCGATTAAATAATTTCTGTTATCGAAAGTATGAATGTAAGTTCCTTTATTTTCACTAAAAAAACATTCTACCTCATCAATAGAAATAACTTTCAAATGTTGCCCGATTTTCACCGTAAACCGTTTTTTATAATTTTTTTCAAATGGGTTCGTCAACATTCTTTTGATTTGCTCAAAATCCAACCCGAAGTCCCGGGTGCCAGTTTCTTGTTTTGGCAACCGCATTTTAAACTTAGAAACCGCCACTTCTAAATCATCCTCATCTATAGGTTTCAAAAGATAATCAATGCTGTTTAATTTGAAAGCGCGCAACGCATATTCATCATAAGCCGTCGTAAAAATTATAGCACTTTTGACAGCTACTTTTTCAAAGATTTCAAACGATAATCCATCCGATAATTGAATGTCCAAAAAGATCAAATCCGGATGTTCATTATTAGAAAACCAAGCAATAGATTCTTCTACCGAATGCAGCATCACTCCTACTTGAATATTTAACTTTTCAAGTTTTCTTTGGAGTAATCTGGCCGCTGGTTTTTCGTCTTCAATTATGATTGTGGTCATCATTTATATTTAAGTTTTCAAAAAGGATATTGTTTATTTTGTATGGACTAATCGAACACGTGTTTCTCCAATGATTGCCATTTTTGTTTAATATTTATTTTTTGATTTCGGCAAAGATAGATTGGAATATTATTTTCTTCTTCGATTGCATATTTGTGTTTTATGATTTTCACTAATTTATAGTCTGCAAAAACCCTTTCGACGACTTCTTTTTCATTACCAATACTTATACAAACTTGTCCGCTGGTAGTCCCAGCTCCCCAAAGCCAAAAACTTCCATTGCTACAAATTGGATTTGGCAATCCATACTTTTTTCCAATGATTTCTATTGCTCCGGCTTCACCATAATTTTTAGCCATAATAACGCAATTCTCTTTGTCTTTTGCGGGCAATGATTGGTATACACTATCAACTAATTTCACTTGTTCTTCCCAACCAAACATATCAGCATAATCATCTGTCAGCTGAATGCGCCCATTTTTTTGCATTTCTAAACCGTAGTAACTAATGTAGGTTTCTATTGGCAAAATAGCAATCGCCTGAGGCAAAAAAGGAATTATTGGAAGAAATATCACAGAGGATACCGCATAATTCCATCTTGGTCTATTTTGCAATAATTTTTCAATTTTTACCGCTCCAGCGGCGAATAATACTGGGTAAATAGCAAAGAAATAATATGCCTTAGACTGCATGATCCACATACTGGCAAATATCACCAAAGCTGCGATTCCAAACGTTTTATACTTTTTTAAATCCTTATCGAAAAAGTAAGCGAAAAGCCCGATTAGGCTTATTGTTAATGTGAAAGGATGTTTCAATTGCTCTATTGCAAAATCAAAAGGACCATTCTCATCCAGCTGACTTTCTTTTAACTTTTGCAAATGCAGTAACAGTGGAAAATGATGGTTTATTTGCCAAATCAAATTTGGCAATACAAGTAAAAAAGTGATTAATCCTGAGATATAAAACCATTTATTCCTGAATAATTTTCCTTTTTCGTAAAACAATAAACCCACTACAACTCCTAATCCCCAAACCAATAGGGTGTACTTATTCATTAAACCAAAACCTGCAGAAATTCCAAGTAAAAGAAGAAATTTCACATTCTTGGTGTTAAAATACTTAATCAAAAAATAAAATCCAAGTGTCCAAAAAAGCTGATCGAAAGCTACGGGCTGGAATAACATATGATTGCGATAAAAAGGAACAAAAGCTAAAACAGAAACTCCTGCTAACAAAATTGCTTTTATTTTCCCGCCCAATTCTTTGGCAATCAAACAACAAATCACAAGAATTGCAACTCCCGCCAATGTAGAGAAAAACCGAACACCTAATATCGAATATCCAAAAACAAAATGGGCAATTTTGCCAACAAAAGCAATAAAAGGCGGAAATTCAAAATACCCCCAATCTAAGTGCTCACTTACAGATAAATGCAATAACTCATCCCGATGAAATCCATAATTCCGATTTCCGACTAGATGAATACAAAGTTTAATTAAGGCTAAAATGATTATAGTTGGTAAATATTTTTTCAAGTTTAAGTATTTAAAGTTTGGAATTTTAAAAAGACACGAGAGCAAGCTGAGACTGAGTTTTTACTCCCATTTGTCACTTTTTTCATTCTCCATAAACTCTTTAATCTTGCGATCTTCCCAGCTTTTTCCAAAAATCCAATTAGGCATAAAAGTAGAAAGTGCATGTGAGAACAATCCAATCCCCCAAAAGAATGCCGTAGTAAAAATCCTCCATTGAAAAAAACTTTCACCAGCATCTAAATCCTGATAATTGACTATCAAAATCATTAGATTCACTACCAAATAGACTGTTAAATGGGTATAAAAACCTTTAATTTTTTTTACACGTATCAAAGCTTCCTGATACTGCAATTCTTCTATTGAATTTGTTTCCATAATCTCAGTAGTCTTTATTTTTTTCATTTTCCATCAATTCATTAATCTTTTTCTCTTCCCAATTCGCTCCTAAAAAAGGCATATAATTAAACACCTTCATTGCGTGAAAAGCTAAACCGATTCCCCACCAAAATAATGGCCACAAAAACCATAAATATTCTGGAGATGTATTCAAATTTATAATTGCTAACGAAACTATGACAATAACATAAGCCGTTAAATTTCTATATAACCCTTTTATTCTTTCTACTTGTCTTTTAGCCTGAAGATATTTTTGTGAGTCATTCCTATTTATTTCCATATTTTTATTTTCAAAAAAGTTAAAATCTTAATTCCATTTATTATTAGACCTGTTTTTGTTTAAAATTTCATTAATTTTGCGTTCCTCCCATGATTTTCCATATCCAAAAATTTCTAGCCCATGAAATGTAAGTCCCATTCCCCAACCTAATAGTGGAAACCAAAACCATTGAAAATTAGAACCGTAACTTAAATTAATAAAGATTAAAAAAGGAATTACACAGCAATACGAAATTAAATTTCCATAAAATGCCTTGAGCTTTTTGACGTGATCTTTTGCTCTGTGGTATTCGTTATTTTCGTTGTAATAAGTATTAGTTTCCATAACCGTAATTTGTTTGGTTAAAATAGGTATTTTGACCGTGAAGGTTTTTTCGTTTTGTTCAATCAATACTTTTCTACTGGTAATAATACCATAGCGATTGATGATATTTTGCAATCCTACACCTTGACGATCCTGCAATACTTCCTTTTTTTGAAAGTCGTTTTGTACGGCAAGACAATCCCCTTCAATTGTAATGCGAATGTGCAAAGGCCTTTGTTCACTAACCACATTGTGTTTTACGGTATTTTCCAATAATAGCTGTAAGGAAAGAGGAACTACTTTGGCTTCAGGATTAATTCCATTTGTCGGTAATTCGTAAAACAAACTGTTTTCAAAACGCATTTTAAGCAGGTTCATATAAGTTTTGGCAAAAGCCAGTTCTTCCTCGACAGAAACCAATTCCTTATCTTTTTGTTCCAGAACATATCGGTAAATCTTGGATAGCGAAGTCGTAAATCGTTGTGCATTGTCTGGATTTTCTTCGATTAAAGAACTTAAAACATTCAAGCTATTAAAAAGAAAATGAGGATCAATCTGGTTTTTTAAACTTTCGAACTTCGCATTTGCTGTTCCTGCGATAATTTTCTGTTCTTTGACTTTATTTTCAGTGTAAGCTTTGTAAAAATGTAAAGCATGAACGCCTAACAATACAATAAAAGTAATAATTGATGATTCTATATAATTTGTAGGAGTTTCATTTGCGAAAAAATCTGTAATTGATTTTTTTTTCACTATAACTTTCAAAAAAATACGAAGTGAAAAAATTACAAATAAGGAAATGAAAAAAGAGCCGACAAACCCAATAATTATTCGTTTTACAGCATAAATATTATCTTTGAAAACTTTGTCCAAAAACATAAACAACGCTGCATTTGCAAGATACAGTGCAACACTGTAAAGCATACAATATAAAAAGTGAATGAATAATCTAGTGCTAAAAACCTCGTTTCCAACAGAAACAAATTTAATTAGAAGGGACACTAAAAAAATCACAACCCCAATAAACAAAGCTTTTAGTAAATGTGGTTTTATATACATCATTCTCTTTTTTCAATAGTTACTATTCTCTGTTTTATTTCTTAAAACGAATAATGAGAAACAATAATAGATTTATTTACAGTTTTTCTGTGCTTCTAGCGCTCTATCCAATCCCCATTTTGGAGAGAAAGGCGTTTCCGGTTTAAAAGTAGCAAAAAGTCCGATTGCTTTTTCAATTTGAAGACATAAAGGTTTAGTGTCAACCCCTGTCCAACTTGCACCACCTATTTCAAATTCGGCTTTACCAAAAACTACTCTTGGGTTTTCTGGAGCGATTGCTTGCGCTTTACTATACAATTCCATAACTTTTCCAGATAATTTTTGTCCGTTTGTCATAGGGTCAAAAGCAATCCAAGCCGTATGAACCATCGCTTGCATAACCAATAATTCAGGATTGTTTGGATTTTTAGCCATTTCTATATCCAATGAATTCTGTGCTTTGGTCAATAATAAATTCATTTGATTACTATCTTTTGTTCCAAAAGCAGTGGTCGTATTTACCAAAGCTACATAATAGTTAGGCAGCCAGCTTGCTTTTTCAGCTCCAGCGATTCTTTCGAATAAATCCGAAGCTTCCGTGTTCTTTCCTTCTTTCCAAAGTCCGAATGCTTTTCCCATTCCTTGCTCAAATTGACCTTGAGCGGATAATAAACTACATACAAATAATGCGATTACGGTGATAACTTTTGTCATGATATTTAATTTTTAGTTGTTGATTAATTGTTGACCAAATTTACATTGGTTGTTTCTTTTTTAAAATTTATACTTACTGAATTGTTGTTTTTGACGGATGAATTGTAGAGACATTGCAATTTAACGTCTCTACAAATTCTTCAACTGATTGTCTTTTTTATCATTGCTAATCGTCCAAAAGAACCCTACAAAGAAAAATCGATCCGCAGTTGGCATAATTACTGCCCTGTTATAAACTCCTGTAGCATCTGGATTCTTAGCATAATCGTAACCAAATACATTTTGACTACCTAAAACATTCGAAACGGAGAAATACAAAATCTTTTGAGTTGTAAGCAAATAAGCCCAGTTAAAACTTAAACTGTTATAGGATTTGGTTTTCCCGTTCATGAATTTCGTTTCATTTGGATTGTTATAAGGTCGTCCCGAGCTGTATAAATTAGTAAACCCAATTTGCGATTTCCAGTTGTTTATCCAGTATTTTGTAACAACAGACAAAGTATGATCCGCAACAAAATTTGGAGTTACTTGGGCTGGAAAGTTTCTGTAATCTCTCTCCGTATCGATGTACGAATAGGAAATCCAATATTCTAAGTTTTTAATTGATTTTCCGTCTCTCCAAAACAAATCAAATCCTTTGGCATAACCGGAACCATTGTTATTGAACACAGAATTGTCTTTTATCGCTTGTGTGTCATATTTCACTAAATTACTATAGTCTTTGTAGTAGACTTCCGCTCTGAAAGTTTTTCCATTTTTGTTGTATTGATAATTCAAAATATAATGTGACGCTTTCTCACTTTCAAACTGATGAAATTTAGAATATTTGATATAATCAACATTTGGTGTTTGCGAAAAATCTCCGTAAGCCATGGAAAGCTGACTGTTTTTAGCCATTTTATAAGCCAATGAAACTCTAGGAGAAATAGCCGTTTCATTTAGCAAATCATTATAAGACGCTCTCAATCCAGCTTTTGCAGCAAATTTTTTGGAGAAGAAAATATCAGCTTCGGTGTAAACGGCACCGATATTTGAATTATATCCGTTTGTATTTGTTGCACCTAAATTTTCTTTGAAATCCTCATTGAATTTGGTAATAAAATAATCCGCTCCAAAGGATAATTTCACTCTGTCTGAAAAACTTTTCTTTAATTTTAATTTCAAATGTGCCGCGTTTTCATCATTTGCAACCTCATCTAAATCTAGGTTTATTTTATTCTTACTGTAGCCATAACTCAAGCCCGAAGTTATTTGCCAATTATTGCCGAAACCACCTTTATAGGAAGAATTAAAATAAAAATTAGTATTGTTTAAATCGACTCTGGTTTTTTCACTTGAATTTATATTTTCCTGATTAATATCAAATTTAGAAGAATCGAAAGCTGCGTATAATTTTAATATTCCGTTATTGAAATTATATCGATATACGGTTTCCCCAGATAAAGATTGATACGGACTATTCCAATCAACATTCTGTTTAATTAGAACTTGATAAGGTGCTAAATTGATGTAAGCCGTATTCACGCTCAAGGAGCTTTTTTTCCATTTCTGAGTATTTCCTAAACCCAAACCAACAGTCATTAACGAAATTTCGGTTTTGTTTTGGTCGGGTTCATCCTGCGTATTCAATAACAAAACGCTGGATAAAGCTTCCCCATATTCAGCAGAATACCCACCTGTAGAGAATGATATTCCACTAAAAAGGAATGGAGAAAACCGACCTCTTGTTGGCAAATTTTGAGCAGATGCTCCGTAAGGTTGTGCTACACGAATACCGTCTACAAAAGTTTGGGTTTCATTGGCTTCGCCGCCACGCACGAATAATCGTCCGTCCTCCCCTACATTTTGCGTTCCGGGTAATGTTTGCAATGCCGCAATAATATTTCCTGCCGAACCCGCCGTAGTAACGATATCTAGCGGTTTCAAGACGGAGACTCTTGCTTTGTCACCAGCTTCTAAATTTCCTGCAGTAATAACTACAGCATCTAAAGTATTGACATTGTCTCTTAACTTTATGGTTTTATTTTTAAAATTTGAAACATCAATTACCGTTTTTGAAGTTTCATAAACCAAGAAACTCACCACCAAAGTTTGATTACCCGTTGTAGTAGTTGTAAAAGTAAAATCCCCTTTTTCATCGCTGGCAGTACCATCATAAGTTCCTTCGATAAAAACATTGGCTCCAGATATAGGATTTCCTTTTTCATCTACTACTTTCCCGGAAACTGTAGTTTGCGAAAAAAGAGCAATTGAAAATAAAAAAATGGCAAGAGTAAAAATAATTTTACTCACGCTATTTCTATTATTTTTTTTGTATTTGTGAACCATTGATTTCATAATATTTGATTTTGATGAAGCAAATATATTTCACGGATTAAACTTATAAAACAATTATTAACTGAACTGTTGAAATTGTAGGACGAGTTGTAATCATCCACAATTTCTTTTATATTTACGCTAACAAGATTCCATTTTATGAAGACAGAAAAAGAAAAAATGATAGATGGAGAATATTATTTGGCTGGAGATCCTATTTTAGTAAAAGACAGACGAAAATCAAAAAATCTTCTTCATAGATTGAATGTCACCGAGTATAGAATTACTAAAAAAGCACGAGAGATACTAAAAGAACTCATACCAAATGCAGGATCAAATCTTTATATTGAACCGCCTTTTTTTTGCGATTACGGATACAATATCACTTGTGGAGAAAACGTATATTTCAATGTAAATTGTGTTGTTTTAGATTGTGCCAAAGTGACTGTTGGTTCTAATGTGCTATTTGCTCCAGGAGTTCAGTTATACACAGCATCCCATCCGCTTGATGCTGAACTTAGAAAGACTCATGAAAATGCATTACCTATAACTATTGGAAATGATTGTTGGATTGGCGGTAATTCCGTTATTTGCCCGGGCATAACTATAGGAAATGGTTGTGTGATAGGTGCCGGTTCTGTTGTCACAAAAGATATTCCTGACAATTCACTTGCGGTGGGAAATCCGGCAAAAGTGATTCGGAAATTAAATCAATAATACAAATCTTAAAGCTAATTCACGAATACTATGTTACATCTCAATAAAGTTCATCACATTGCTATTATTTGCTCCGATTATCAAAAATCTAAAACGTTCTATACCGATGTTTTGGGGCTAACGATTATTCGGGAAATTTACCGTGAAGAGAGAGAATCTTACAAGCTTGATTTGGCCTTGAATGGAGTTTATACCATTGAACTTTTTTCGTTTCCAAATCCGAGCCAACGCCCTTCAAGACCTGAGGCTACAGGATTACGCCATTTAGCATTTGAAGTAAATGACATTAATGAAACAATTGATTTTTTAACGTCAAAAAACATTGTATCTGAAGCGGTACGACTTGACCCTACAACAGATAAAAAGTTTACCTTTGTTGCTGATCCAGATAATCTCCCTATTGAATTTTATGAAAAATAAGGGAGTTTGAATATCCTAAAAAAATGTAATTCATAAAGAAATCACAAAAAATGATGATTACAGTTATTTTTAAATGTGATTCTAAGATTGTTTCTTTAAATTTGTAATACCCAGAAAAACTTCTTTTTTTAAAATATATCTATCTGATTTTATTTGGAAATAAGTTTTTAAAAACATTTTTATAATGAATAATACTTCTCGAATTAAAAAAAATTACCAATTAATCAAATTTCAAAAATTAGTTATTGTTGCTGTTCTAATCGGTTTTCTTTCGGCCTTTTTAGGAATTTCATTAAAAAAAATAACCGAATATTACGAAGAAATATTTTTTCATAAAGCGGCTATAAATCCATTATTCTTTGTTTTATTTCCAATTTTCGGGCTATCAATTATTTATTTTCTTCGAGAATACCTTTTTAGAAAAAAAGAGAACAAAGGGATTAAAGAAATTTTTGAAAGTACCAATTCTAAATCAAAGAACTTACCCAATTATAAAATTCCATCTCACTTTATCAATGGATTATTAACTGTTGTTTTTGGAGGATCTACGGGAATTGAAGTTTCTACTGTTGTTGCTTCGGCGACGATTGGTTCTGTTGCACAAAGAAAACAAAACGTATTCAGACAATACAAAACCGAGTTAATCTGTGCCGGAGTTGCGGCAGGAATTACCGCATTATTCAGCAGTCCCATTGCTGGAATTCTTTTTGCACTCGAAGTCATTTCGAGAAAAGTAACACGAGCATTTTTAATAAGTACATTAATTGCTGTTGCGACTGCCTTTGGATTGGTTTTTTTATTGGATGAAAAACCTTTATTTACGGTAGCGGTAACAACTTGGCATTTAAAAGCCATACCTTATTTTATACTTTTAGGAATTTTATCCGGATTAAATTCTGTTTATCTCACACGATGCGTATTATTTTTTAAATCTCAATTTTCAAAAATAAGCGTTCATTATTACAAAATTATTTTAGGTTCTGTAATCTTAAGTATTTCGTTATTAGTATTCCCTCAACTTTATGGTGAAGGTTATCATGCCATCAAAACTATTTTTAGTAATTCAGGTGATACACCCATGACATTTTCATTAGCGCTTACCTATATTGGAATTATAATTTTGAAACCTATTGTAACTTCAGCCACTTTGGCTTCGGGAGGCGACGGAGGTGTCTTTGCACCGAGTCTTTTTATAGGTGCATTTTTAGGATTACTTGTTGCATCTACTTTGAATACTCTGTTTAATGCCAATGTAATTCCGATAAATTTTGTAATTATTGGTATGGCTGCCGTTTTAAGTGCTAGTATTCATGCACCATTTACGGCAATTTTTTTAGTTTGCGGATTAACAAATAATTATACTTTATTTCTGCCCATTTTAGTTGTTTGTCTTATTTCAAAATATACCGCTAAAATGACATACCCTTTTACGGTATACACCTATTCTAACAGTTTATCCAAATAATAGATTTTTATGGCGGTTCAAAAAATAAAAAGAAATTATCGCAAAACTAAATACATTCTTTATAAAGAAACTTTGGTTGATTATAAAGAACATTTTTGGGCTTTTTTGGGTTCGTTTATAGGTATTGGAATAATAGCCTATATGCAATCGAAAACCCTTCTTCACTCTGATGTTGTTTACCTGATTGGTTCATTTGGAGCATCGAGTGTTTTGGTTTATGGTGTGATACAAAGTCCATTGGCGCAACCAAGAAATCTTATTGGAGGACATCTTGTTTCAGCTATTATTGGCGTTACGGTTCAGAAAATTGCTCCCGATATTCTTTGGCTAAGTGCCCCTCTCGCTGTTTCTCTTTCGATCGTTTTAATGCAGGTGACTAAAACATTACACCCGCCAGGCGGCGCAACAGCGCTTATCGCTGTAACTGGTTCTGCAGAAATTAAAAATCTGGGGTATTGGTATGTTATTAATCCTGTCTTTAGCGGCGTACTAATTTTATTAATCGTAGCATTAGTTTTTAATAATATGACTTCAAGCAGAAGTTATCCAAATCATAAGAAATACCACCAATTTAGAAAGAGAGTAGCCCATGTATTTAAAAAATAACGAGCGACATGAATTATAATTCCAACTCTGTTTTTTTTATTTTACCTCTATAATCGCTATTAAAGTTAACAATCGATTGATTCAATCCTTATTTAGTGCATACGCAAAAATATTATCAACAAATCGACAATCTGAAATCTAAATCTAAAATTATATTTTACCTTTGAGCTTTCAATAAAAACAAAGATTATGGTTTATAAATTTAGAGTAATTCTAGACGCGGAAGAAGATGTTTTTAGAGACATTGCAATACTTGAAGACGATACTTTAGAAGATTTACACAATGCTATCTTTAATTCCTTTGGTTTTGACGGGATGGAAGTGGCTTCGTTCTATACTTGTGATGAGACATGGAATCAAGAAGACGAAATTTCGCTTTTTGATACCGGAGATGTTGCTGGTGAACAAAAAGTAATGAGTGATTATCAATTGTCTGATATATTAGATAAAGAAAACACAAAAATAATCTACGTTTACGATTTTATCAATATGTGGACATTCCTCGTGGAACTGGCTGCTATTGAAGATCCAGTATTTGGCAATCAATATCCTGAAACTATATTTTCACACGGAGAAATGCCAGATGAAGCAATGGAGAAAAATTTTGAAGCAGATAATGCCGATGACTATAATGATGAATTTGAAGATGGACTGGATGAAGATGATTTAGACATGTTTGAAGGAGACGATAGTTTTGAAGACTACGGATTTGAAGAAAATTGGAATTAATCCTCTCCCCAACCCACTCCAAAGGAGAGGGAGATAAAACATATAAAAATAAAATGAATGTTTGTATAGATACTAAAAAACCATTTTTTCCATACCGATTTCTTTGTTAGGTATAACCCCAGACAATTATAAAAAGATTTAACAAATACAAAATCACGTCCCGTCTCCCCCTTCTTCGGAGGGGGTTGGGGGGAGGAAACCTTATAAAAATATGATCAATCTGTATAACACGCACATCGAAAACTTGTCAATTCATAGAGTTGGTAATAAAAGTAGAAACGAAGCCATTTTTTTATCGGAGCAACCTTTTAATTTAAATGACGAGATTGTTCCCTTGATGAAAGAATTTTTCTTTAAACCTTTTAGAGAAAAAGAAGAAAACTATTTTCAATTTGCACATGAAATTGATTTGGATTACAACGACATGTTCAAATTTGCAACAGAAATTTTTGAAAATCCAAGTAGCATTCACGAAACTTCAAAAAAAATTACGAACCACTTATTTGAGCAATCCAATCACCCACACATAAAAAATGGTGAGGTATATGTTACGTATTTAACAAACGTGAGTATTGACAATAATGTAGTTGATGCCATTGGAATTTTCAAAAGCGAGATACAAGCTGACTTTTTACAATTTGAAGAAAAACCGACGCACTTGGAAATGATTTTGCAACATGGTGTCAGTTTAAATAAATTAGACAAAGGTTGCATCATCTTTAATTACAAAAAAGAAGAAGGATACAAAATCCTAACTGTTGACAGCAACCGTTATGATGCCAGATATTGGCTGGAACATTTCCTGTCTGTAGATGCATTTGAGGATGAAAATTTTATTACAAAGAAGTATTTGAAATTTTGTCAAAACTTTGCCAAAGACGTTGTTTTCCCTGCCGAAGATAAGAAAGAAGAAGTGATGTTTATGAACCGTTCCGTGAATTATTTTGCAAAAAACGATCAGTTCGAAGAAACGAATTTCTTGAACGAAGTATTAGACAATCCTGACTTGATTCCTGAATTTAAAAATTACAAAATAGACAAAGGAGAAAAATACAGCATTGAAGATGTTACTTCATTTCCTATTGCAAATGCAGCGGTTTCTGATGCCCGAAAATCGATAAAAAACGTAATTAATTTAGATACTCATATCCAAATAAAAATGGACTTCATCAATCCGGAAAGTGCTGAGAAATTTGTGGAAAAAGGCTGGGATGAAGAAAAACAAATGTATTATTATTTGGTTTATTTTAATAAAGAAGAAAAGAGTTAGTTTACCGTATTCCTACCGAAGCTTCGAGAGCAGTTTACAGTTCACATAATTATACTTATTTAATCTCCAATTGCGAAAGTAGTTGGAGATTTTTTTTGATTTTACAATACTTATTATTTGTAAGCATTTTTATATTTATTTTTAAAATAGATGTATTTAATCGGATTTATTTGTTATTTAAACGATTATTAATTACGTTTAATATTCCAAATCAAAATACCATAATTATGAAAATAATTGAATTCAAAGAAAAATTTTTAACTAAAAAAATCTTTTGTTCGTTACTTGGACATAAATTTATTGTAACTAGAATTATAACAGACCACTTCAAAGAGTTTAAATGCACCGTTTGTGAATTAGAATTAACGAACGATGACAAAGGGCAAAAAACATTTCTCACGCCAGAACTAAAGGAAATTAATGAAACCCTGATTGGTTTTCATAACAAAAAGGTTCATCTGGTCTGATTTTTTAAACAAAGAGTTTACAAATTAACTCCCGCTTATTCCTAATCTACCTAAATATTGCAAAGATGCTAATCCTATTATTAATCCAATCTATTATCGTTTATAAACAAAAAATGAAAGAAAAAAAGAGGGTTAACCTCAATTAGCTCCAACCTTATTTTGCCCTATTTTATTAAAACCCCGTATTGAATAAATTGGTGTTTTTAAAATTTCTAGTTATAAATTCAAAAGCGGCACTCATGATATTCCCCATCGATTTTGCTTTTTTAAAGTTCAAATCATGGGTATACCGATACAATTCCAATTTTAATTGTTGCAAATGTTCGTCGGTAGAAATGGTGTCTTCACCCATGATTTGCAATAATCTTTTAATCCTATTTTCGGCAGAATGAATTCTTTTGGCTAAAACAGCTCGTTCTTCATCTTTATATTGTTCAATCGAACTATTCTGAAGTTTTTCTTTTACCAATTTCACCATCGGATAATTTTCTTTGAAAAACTGGGGACGGTACACTTTAAAATTTCCTTCGAAACATTGTTGATCAAAATCAATCGCACGAATTCTATAAACCACCTGATCAAAATCATGAATGGGAATAACGACATAATTATACGAACGCATATCCCCCAGCAATCGAATCATGCAGCGTTCATTGAACTTGACAAATTCTTTTGCGATTTGCGATTTTTCGGTTTCAGTACATTCGGCAAGAAGCGTTTTTATAAACACATCACCGGCAATTCCCATAATATGTTCTTCGATTAAAGTGTCTTTATAAACCAAAAAATTAATCTTATCAGGGGACAAAATGTGTTCTAATTCGAGTCCATAAACTCGTGAAGCATCTGCTTTCTTGATGTAAAAATGCGTATAATTATCATTCAGTATATTTCTGACTTTGATACGAAAGGGCTTCGAATTTCCAAAAGTGCAATAGTCGATTGAATCTACGTTCAAAAACTTAATAATCCCTAAATTACCGTCAGAATGCAACAATGAATAGATTTTCATTAAAGTCAAATCAATTTCGTTCCTTTCAAATTCATTATAATACACTCTAGTCCATAACGTATCCTGATCGTATTTATCATATACATTTACGGAACCCGAAAAACGCATCAAATCATCATAAAAAATGGGCACTTTAGAAATTCGATCAAATCGTTCCAAGTAATCCAAGAGTGAATTATTAATGGGATAAGTAGGTTTTTTAAGAAGCATTATTGGCTCACTCATTTTAAATATAATTTAATGCAAAACTACAATAAATTAAGACTCAATTAGTACAAAATCAATAACTTCTAAATACCATTTCAGATTTAAAGGAACTCAAATTTTGCTTTTTTATTACAATTTGAAGATAAAAAAAATAGGCAAATCTGTCACTAAATTAAAATTGAAACCTTAGTTATAAAAATAATCTTCCAAAATGAATTTTAATCAACAAATCCTAATCGACTAATTTAAAGACTATTAAATAATAAACATATACATATTCATTTTGAGTATAATCTTTGTTCTGTTAAACAAATTAAAACATACAAAATTATTATATATTTGGTAGTCCCCAAGACATTTAAATATATAAACCTACTATGACAAATAAGCATGAAATTTATATTAATGCGGCCGAAACCGCTAAAATTGGCATTTGGGAAGTAAACATTGAAACCGATCAGGTTTATTGGGACATCGTTACAAAGTCTATTCTTGAAGTCCCTGAGCACTTCACCCCTTTTAAGGGATATGCAGATCATTTTTTCCCCGAAGGCGCAATAAGAGATCGGTACAAAATGTTAATAAAAAGAGCAAAAGAAGGAGGAATTTCATTTGAAGAAAAATTTCAAATTATCACGGCTAAAAATAACATTAAATATGTAGAGTGTAATTGCAGGGTAGAATTCGCAGACCATAAAGCTACAAGAATATTTGGTTCTTTTCAGGATATTACCAAAGAACAAAATCTGATTAATGAACTTCAATTGAGTGTTGAAAAATTTTCATCCATTTTTTCAAGCGCAAACGATGCTATTTTTATTATTGACACTTCAAATGGAATTATTACCGATTATAATCCACGAGCAGTTGAGCTTTTCGGTTACAATAGCACTGAATTAAAAGGTTTACATAATTCCGAATTATTTCCAATAGAAAACAGAAAACAAGTCAGATTTTTCCTTAATTACAATTTAATTAAAGATGATTATGTTGTAAATGAAACCTCTATAATAAATAAATCGGGGAAATTAATTCCGGTTGAAATTGCTTTTGGGAAAAAATTTAAAATGAACCAAATAACTTATTTAGTGTGTTTTTTCAGAGATATAAGTGACCGAAGAAATGTTGAACAGAATTTGAATATGCTCTCCCTTGCAGCTTCGGAAACCACAGATACAATTGTAATTGCAAACTCATACGGCGAAACTATATGGGCTAACAATGCTTATTTAGATCTGACAGGTTTAAGTTTAGAAGAAGTAATTGGTCAAAAACCAGGATATTCATCTAAAGGTCCGGAAACTGATATGCAAGCTACAGCCAAAATGAGAAAAGCAGTTCAGAATAAAGAGAGTATTAAAATTACAATTCTGAATTATAATAAACAAAAAGAAAAATACTGGTTCGAATTAAACATTACGACAATATATGATGCAGAAAATAACTTCGTCAATTTTATTGGTGTTGGACGCGATGTTACTTTACGAATTGAAAGAGAAATGGAACTTAAGCATCTATTAGAAGTCACCAGCCAACAAAACAATAAGCTTTATAACTTTGCGCATATAATTTCCCATAACATCCGTTCTCACACCAGCAATCTAGAGATGGTTGTAGATGTAATTGAAAATACCGATGATATTACCGAGAAGCTTTCTTATTTTGATTTACTTAAAGAAGCAACGGAAAAACTATCAGAAACAATTGAATATTTGAATGAAATAATTACTATCCAACAAAAAACAAATATTGAAAAAACGAAGATTCTATTAAAAGACGAAATCGAAAAAACAAAAATGGCCTTAAGTTTAGTCATTAAACAAAGTCAAATAACAATAACGCACACTATTCCTGACGATTTAATAGTATTTGCCGTACCAGCTTATTTAGATAGTATTTTGCTTAACCTGTTTACAAATGCAATAAAATACAAATCTCCTGAACGTAAACCAATTCTAGAAATCGGTTATGAAGTAAATAAAAATTTTACCATCATAACTTTTAAAGACAATGGTTTAGGATTAGATTTGCAGAAAAATGGTCATAAAATTTTTGGAATGTATAAAACTTTTCATGGCAATGAAGACGCAAAAGGAATTGGCCTATACATAACCAAAAATCAACTGGAGGCCATGGATGGGAAAATTGAAGTAGAAAGTGAAGTAGATTGCGGATCCATTTTTAAAGTATACCTAAATGAAAAATAAATTAACTTATATCATTGATGACGATAAGATGTCAGTAAAATTAATGACTATTCTTATGGACAAAAACAATTTTTGCGAGGAGGTGCTTCCTTTTTATAACGCCCAATTTGCAATAGCTAAATTAAAACAAAATTGTATAGACAATGAAAATCTACCTGATGCAATTTTACTTGATTTGAATATGCCTGTAATGGATGGATGGCAATTTCTAGATGAATTTATTAAATTACCAATAAAAAAAGAAATCAGCATTTTTATTATCACATCATCAATTGACCCTTTCGATATTGAAATGTCAAAAAAATACAGCGCAGTAAAAGACTATATTATTAAACCTATTACTGTTAAAAAATTAGATGCGTTATGTATAATAATTGGTAATTTAAACTAATTCCAGAATAACAGTAACAAATTCCTACCTTGTTCGTCAAATAAAAATACATCAAAAAACGAACGCTTTGGAAATCATACTCTCAATTAAAAATCTCGACAAACGTTATGGCAGTTTACAGGCCTTAAAAAACGTTTCCTTTGAAATACATAAAGGCAATGTTTACGGCATTCTTGGACCAAACGGAAGCGGAAAATCGACAACACTAGGAATCATTTTAAATGTGGTCAATAAAACCTCCGGAGAATACAGCTGGTTTGGTGGTACAATGCAAACTCATGAAGCACTTAAAAAAGTAGGGGCAATTATAGAAAGACCCAATTTCTATCCTTACATGACTGCAAAAGAAAACTTAGAATTGGTTTGCAAAATCAAAGGCATCAACTACGCTAAAGTAAACGAAAAGCTTGAATTAGTAGGTTTGGTAGACAGGCAAGATAGTCAATTCAGTACTTTTTCTCTTGGTATGAAACAACGATTAGCGATTGCTTCGGCCTTGCTTAACGATCCAGAAATTTTAATTCTTGATGAACCCACAAATGGATTAGATCCACAGGGTATCCATCAAATTCGTGATATCATCAAGCACATCGCTGCACAAGGAACTACCATTTTATTGGCTTCTCATTTATTGGATGAAGTAGAAAAAGTTTGTACACATGCATTAGTTTTAAGAAAAGGAGAAGTATTATATTCCGGCTTGGTTGATGGAATGTCAGCAAACGAAGGATTTTTTGAGCTGCAAGCTGATAATGTTGAAAATCTAATGACCGTTTTGAAAACTCATCCAGCGGTAAAAATTAGTGTAAATGAAGAGGGAAAAGTATTAGTTTATTTAAAAGATAAATTGGAGGCAAAGGAATTGAATCAATTTTTATTTGAAAATAATATTGTTCTCAGTCATTTAGTGAAACGCAAAAATAGTTTGGAAGAACAATTTTTGGAATTGACTAAAAACAAATAGCTCTTTCGATAAAAATCTAAATTTATAAATCTTATCTCTAAAATACCAACTATAAAATGAAACGACTTCTCTCAATAGAACTACAAAAAATATGGAAAAATAAAGCAAGCCGTGTTTTGACTTTAACTTATTTTATTCTCTTAACTTTTATTGCATTAATTGCTTCGATTAAGTTTGATCTGGGAGTTTTTAAACTTCACCTTGCTGAGATGGGAATTTTTAACTTTCCTTTTATCTGGCATTTCAACACTTATATTGCCGCAATGTTAAAATTATTTCTGGCTATTGTAATTGTTTCCATGATGGCCAATGAATACAGTTACGGTACTTTGAAACAAAATCTAATTGATGGAATGAGTAAAAAGGAGTTTATTCAATCTAAATTTTTGACCACTCTATTATTTGCATTTGCATCCACTGTTTTTATTTTCATACTGTCCTTAATTTTAGGATTTAGCTTTTCTTCTTACACAGAAATTGGCATTGTTTTCTCAGATTTAGACTATTTATTGGGCTATTTCATAAAATTGACTGGCTTTTTCTCCTTCTGTTTATTTTTAGGAATCTTGGTAAAACGTTCCGCATTTGCTCTTGGATTTCTTTTGGTTTGGAATATTATAGAAGGTATTTTAAAAGGTATTTTGACTTATAAAATTTTTCCAGACAGTAAAATAGCATCCAATATTACACAATTTTTTCCTTTGGAATCGATGTCGAATTTGATTATCGAACCATTTTCCAGACTGTCTGTGGTAAAATCTATTGGAACACAAATAGGTATAGAAAACACTAAAGATTATGGTGTTCATTTTTACTCTATCTTAATCGTTTTGGCCTGGACATTGATCTTCAATTTATTATCCTATCGATTATTAAAAAACAGAGATTTATAGTATCTTTATGGAGCTATGAATTGTATAAAAAAAAACTCGTTATATATTTTCATCTTTTGCTCTACTTCTATTGCAACTGCACAATCTATATCGGTAAATGATTCCTACACAGCACAGCAACTTGTCGAGAATGTTTTAGTAAATAACAGTTCCTGTGCTTCAATTTCTAATTCAATTGCAACGGGAGATACTTCCACTCCCGGGAAAAAAAGTTATGCCTATTTTAACAATCAGGGAGGCAGTTTCCCTTTTACAGAAGGTGTTCTTTTAAGTTCCTGGAGCAGTATCTATTCCGTAGGACCTTTTCTAAGAGAACCAACTTCTGGGCCGAATAGTGGGACATCAAACTGGAAAGGGGATGCAGACTTAGAGCAAGCCTTAGGAATTACTAATACATCAAATGCAACAATTTTAGAATTTAATTTCACAGCATTGACAAATTTAATTAGTTTTAATTATTTATTTGCTTCTAATGAATATCAAGATAATTTTCCCTGCAATTATTCCGATGGATTTGCGTTTTTAATTAAAGAAGTAGGCGCAAACACTTTTCAAAATTTAGCTGTGCTTCCTGGGACGAATATTCCAGTTTCTTCAAAAACCGTTCACCCTTTAATACCTATTTTTAACAGTACAACTGGTCCTAAACCAGGCTGTCCTGCAATAAATGAATCTTATTTTGGAAGTTTAAATACCAGCTCAACAAATAGTAGTCCGATAAACTACGGTGGACAAACTAAAATACTGAACGCACAAACAAATGTAGTTGTTGGAAAAACGTATCAAGTAAAATTGGTAATTGCTGATCAAGGAGGGACTTATTATGACTCTGCTATTTTCATCGAAGCTGGGAGTTTTTCATCCAAAATTGATTTAGGCCCAAATCGACTAAGTCCAAATAATCCCATTTGTTATGGAGAAAACTTTATCATTGATACTAAACTATCAGCAACATATTCTTATAAATGGTATAAAAATGGTTCCTTAACTCCAATCCCAGGAGAAATAAGTCATTCTCTTAATGTTACTGACACTGGCATTTATAAAGTTGAAGTAGAATTAGGCAGTCCTAATTGTATCGCTACAGGTGAAATAAAAATTGAATTTACACCACGAATTATTATAAATGACACCACACTGGTTCAATGTGATGCTAATACGGATGGCATTACTGTATATGATTTGACCAGAGTCGATAATTTAGTAAAAAATAATGACCCCGGTTTAAGTGCTGTTGTTTACTATGAATCTTTGATTGAAGCACAAGGACAAAGTAATCCTATTACAAATCCTACAACTTATAAGAATAAAACACCAAACCAAATTGTTTTTGCCAGAGTGACAAATTCATTTGGATGTGTAGACTATGCAGAAGTTAAACTGTTGATTTCAAACAAAAGTATTTCGCCACAAAATCTAATTTCAACTTGTGATGATGATGGGGTTCAAGATGGTTTGTACCATTTTGATTTGAATGCACAAGTTACTCCCCAAGTATTGAGTGGATTGCCTGCCGGATTAATTGTTGAATATTATTTAAATACAATAGACGCTATTTCTCAAAAAAATCCTTTACCAAACATTTTCAATAACACGATTGCAAACCAACAAACCATCTATGCCCGAATAGTAAATGGTTCTGATTGTTATGCAATTACCCCGGAAACACTTATTTTTAATACTTTTAATCCACCAAATTTTCAAGATGAAACAGCTTCTTTGTGTAATGGTGCTTCCATAAACCTAACAGTCAATACTGGTTTTTCCAGTTATTTATGGAATACTGGAGAAACTTCGAATACTATTACAGTTACTTTGCCAGGAAATTATTTTGTGAAAGTTACATCTACAAATGGATGCATTGCAACCAAAAACTATTCGGTAACTGCCTCTGGAGTTGCAATTATCACTGGAGCAATCATTAACGATTTTGCAGGAAACGGAAATTCAGTTTTGATAGAATATACCGGAATAGGTAATTATGAATTTTCACTAGACGGCTCTTTTTTTCAAGACAATCCATTATTTAAAGGAATGGCTGCCGGAGAATATTTAGTTTATGCTCGTGATATAAACGGTTGTGGTTTATCGATTCCTTTTAAAATATATGTATTGGATTATCCCCGTTATTTCACTCCAAACGGAGATGGATATAATGATTCTTGGGAAATAAAAAATCTGGGCCTTTTGCCAAAATCTACTTTAACTATTTTTGATCGTTACGGTAAATTATTGAAACAGTTCACTTCAAATGGCTCTGGTTGGAATGGAACATTAAACGGCTATTTACTTCCTGCAGATGATTATTGGTTTAACATAACTTTTGAGGATAATAAAACCATAAAAGGTCATTTTTCGCTAAAAAGATAATAGTTATTTTCCTATTTTTAGGCCATGAAAAAAACTTTACTTATTTTCTTTATTTTTTTATCTATAAACTGCTTTGCCCAATTTAGTAAAACGCATTATATACCACCATTAACTGCTAATTCTAATCTAGTCGAGGATCATTATCTTTATATATCAACTCCCAGTACGAAGGATGTCAATTTTAAAATAATTGCTATTGGCGGAACTGTAATCAATGGAGTTGTATCAAACAATTTGCCCTACAGACTATTTATAGGTCAGGGAGATGATACTCAGTTATTCACTCCTAAGCAAACAATTGGAATTTTAAAAGACAAAGGATACATCATAGAAGCCGAGGATTTAATTTATGCCAATGTGAGAGTAAATGCTGGTTTAAACGCCATTGGAGGTTATAATCATGCGGGTGGTTTAGTGTCCAAAGGCAATAGTGCTTTAGGAAATAAATTTAGATTAGGAGCCATGTTAAATCCACTTTTAGATCCTACTTTACTTAATTTTGCTACCATATTATCTACAGAAAACAACACCAAAATCACTATTTCAAATATTCCTAATGGAACAATTCTATCCGATGGCACCCCAATATCAGGTCCATTTGACGTTACTTTAAACAAAAATGAAAGTTATGTTTTAGCATTAGAAAACAATAATACTTCAACTTCTAACAGCTCTAAAATGATTGGCGCTTTAGTCGAATCCGACAAACCTGTAGTAGTGAATTCAGGTTCATTTTGCGGAAGTAATAATTCATTATCTGGACAAGGGAGAGACGTTGGTTTTGACCAAATTGTACCCTTTTCAAAAACAGGTAAAGAATACATTTTTGTAAAAGGATTAGGAACCAATGAAATTGAACGTGTTTTATTGATTGCTCATGAAGATCAAACTGAAATTTTTATTAATGGTAGTCCTACTATCGCAGCGAAAATTAATAAAGGAGAATATTATTTAATTGATGGAAGCCAATTTATTAACGGTAATTTACATGTCAAAACTTCAAATAATGTATTTGCCTATCAAAGCATTGGTGGTTTAGCTCCCGGTTATTTGGCAAATGGTGCTCCTAATAATCCTCCCGCCAATCAAAATATGTTTTTTGTACCACCGATAAACTGTTCGACTCCAAGTATTGTGGATAACATCCCAAAAATCGAAGAAATTGGGAACACTTTTTACACTGGTGGTTTAAATATCGTTACTGAAACTGGTGCTGTTGTGCTGGTAAATAACTATCCAATAACTGCAACTGCAAATCCTGTATCAGGAAATTCTAACTTTGTCAGTTATACCGTCACTAACTTAGTTGGTAATATTACAGTAAAATCGACTAAACAAGTATATGTTTCCTATTTTGGAACGAATGGTGCGGCAACTTATGGAGGTTATTATTCTGGTTTTGATTTAAAACCTGAAATAGTATCAGATAAAATAACCGTTGGTACTTCTTCCTGTATCCCCAATGTTATTCTTAAAATTAGCAGTCTTTCCTCCTATGATACTTTTCAATGGTATCAAAATGATGTAGAGATTTTTGGTGCTACCAGTAATAGTTTCTCTCCTACAACACCCGGCTTTTATCAAGTAAAAGGAAGTATTTCAGGATGTCTGAGTGATGTATTTTCAGATAAAATTCCAGTTAGTGAATGTCCCTCCAATTTAGATAATGATTTAGCAAATGACAATATTGATATCGACTATGATAATGATGGAATTCTAAACTGTACTGAATCCTATGGTGATTTAGCCATAAATAGTCAAAATCCGGCGACTGGAGTTGTATCAATCGGTTCATATTCCAATAGTTTCACAGGAACTGTTGTGACATCTTCTCCGGCCGCTCCTACTCCATTTTCAGGAAATACAAATGGTAGCTTTGTAACCGAATTACTTGCAGGCAAAGGGTATTCTGTGGCTTATAATCTAAATTTCGGCCAGCCGGTTAATCTTAAATTATCCTATGTTGATACTGCAAATTTAACTGAACTATTAAATTCTAATTCTGAGTTCATCATAAACTCTGATTTGAACAAAACCGTCACTGTTTTGAATCCAACAAATCAATTACTAATTGATACTAATTACGATGGAATTTATGAAAGTGGTGTGACACAGTTTTCATCTTTCGAAATCCGCTTCCGTTTAAATGGCACCACCCCTTTATCTGCCGGAACTGGAACGTTTAAATTTCATTCCTATCAAACCAAAAGTCTTAAAATAAAACATAAAAATCTCTTAGATTCAGTAGGAAACAAAGCCACTTTCAAACTTACAGCCACCTGTATTCCAAAAGACTCTGATAGCGATGGGATTCCTGATCAATTGGATTTAGATAGTGATAATGATGGTATTCCTGATTTGATTGAGGGTAAGAAAAATGTAAAAGCACTGACTAATACCGATACGAATTTAGACGGTTTAGACAACGCATTTGAGCCCGGAATAATACCATTTGACACAGACACTGATGGGATTCCTGATTATTTAGATTTAGACAGTGATAATGATGGTATTAATGATTTGACAGAATCAGGAAGTAATTCATCCGATAGTGACAATGATGGGATTCTAGATGGAAATACTTTTGGAACCAACGGACTACTCAATAGTTTGGAAACATCTAATGACAATGGAGTTTTCAATTATACTATAGCTGACACCGATTCAGATGGAAACAAAAACTATACAGATTTGGACAGCGATAATGATCTTTGCAATGATGTCATCGAGGCTGGATTTACAGACACTAATTTTGATGGATTATTAGGAAATAATCCAATTACAATCAATACAAAAGGTATAGTTACAAGCGGCACAAATGGTTATACAGTACCCAATTTAAACTATATTACAGCAGGTCTAATAACTGTTACAACACAACCACAAAATAAATCACAATGTATTTTGCAAAATGTTAGTTTTACAATTGTGTCGAATGCAGATACGTTCCAATGGCAGGTTTCTAATGATGGAATCTTATGGAATAATATTGCAAATAGTTCAATCTACTCTAATGCAAATACAAATTCGCTTTTAATTACAGCTATTAGCGCCTCAATGAATGGCTATCAGTACCGTGTGAATTTAAATAAAACAGGAAACTCCTGTGGATTAACCTCTACTTTTGCAACTTTAACAACTCTAGCTTTGCCAGTAGTAGGTAATTCTATTATATTAAAACAATGTGACAATGATACAGATGGAATAACTGATTTTAACTTAACCGAAAAAAATAATTTTATTTCGACAAACTACAGTAACGAATTTTTTAGTTATTTTACTACTTTAAATGGAGCAAATACCAATGATCCAGCATTCAAAATCGGAACACCTGCGGCGTACAGAAGTGGAACCGGAACCGTATGGGCCAGAGTTGAAAATTTAAACGGATGTTTCAGTACCAGTAAAATTAATTTAATCGTTTCGGCAACCCAAATTAATGCAACATTTCATAAAAATTTTACAGTTTGTGATGATTATGTAGATGCTTTAAATGATGACAAAGATGGAATAGCCACATTTAATTTCAGCAGTGTTACAGCTAATATTCAAGGAATTCTTCCTTCTCCAAGTTCAGCATACACCATTAAATATTATAAAAATGAGGCAGATGCTTTAGCCGAAACCAATGAAATTACTAATACAACCACTTACAGAAATGTTGGTTATCCGAACCAACAACAAATTTGGGTGAGAGTAGACAGTAACTTAGACAATGCTTGTTTCGGATTGGGTAATTATGTTACTTTAACAGTTGAAAAACTTCCTATTGCCCATGCGATTCCAAATTATAAAGAGTGCGATGAAATTAGTAATGACGGCATCTTCACATTTAACACAAGTACCTTACAATCTATTTTATTAAGTGGGCAAAGCAATGTAACAGTTACTTATTGTGATCAAAACAACAATCCGTTGCCAAGTCCTTTCCCAAATTCGTTTGCCACAAACTCGCAAATCATAAAAGCTAGAGTTACAAATAATACGACCAACACTAATAATGCCATTCCATGTTATGATGAAACGAGTATAACCTTTATTGTAGATAAGCATCCGGTTGCAAATGCAGTTGTGATTCCTCCTGCTTGTGATGATGCTGCACCCAGCGATACAGATGGCTTAAATAAATTTGACACTTCCTCAATAGAAAGTACCATTCTTAACGGACAAGTGGGAATGGTAGTAAAATATTTTGACAGCAATGGTAATTCCCTAACCAGTCCATTGCCAAATCCATTTAATACTGCCACTCAAAATGTAAAAGTGACAGTTGAAAATCCATTGAATACAACATGTACAGAACAAACTATATTACAATTCGTTGTCAATTCGTTGCCCGATATCAATATTAATGCAAATGGTGATGATGATGAATTAGTTTGCACCAATTTACCCACTTTTTATGTACAACTTCATGCGGGCATACAAAATGGAATTCCTCCTAGCAATTATACTTATCTATGGAAAAAAGATGGAATTATCATTCCTAGAGAAACACAGGAAACTTTAAATGTTAACGCTGAGGGTAATTACACAGTAGAAGTAAGCACCTTTTCGGAATGCAGTAGAACCAGAACTATAAAAGTTACCGCTTCGGATATTGCTCATTTAGACACCATAAAAATCATAGATTTAGTGGATGTAAATTCAATTACTGTATATGTTACCGGACAAGGACAATACGAATACAGTCTAGATGAACCTTATGGCCCTTTTCAATTATCTAATTTATTTAATAATGTTCCTGCTGGAATTCATGAGGTTTTCATTAATGACAAAAATGGTTGTGGAATAGTTAGTCAAACTATTGCTGTACTTGGACTTCCCAAGTATTTCACTCCTAATGGTGATGGTTATAATGACTATTGGAGTGTAAAAGGTGTGAATTCCAATTTCAATACCAATTCAATTATATTTATATATGATCGTTATGGCAAATTAATAACTAAAATAAACACTAACAGTCAAGGATGGGATGGAACTTTGAATGGGTATCCTTTACCTGCTGATGATTATTGGTATACTGTAAAATTAGAAGACGGTAGAGAAGCCAAAGGACATTTTAGTTTGAAGAGATAAACACCCACAATAATGATGGTCAATGTTATTATTTTTCAATACATTGAAATTAACTATATTTGATAGTTTAAAATAGATATGAAAACCCGTCTTCTTTTAGTATTTACCTTACTTATTTTTGTAACAACTGCAATTGCCCAAAAAGAAGCGGCTATATGGTATTTTGGTAATAATGCCGGTCTCACTTTCAATTCAGGAAGTCCGGTTGCTTTAACTAATGGTAGATTGGTTACCAAAGAAGGATGTACCACTATTTCTGATAAAAACGGTAATTTACTTTTTTATACGGATGGTTCTTTAGTTTACAATAAAAACCATCAAATTATGCCTAATGGCTCTGGTTTACTAGGGCATAATTCAAGTACACAATCGGCGATAATCGTTCCAAAACCAAACAATCCTCATATATATTATATTTTTACCGTTGACCAACCGCTTCCCGCAAATGCGGATGACAATCCATTAAACGACATGGATCCACCAAATAATGGATTGAATTATTCCCAAGTTGACATCCGGCTAAACAATGGTCTTGGAGACATCGTGACTATTGAAAAGAACGTTCCTCTTCTGACTTACAATCCAAACGATAACGAAGAAGTCAAATACAAATGTTCCGAAAAAATTACGGCCGTTCAACACGGAGACGGCGTTTCTTTTTGGGTAATTACACATTTTATAAATAATTTTTATGCGTTTAAAATAAGTACTCAAGGAGTCATAAAGAATCCTATCAAGACACCGACAACTCTCACTATCCCAATAGGCGGTTATCTTGCCAATGCCATTGGATACTTAAAAGCGTCTCCAAACGGAAAAAAAGTAGTTATAGCAAATAATGCCTCAAGACGAACAAATGAAAATGGACCAAAAGGCAATCCTATTAGAGATACCGGCAATGTTTTACTTTACGATTTCGATTCAAGTACAGGAAAAACGAGCAATGAAATCAAGTTGTTGAGTAATTCAAATCCTTATGGTGTAGAATTTTCGTCCAAAACAAAAAAATTATATGTAACGGCAAATAAATTTAATGCAGGTGGCGAGACTATTTTAGAAAGTTCATTAATCCAATATGACCTAAAAAGTGCCAATATCCTATCCTCAAAGATAATTGTAAATACCTCATCTCTTATATCAGGAGCACTACAATTGGCCATTGATGAAAAAATATACCGCGCAGGATATCTTACAAGTGATTTCAAACGCAATAAAATATCCGTAATCAACAATCCAGAATTAGACGGAACTAGTTGCAATTATATGCCAAACGCCATTGATTTAAAAACAGGTAGCATAGAACAGGGATTGCCTCCATTCATAACCTCTTTATTCTTTTATACTTTTAGTTACGAGTTTAATTGTTTTGGTCAAGCCACCCATTTTTTTATTAATTCCGTAGAAACAATTGACTCCGTAGTTTGGGATTTTGGCGATGGAACGACATCGACTGACAGAGAACCCTATCATACTTATTTGGCATCGGGAGATTATAAAGTGACATTGATAAAAACGGTGAATGGTGAAAATAGGGAACCTTTAGAAAAAACCATTACAATATATGAAACCCCAAACAGATTGTCAACTCCTTATAAATTAATACAGTGCGACACGCAAGATGCTTTCCCTACTGACGGCTTGTCGACATTTAATTTATCTCTAGCCAATGAACCCTTATGTTTAGGGGAAAAAGATTACGACGTATATTATTATCATAGTATAAGTGATGCAGATAATGACATTACAAATTCCTTATCAATACCCCTAAATTACCGAAACATTATTCCTGACGACATTTTATTTGCAAAAGTTACTCAATCCAACTCCTCTTGCTACAGTATTGGATCAGTTATTTTACATGCTAATAAAAGTGTTTTATTATTACCTGGAGCAATGCATGAATGCGATCTTGGTGACGGAAAAGCTTTATTTGATTTAAAACAGAAAAAAACTTTAATAAAAACTGAATTAAAATTGCCTTCAGACGTGCGGTTGTTTTTTTATGCTACTGAAGATGATGCATCATTAGGAAGGAATGAACTCGAAGAACAATATGCTTCAATTTCAAAAACAATATTCATTCGAGCTGAAAATGATGAAGGCTGCTATGGAACGGGACATTTTGAAATTATTGTAGAACCAACACCAAAAGTTGTTATTTTAGAAAATAGAATTTTATGTGAGGGTGCAACCAATGCTTTTATAGTATTAGATTCTGGAATAACAGCTCCCGCATCCACAAGTGATTTCACCTATTCTTGGTCTACAGGTGAAACAAGTCCAACAATATTAGTAAATAAAGAAGGTGACTATAATGTTGTTATAAAAAATAAATTTGGTTGTTCTACAACTAGAAAATGCATTGTGACATTATCTTATTTAGCCAAAATAAATAATATAGTAATTCAGCATTTACAACCGCTAAACCAAGTGATAATTGAAGTAGTTAATCCAACCGATTATAGGTATATGATATATTTTGAAAATGGAACAGAAACTCCTTTTCAAAATTCACCTATTTTTGAAAACATACTAGGCGGTTTTCATGAATTAATTGTCGAAAACAAAAATGGATGTGGCCAAAAAATAAAAGGTTTTGCCGTATTAGATGCCCCTAAATTTTTTACTCCAAACGGCGACGGATACAATGATTACTGGAATTTAAAAGGAATAAATTCCATTTTATATAGGAATGCTGCTATAAACATTTTTAACCGATATGGAAAATTACTCAGACAATTGTCACCATCAAGTCAAGGTTGGGATGGAATTTATAATAGATCAGCAATGCCTTCTGATGATTATTGGTTCACCATAAAATTAGAAGACGGAAGAGAAGCCAAGGGCCATTTTAGTTTGAAACGATAACCCTATTTTACAATGCTATTCGCATTCATTCTATAAACCTTAAACAAATACTGAAGTATGCGCAAAAATTTTATATTTAGTCTTATCATAATCAGTACAATTTTTATAATTTATGGGCTCATCAGTTGGGTCGGGATGCAAGGTTTTTTATTTGCTTTTGAAATAAATTTGATATTAATGACGTGCGTCTTCCTATTTACTCAAACACTAAAACCTGAATTTAATTCTACGTATTACAACGCAAAAAAATGGGAAAAGAAAGGAAAAATCTATGAATACTTAGGTGTAAATATTTTCAGAAAGTTACTCGTCTTGATTGGTTGGGAAAAACTCAATAAAAAAACAAATCCTGTCACAAAGAGTCTGGACGCTTTAATTCATTTGGAATATGGCACTAAACAATCTGAATTTGGTCATCTCCTTATATTTTTAATAGTGCTAATTTTCAACATTGTAGTAGCGGTTAAATTTGGGATAACAGAGTCATTATGGCTTTTGATTTTAAATGTTGTATTGAATGTTTATCCAATTATTTTACAACGCTACAATAGACCACGATTAAAAAAAACTATCAATATCAGTTGAATCAACAAATCAAAAAAAACACATTAAAATAACTCAAGATTTAATTAAATAATAACCAAGTTCTAATCAAATTATCTTTTTCCCACAAAAAAAGCCATTCTTTCGAATGGCTTTTCTTTTATAAAAATAAAATTAGATTTTAAATCTTTTTCTATCAGTTTCTGTCAAATATATTTTTCTTAAACGAATAGATTTTGGTGTAACCTCTACATATTCATCTTTTTGAATGTACTCTAAAGCTTCCTCTAATGAGAAAATAATCGGAGGGATAATTCTTGCTTTCTCATCATTTCCAGAAGAACGAACGTTAGATTGTTTTTTCTCTTTAGTTACGTTTACACACATATCATCTGCACGAGAGTTTTCTCCAATTACCTGACCTTCGTAAATTTCGGCACTTGGTTCAACAAAAAACTTACCTCGATCTTGCAATTTATCGATAGAATAAGGAATCGCTTTTCCTTTTTCCATAGAAATCAATGAACCTTTGTTACGTCCCGCAATTTCTCCTTTGTAAGGCTCATATCCTATGAAACGGTGTGCCATAATAGCTTCACCAGCAGTAGCTGTAAGTAATTGATTACGCAATCCAATAATTCCACGAGATGGAATATTAAATTTTACAATCATACGGTCCCCTTTAGTTTCCATAGAAAGCATTTCTCCTTTACGTAAAGTAACAAACTCTACCGCTCTACCTGAAAGATTTTCTGGTAAATCGATTGTCAATTCCTCAATTGGCTCACATTTTTTACCATCAATTTCTTTGATGATAACTTGTGGTTGACCAATTTGTAACTCATACCCTTCTCTTCTCATTGTTTCAATAAGAACAGATAAGTGAAGTACTCCACGACCAAAAACCATGAATTTATCAGCTGAATCAGTTTCACCCAATTTCATTGCTAAGTTTTTCTCTAATTCTTTTGTCAAACGGTCTCTAATATGACGAGAAGTTACAAATTTACCCTCTTTACCAAAGAAAGGAGAGTCGTTAATTGTAAACAACATGCTCATTGTAGGCTCGTCGATGTCAATTGTTTTCAACGCTTCTGGGTTTTCAAAATCAGCGATAGTATCTCCAATTTCAAATCCTTCAACACCAATAATCGCACAAATATCTCCTGCAATCACTTCTTGAACTTTTTTACGACCAAGTCCTTCAAAAGTGTGTAATTCCTTAATACGTGATTTAAAAATAGTACCGTCTCTTTTTACTAATGAGATTGGCATACCTTCTTTCAATACACCTCTTTCAAGACGACCAATAGCGATACGACCTGTAAAAGCTGAAAAGTCTAATGAGGTGATCAACATTTGAGGAGTTCCTTCAGAAACTTTTGGAGCTGGTACATTAGCAATAACCATATCTAATAATGCTTCAACATTATCAGTTACGTTTTCCCAATGGTCCGACATCCAGTTATTTTTTGCTGAACCGTAAACTGTTGGAAAATCCAACTGCCACTCTTCTGCTCCTAATTCGAACATTAAGTCAAAAACTTTCTCATGAACTTCTTCAGGAGTACAGTTTTCTTTATCAACTTTATTAATAACAACGCATGGTTTTAAACCAAGGTCAAGTGCTTTTTGTAATACAAAACGAGTTTGAGGCATTGGACCTTCAAATGCATCCACAAGTAAACAAACTCCATCAGCCATGTTCAATACACGTTCTACCTCACCACCAAAATCGGCGTGACCAGGAGTATCGATAATGTTGATTTTTGTTCCTTTGTATACTACAGAAACATTTTTTGAAGTAATAGTAATACCTCTTTCACGCTCTAAGTCGTTGTTATCAAGGATTAAGTCACCCGTGTTTTCGTTGTCACGAAATAACTGACAGTGATACATAATTTTATCAACCAAAGTTGTTTTACCGTGATCGACGTGGGCAATAATTGCAATGTTTCTAATAGATTCCATCTGTGATTTTTAATGGGTGCAAAGGTACACTTTATTTTGATATAAAAAATATTTATGCAATAGTTTACATATTGTTAACGTATTACATTAAAAACAAAGGGGCAAAAAGAGACAAAATAAGTTCAACTGTTGTTTAGTATTTTAACATTATTTCTATATATTTGAGTAATGAAAAACAAAACCAATCAAATAACCATAACCTATATACTCATCTCCTTATTTGTGGCCATCGTTTGCCATAAATTATTTCAGAAATTTACCTACAACACTAGCTATCAAAACTATAATTTCTTAAAAGATTTAATATTTATAACTTTTACAGGAATCGCTTACAAATTAATTTTATCGAAAAACGACAATCGGAACTCCGAAATTTTCGAAAAACTTAAGAATACAAATGACGAAATTAAAGAGTCAAATGAAAAATATGACATTGTAGCAAAGGCAACAAGCGACACTATATGGGACTGGAAAATACAGGAAGACCGCTTGACCTGGAACAAAGGAATAGAACTGATTTTTGGGTACTCCCAAGATGAAGTTGGGAGCAGCTCTAAATGGTGGTTTGAAAAAATACATCCTGAGGACAGCATTAAAATGTCTATTAAATTATATTCATTTATAGAGCAAAAAACGGAAAATTGGCAAGATCAATATCGTTTTAAATGCGCTGACGGAACTTATAAATACGTTTTAGACAGAGGTTTCCTTTTAAAAGACGAAGAAGGGAAAGCAATAAGAATGATTGGCGCAATCCAAGATATCACAAAACAAAAAGAAGAAGAGCAACGCCTTAAACTACTGGAAACTGTCATTACACAGTCCAAAGATTCTATAATTATTACAGAACCAGATTTTAAAAACTCTGAAATTCCCAAAATAATATATGTTAATCCGGCCTTTTCCATCATGTCTGGATATCATACTGATGAAATTATCGGAAAAACACCAAATATTTTCAAAGGACCGAATTCTGACCAGCAAGAATATAAAAAATTAATTACCGCCTTAAAAAAGAGAGAAGAATGCCTAATTGAAACCATCAGTTATAAGAAGAATAAAGAAGAATATTGGGTGCGCTTCTCTATGATTCCAATTTACAATACCGAAAATGAACTTTCACACTGGATATCAATACAACGAGATGTTTCGGAGGAGAAGAAACAGGAAAAAGAAAAAGAACAACTTATCAGGGAATTAACGCAAAATAACAAAGACTTAAAACAGTTTTCTTACATTACTTCACACAACCTCAGAGCCCCATTATCTAACCTTACCGGACTTTTAGACTTAATCGAAGACATCCCAATTGAAAATCAAGAATTAAAAGAGATTTTAAACGGCTTTAGTAAATCAACTCATTTATTAAATGACACCATCAACGATCTAGTTAAAGTAATTATCATAAAAGACAATCCTTCTATTCAAAAAGAAGCTGTACCACTGAAAGAAATCTTTGAAAACGTTTTTAACCAATTAAGCTTTCAAATTGAATTGTACAAACCCATAATCAAACTTCATTTTGAAAAAGTTTCTATTTTAAATACAAATAAAGCTTATCTTGAGAGCATACTAATCAATCTATTAACAAATGCACTAAAATACAAATCCGAAAACAGAAAGCTTAAAATAACCATTACTGCTAATGAAACTGACAATGCCGTTTATTTAATATGCAAAGACAACGGAATAGGGATAGATTTAGAAAGACATCGAGATAAAGTTTTCGGGCTTTACCAAAGATTCCATAATTACCCTGACAGCAAAGGATTGGGATTATATTTAGTCAAATCACAAGTTGAATCCATGGGTGGCACTATTAGCATTGAGAGCGAAGTAAACAAAGGAACCACATTTACATTAACATTTAAAAACAAACAATAATGTTAGACCAAATCTTATGCGTTGATGACGACCCCATAACGCTTATGTTATGCAAAAAAGTAATCATTAAAGCTTCCTTCTCAAATGAAATCATCACTTCACAAAATGGAGAGGAAGCCCTTCATTACTTTAATACTTTAAAATACACCAATACTGACGACCATCAATTAAAAAAACATCCACAATTAATTTTTTTAGATTTAAACATGCCAGTTATGGGAGGCTGGGAATTCCTGGATCATTTTAGTAACGAAGCTTTTTCTGAATTCAAGAATATCAAGGTTATTATCCTCTCCTCAACAATAGACCCTGAGGACTTAGAGAAGTCAAAAACCTATCCTATGGTTATTGATTTCCTATCGAAACCTATCACCATAACCATGCTTGAATACTTAAAAAGTAAAATCTAAAGCTTATGACTATTATTTTTTTCCCGAAACACCTGCCGTAAGTGATTACTTAAAGAATAAATCTAATAAAAATACCATATAAAAAAAGCTCCCAATACAATTGGAAGCTTTCTTTATATGTAGATAAATTATATTAATTACAATTTAGCAACGTGTTTCGTTAATTTAGATTTTAAATTAGAAGCTTTGTTATCATGAATGATATTTTTCTTAGCTAATTTATCAATCATAGATATTACATTTGACAATTTAGAAGTAGCATCTACTTTATCAGTAGCTATTCTTAATGCTTTAATTGCATTACGAGTAGTTTTGTGTTGGTATCTGTTTAATACTCTTCTCTTTTCGTTACTTCTAATTCTTTTCAGCGCTGATTTATGATTTGCCATTTTACTTTATTTTTTTTTAATTGTAATAATTGTTATAAACTATTAGTTAAAAAAGAAAAACCTCCCACAATTGTTAATCAATCACTTTGGTTTTAACTAATAAAACAACGATTGGAGACACCAACCTCTGTTTTACAAAACTTATTTACAACTAATTGTAGTCCGTAAGGGAATCGAACCCCTGTTACCAAGACGAAATCTTGGCGTCCTAACCCCTAGACGAACGGACCTTATCCTCCTAAGTTTTTATCAATCTGCTACAATTGAATTTGTAGCCCGTAGCGGAATCGAACCGCTCTTACATGGATGAAAACCATGCGTCCTAACCGATAGACGAACGGGCCATTTTCCCTTTAAATCTGGAATAACTTTAATCTGCAAAAAAATAGTAGCCCGTAGCGGAATCGAACCGCTCTTACATGGATGAAAACCATGCGTCCTAACCGATAGACGAACGGGCCCTGCTTCTCTAATGCGGATGCAAAAATACAACTATTTTTGAAACGTACAATAGTAGATGCAAAAAAATTTATTTATTTTTAATATGCCTTCGCAAACAAGACTCTCCCTACAGACTCACCCCCAGTAAAAACGCAGCTTCCCGCCTCTTCCACTCTATCCAAAGGGATACATCTGATGGTGGCTTTAGTCAAGTCTTTAATCTTCTCTTCAGTGGCTGCAGTTCCATCCCAATGAGCTGATACAAAGCCTCCTTTAGTGTCTAAAACTTGTTTAAATTCATCAAAACTATTTACTTCCGTAATGTGATTATTTCTATAATTTAATGCTTTATCGAATAAATCTTTTTGAATTTGCACCAATAAATCAGTGATATAAATTTCAATTCCGGTTTTAGAAACTACTTCTTTACTTAAAGTATCTCTTCTTGCTACCTCGAAAGTTCCATTTTCTAAATCCTTAGGACCTACGGCAATTCTAACAGGAACCCCTTTTAATTCCCATTCGGCAAATTTAAAGCCAGGCTTTTGAGTGGTTCTGTCATCAAATTTCACAGATACATTTAATTTGCGTAAAGCCGCAGTCAAAACATTTACTTCAGCTCTTATTGCAGCTAATTGATCATCTGTTTTATAAATAGGAACAATCACCACTTGAATCGGAGCTAAACTAGGAGGCAAAACTAATCCTTGATCATCTGAATGCGTCATTACCAGAGCTCCCATCAAACGAGTCGAAACACCCCAAGAAGTTCCCCAAACATGCTCTTGCTTTCCTTCGGCATTAGCAAATTTCACATCAAAGGCTTTTGCAAAGTTCTGGCCTAAAAAATGAGATGTTCCCGCTTGTAATGCTTTTCCGTCTTGCATTAAGGCTTCGATGCAATAAGTCTCTTCAGCTCCTGCAAAACGTTCTGTTTCCGTTTTGACACCTTTTACAACCGGAATTGCCATAAAATTTTCAGCAAATTCAGCATACACATGCATCATTTTTTCTGATTCCTCAACAGCTTCTGCTTTTGTAGCATGAGCAGTATGGCCTTCTTGCCATAAAAATTCTGCGGTACGTAAAAACAATCTGGTTCTCATTTCCCATCGCACAACATTAGCCCATTGATTGATCAATAAAGGCAAATCTCTATAGGATTGCACCCATCCTTTGTAAGTTGACCAAATAATTGCTTCACTTGTTGGACGAACAATCAATTCCTCCTCTAGTTTTGCATTTGGGTCCACCATAAGTTTTCCAGGTCTATCCGGGTCGTTTTTCAACCTGTAATGCGTTACAATAGCACATTCTTTTGCAAATCCTTCTGCATTTTTCTCTTCGGCTTCGAACATGCTTTTTGGAACAAATAAGGGAAAATAGGCATTTTGATGCCCAGTTTCTTTAAACATTCGATCCAACTCCGCTTGCATTTTTTCCCATATCGCATATCCGTAAGGTTTGATAACCATACAACCTCTAACTCCTGAATTTTCGGCTAAATCGGCCTTGACAACCAATTCGTTATACCATTTTGAATAATCTTCCGCTCTTGTAGTTAAGTTCTTACCCATATTGAATAGTTTGGCATAAATTTTGCGTTAATACTTTTAAATAAATAGTTCCGCAAAACTAACTATTTTTGTATTGTCCAACAATAAAAAACTCCATAGATATGAAAACTAGTACTCTTCCTTTCCGAAATACGTCAATTTACTACATTGTTGGATTTTTGAGCGTCCTATTGACATCTTGTGGCTCTTTCCATAACAGCTCTTACTATGATTCTGATGGGATTTATGGTAATACCACCAATAGAACAGTTGTTACTCAGACTCAAAATGCAGCAAACAATCAATACAAGGACTACTTTGGGTCACTACTAAACAACAATCAACCTGTTGAAATCTTTACAGATGTTGATAATTACAATGATTATAATGTAGAGAATGATACGTTGCAAGAAAACGATTATAACTATCCCGGTTGGGGGAGCAATCCTCAAAGTATAAGTATTAATGTATACGATACTGGTTGGGGAATGAATAATTGGTACGGAAACAATTGGGGATGGAATGGTGGTTTTGGATGGGGAATGAACAACTGGTATGGAAATAATTGGGGATGGAACGGTGGTTTTGGCTGGGGAAGCAACATTGGTTTCGGTTGGAATAACTGGGGTTGGAATAATTTCTACGGTAACGATTGGGGTTGGAACAATTGGTATGGAAACAATTGGGGGTATTCAAACTATAATAACAGAGTCTACTCTCACAATATAGGCCGTAGAGGATCTTCGTATGCAAATTCTGGAAATAGCAATCGAAATTCTGGAAATTATACAAGAACACAAAGCAATACTATTAATAGTAGAGCTGTAAACTCTGATTACAGAGTAAATAACAATACCGATTTTAGAAGAAATCCTTCTAGTCGACTGAATCGAACAAGTCCTACTTTTTCAAGGAACCAAGGACAATCACAAAACAGATCTTACAGCACTCCAAACAGAAGAGACAACATTAATAGCACTCGTAACCAAAGCAACACGCCCACAAGATCGTACACACCAGCTTCTAGAAACGACAACAATTCTAGATCATACAGTCCAAGCTCTAACAGCAGCTCTAGATCTAGTAATTCTGGCGGTGGCGGAAGATCATCTGGTGGAAGAGGCGGTAGAGGATAATTTAATTTCTTTACCTCGTTAGTATCAATTAAAATTTTTGAAACACATGAAAAAATATATACTCTTATTCGCATTTGGCTTAACTGCAAGCGTTGCACAATCACAAGAAATCTCTGACGCGATGCGTTATTCGCAGGATAATTTGAACGGAACTGCTCGTTTTAGAGCAATGAGTGGGGCTTTTGGGGCGCTTGGAGGTGATTTATCTTCTATAAATGTAAATGCTGCAGGTTCGGCTATTTTATCAAATAACCAAATAACTGTAACCCTAAGTAATTTTGACACCAAAAATAAGTCCAATTATTTTGGCACCGCAACAACCGAGAAACAGAACACATTTGATTTGAATCAGGCTGGAGCTGTTTTTGTTTTCAATAACAAAAATTCAAACAGTGATTGGAAAAAGTTTTCATTGGCAATAAATTATGAAAATACCAATAATTTTGATAATGCCTTGTTTTCGGCAGGAACCAATCCAAACAATTCTATAGATCAATATTTTTTGAGTTATGCCAATAACGGCAATAATGGAGCGCCTGTTCCGCAGCAGTTTGTGAATAGAGAACCAGGAGAATCCATAGCTGATTTGTACTCTTTTTTAGGAAGTAATTTACCTAACAGCCAATTTCCTCGATTAAACGGTTTTGATGCCCAACAAGCAATGATAGCATTTTATAATCAAGGTTTTATAATCGATGCTGCTGATATAAATGACCCAAACAGTCCATACATAACAAATGTTCCGTCCGGAGGAAATTATTATCAGGAAAATTCGGTTTACAGCACAGGCTACAATGGAAAGTTATCTTTTAACGCAGCCACTTCTTACAAAGATAAATTGTACATCGGATTAAATTTAAATTCGCATTTTACAGATTATCAAAGATCGTCTCGTTTTTACGAAGATAATAATGCACCATTAACTAATGAATACAACGTTTCAAGAATTCAATTCAATAATGACTTAAATACTTACGGTACTGGATTCTCATTTCAAGTGGGAGCCATTGCAAAATTGACAAATGAAGTTCGTTTGGGGTTGGCTTATGAATCTTCAACTTGGTACAAACTGAATGATGAATTATCACAAAGCCTTGTTGCTGTGAGTGCTAATACAGGTGGAGAATTACCATCTGATGTTGTAGACCCTCAGGTAGTCAATATTTACGAAGCTTATAAATTACAAACACCTAGCAAATTGACCGGAAGTTTTGCCTATGTTTTTGGAAAATCGGGTTTAATAAGTATCGATTATGCCATGAAAAATTACAGTAATACTATATTCAAACCAGAAAATGATCCTTATTTCAATACCCTAAACGACGATATGAATTCGATATTGGATACTACCGGAGAATTAAGAATAGGTGCTGAATATAAAATTGAGTCTTTGAGCTTAAGAGCAGGATATCGTTACGAACAAAGTCCTTATAAAAACAAAGTGACTATTGGTGATTTGACTGGCTATTCAGCAGGTTTAGGATACAGTTTTGGTTCAACCAAAGTAGACTTAGCTTATTCGTATGCCAAAAGAAATTCCCAACAAGGATTTTTTGGTCAAGGATTTACTGATGGCGCAAGAATAGATGCAATAAACAACAATGTTTCGCTAACATTAGCGTTTGAATTGTAATTAAAAATGAAAGGACCATTGTAAAATGTTCATTTACTTGTAAAAAGATGAAGATAAATTAACGATTTTTTTTTCTATAATTATTAGGTGTGTCTTCATTTAATTTTTTAAACGCACTATAAAAGCTACTATAATTTTGAAATCCTAATTCAAAAGCAATTTCGTTTATAGGTATTTCTGTTTCTTTTAATAAAGCTTTAGATTTTTCTATTTTTCTAATCAAAATATACTGATATGGAGAAGTTTTTAAAAACTGTTTAAAAACGCGTGTTAAATGTCGTTTTGTCCAATTGGTAACTTGTAACAATTGGTCTACTTCCAGTTTTTTATCAATATTTGCATTAATAAATTCTACTAGGTTTTTTACTTTCTTAGGGATTACTTCTTTGGTTGGATTTTCCGTTCGAAGTGTATCTATGTTTTTATGTTTAAAATTATTCAATACTACAGATATTGTCGTGATTAAATTTTCTACTCTAAAAGGTTTTACAATTTAGCCATGCGGCCTAGTGTGGATAACTCTATCTAATACAACCTCATTTGAAAAAGATGTAATATAAATATACGTTATTGTATTTTTGGCCAGTAAATAAGTCCCTAAATCTACACCATCTTTATTTTGATTTAAATTAATATCAATAAGCACAAGTATTGGATTGTGCTCAATGATACTAGCAATAGCATTTTCGACAGTTTTTATATTAGTAATTACCTCATATCCTTCTTTTTCAAAAATAAGTTTAATATCTAAAGTAATTAGTGATTCGTCCTCTACAACTAGTATTTTTTTATTCATGTTTTGTAGTTTTATACCGTATTGCTGGTTTGAAACTCAATAATGTATTGCATCCCATTATTATTTTCAACTTTTAGTTTGCCATCTATTTGAAAAACAAGCTCCTCAACCAGTTGCAATCCCAGTGTTTTAATAAAACTGGTTTTTTGGGTTATTCCCACACCGTTATCACGGATTAAGAGTTCGTAATTGGCTCCTGTGGGAATAAGTTGTATTATAATACAGCCACTAGACTTGTTAACAAAAGCGTGTTTGTAGGCATTGTTTACTAACTCGTTTATGATAAGCCCTAAAGGAATAGCAGTTTGAATGTCAAAATACGCTTCTTCCATTTCAATTTGTAACTTTATGACGGTATTTTCAGTTTCGTAAGCGTTTAAAATAATTTGTGTTAAGTTATGAATGTATTCTTTAAAATTTACCGCATTCAAATTTTCAGATTGGTATAAGTTTTCATGTATGAGTGCCATGGAGAGAATTCTCGATTTACTCACAGCCAAAAACCCTTCTACATTTTGATTTTCTTTCTGGGCTTGTATATTAAGCAAACTCTTTACCAGTTGCAAGTTATTCTTAACACGGTGGTGAATTTCTTTAAGTAATGTTTCTTTTTCTATACGGGATTTTTTTACCAGTAACTTTTCACTTTCAATAATGAGGTTTTTTGTTTTTACTGTTTTATAGTTTTTTATGTAAAAAAGTAAAAACAAAAAAGCAAAAAACAAAGCAACTGAGACAAATAATAGATTTTCACTTTGGTTATTTTTTTCTTTTAAATCAGATTTTTTTTCTTGTTCTAAAGCCGCAATATTCTTATCTTTTATCGCAACATCAAAATCTGTTTGTAACTCAAAAACTTTTTTATTATTTAGTTTTGTTAAATTATTAATCTCAAGCACGGTCTTTTTTTTTATATTTATAAAAGCTATATTTTATACTTGAATCCAAAGAATAAATGAAAATGAGCCTTTTACTTTTGTGGAAAAAACAGAATTATCCCTTATTTTTGCACCAAACTTATTCCTTTTGAAAACTAAATTATTTCTCATCACGCCGCCTTTTACCCAACTGAATACACCATATCCGGCAACCGCTTATATCAAGGGGTTTCTGAATACTAAAGGCATTGAATCCGTTCAGGCAGATTTGGGGATTGAAGTGATTTTGAAATTATTTTCGAAAGTAGGATTAAAAGATTTGTTTACGGTTGCAAGTTTAAAGTTTAATATGGGAGAAATCTCAGATAATTGTAAGCGTATTTATGCTTTACAAGGCGAATATCTAAAAACTATTGATTCTGTAATTGCTTTTTTACAAGGAAAAAATCCAACCTTGGCGCTTCAAATTTGTCAAGAAGATTTCTTGCCGGAAGCGTCTCGATTTGCACAACTCGAAGAATTGGATTGGGCTTTTGGTACTATGGGAACACAGGACAAAGCCAAGCATTTAGCGACTTTGTATCTAGAAGATATTTCTGATTTTATTGTAGAATGTGTCGATGCTAATTTCGGTTTCAGCCGCTATGCGGAACGTTTGGGACGTTCAGCCAATTCTTTTGATGAATTGTACCAAGCTTTACAACAAGAACCAACGTATATTGATGGAATCTTGCTTTCAATTCTAAAAGAGCGAATAGAAAATACTGAGCCAACATTGTTTTTGATTTCGGTTCCGTTTCCAGGAAACTTATATTCGGCTTTTCGTTCCGCTCAATGGGTTAAAAAGCATTATCCGAATATTAAAATTTCAATGGGTGGCGGTTTTCCAAATACCGAATTGCGTTCGCTTTCGGATGTGCGCGTTTTTGAGTTCATTGATTATATCACGCTGGATGATGGTGAAATGCCAATTGAAGAACTTATAAATGCGGTCACTTCGAGCGCAGTCGAGAAGCAATACAAACGAACCTTTCTTCTGGAAGATGGAAAAGTCGTTTATAAAAATAATTCCCTAAAACACGATTACAAACAATCTCAAGTGGGGACTCCCGATTATTCGGACTTGCTTTTGGATAAATATATTTCGGTTATCGAAATTGTGAATCCGATGCACCGCATGTGGAGCGATGGACGCTGGAATAAACTTACCATGGCGCACGGTTGCTACTGGGGGAAATGTACGTTTTGTGATATTTCTTTGGATTATATAAAAATATACGAACCGGTCGCTGCCAATTTGTTGTGCGACCGAATAGAGGAAATGATTGCCCAAACAGGCGAGAACGGATTTCATTTTGTTGACGAAGCGGCTCCTCCGGCTTTGATGCGTGCTTTAGCTTTAGAAATTTTGCGGAGAAAATTAGCTGTGACGTGGTGGACCAACATTCGATTCGAAAAAAGCTTTACCAAAGATTTGTGTTTGCTTTTAAAATCTTCTGGTTGTATTGCTGTTTCCGGAGGATTGGAAGTTGCTTCGGACAGATTATTAAAGCTAATAGATAAAGGCGTTACGGTGGAACAAGTGGCGAAAGTTACTCGAAATTTTACCGAAGCAGGCGTTATGGTTCATGCGTATTTGATGTACGGTTATCCTACTCAAACTATTCAGGAAACCGTAGACAGTCTAGAAATGGTACGTCAGTTATTTGAAGTGGGCGTGCTGCAATCTGGATTTTGGCATCAGTTTGCCATGACAGCACACAGTCCAGTGGGATTATATCCAGAGAAATTTGGCGTAGTGAAAGAAACGGAAGTTATTGGAACTTTCGCCAATAACGATATTAATTATATCGATTCAACAGGAATTGACCACGATAAATTCAGTTTTGGACTCAATAAATCCTTGTTCAACTTCATGCACGGAATCTGTTTTGATTATGAACTGCAGGATTGGTTTGAGTTTAAAATCCCAAAGACCAAAATTTCCCCTGATTTTATTTTTGATGCTTTACAAGTAGAAAATGATTTAAATAGTAAACCGACGGCCAAAATCGTTTGGCTAGGAGGAAAGCCATTTGTAGAACATTTTAACAAATCCAAAAAAGGGAATTCTTGGGAAATGATGACTATGACTTTCCATGATAAGAAAGAAAGCTTCAAGATTCAAACCAATAAGCAAGAAGGAGAATGGCTCGTAGAAACCCTTTTGAAAATCACCGTTTCTAATGCTAAAATTTATACCTTTCAAGAAATAAAAACTGATTTCGAAATACAATTGGAAGACTTTGAATTATTTTGGTACTCAAAACCAATTAAAACCTTACGAGAATTCGGATTGTTAGTGTTGTAAATTTATTTTACTATAACTATATTAAATTAGCATAAAACTTTAATTTTTAGATTACGCAAACGTTTTCTTTACTTATTTTTACAACCAATAAAAAATGTACTTATGAGTATTGGTTATAAAGTAAATGTAAATGACACTTTTCATTTTGATGTTGAAAAGAATCATGTTTCACAGCTAGATGCGGTTAGTGTGGAAACAAATAAATTCCATGTATTGCATGAAAACACACCTTATAAAGCTGAAATCGTAACTTCTGATTTCAATCAAAAAAGCTATACCGTTAAGGTAAACAACAACACCTACACTGTAGCGATTTCGAATCCATTGGATATTCTGATCAAAGAAATGGGATTTGAAGTTGGTCTTACCAAACAAGTCAATTTTATCAAAGCGCCTATGCCAGGGTTAATTCTGGAAATTAGTGTTGTGGTGGGACAAGAGGTAAAAGAAAACGACAATTTAATAATTCTTGGCGCTATGAAAATGGAAAACAGTTTCCTTTCTCCCCGTGATGGTGTTATCAAGTCGATTTCGGTTGCTATGGGAGATGCAGTAGATAAAGGACAGTTGTTAATTGAATTCGAATAAGACTATGAAAAAAATATTAGTTGCCAATAGAGGGGAAATTGCCATCAGGGTGATGAAAACTGCGCAAAAAATGGGCATTAAAACGGTAGCAGTTTATTCAACTGCCGATAGAAATGCACCTCACGTAAAATTTGCAGATGAAGCCGTTTGGATTGGAGAAGCACCTTCGAGTCAGTCGTATTTGTTAGGAAGCAAAATTATAGAAGTTGCCAAAGCTTTAAACGTGGACGCCATTCACCCCGGTTATGGATTTTTAAGCGAAAATGCTGATTTTGCCGAAGAAGCCGAAAAAAACAACATCATATTTATTGGCCCAAAGTCTAGAGCCATAAAAATTATGGGCAGTAAACTAGCTGCCAAAGAGGCCGTTAAAGAATATAATATTCCAATGGTTCCCGGGTTAGACGAGGCAATTACCGATATCGAAAAAGCAAAACTGGCTGCAACAGCAATTGGTTTTCCTGTTTTGATTAAAGCTTCTGCTGGTGGAGGGGGAAAAGGAATGCGTGTGGTAGAAAGCGAGAACGATTTTGAATCTCAAATGAATCGCGCCATTAGCGAAGCTATAGCTGCTTTTGGTGATGGTTCCGTTTTTATAGAAAAATATGTGGCTTCGCCGAGACATATAGAAATTCAGGTTATGGCGGACAGTCATGGAAATATTTTGTATTTATTTGAAAGAGAATGCAGCATACAGCGTCGTCATCAAAAAGTGATTGAAGAAGCGCCTTCGTCGGTTTTAACGCCGGAATTGCGTAAAAAAATGGGTGAAGCAGCTGTTTTGGTTGCCAAATCATGTGATTATTTAGGAGCAGGAACGGTAGAATTTTTATTGGACGAAAATAATAATTTCTATTTCCTGGAGATGAATACGCGTTTGCAAGTAGAACATCCCGTTACGGAGTGGATTACCGGAACTGATTTAGTGGAACTGCAAATCAGAGTGGCGAGAGGTGAGGAATTAACGATCAAACAAGAAGATTTAAAAATAAAAGGGCACGCTCTAGAATTGCGTGTGTATGCCGAAGATCCAATGAATGACTTTTTGCCGAGCGTAGGTCATTTAGATGTATATCAATTGCCTGTGGGCGAAAATATTCGCATCGATAATGGTTTTGAGCAGGGCATGGATATTCCTATTTATTATGATCCCATGTTGGCTAAACTAATCACATTTGGAGAAACTCGTGAGGAAACAATTCAATTGATGCTAAAAGCGATTGATGGTTACCATGTGAAAGGTGTACAAACGACCTTACCTTTCGGGAAATTCGTTTTTGAACATGAAGCATTTCGTTCCGGAAATTTTGATACCCACTTTGTAAAGAAATATTATAATGCTGATGTATTGAAAAACCAAATGACTAAAGAAGCCGAAATTGCCGCTCTTGTGGCTATGAAACAATATTTTGAAGATCAAAAAATCGTACGCTTACCTAAGTAAAATATTTATCCACCGTTAAGAGATTGCGTTTCATTTGGAAAAACAGAACTTAATTTTCTTAATAGCTTTAAATAAAATTAGATAAAAAATTAGCGAATTAGCGGTTAAAAAAAGAATAGTATGAAAGACAAAATAGAAGTATTAAACAATAAAATTGCCGAAGCACATTTAGGTGGAGGCAAAAAACGTATAGAAAAACAGCATTCCAACAAAAAACTGACAGCCAGAGAGCGCGTTGAGTATTTGATGGATGAAGGTTCTTTTGAAGAAATCGGGATGTTGGTTACACACCGAACGTCTGATTTTGGAATGGATAAAGAACTGTATTATGGTGACGGAGTCATTACTGGATATGGAACGATAAAGGGAAGATTGGTTTATGTTTTTGCTCAGGATTTTACGGTTTTTGGAGGTTCATTATCCGAGACACATGCTGAAAAAATATGTACGATAATGGATATGGCAGTCAAAATGGGGGCGCCAATGATTGGACTGAATGATTCTGGTGGAGCACGTATTCAGGAAGGTGTTCGTTCTTTGGGCGGTTATGCCGATATTTTCTTTAAAAACGTGCAAGCTTCTGGAGTTATTCCGCAAATCTCAGCTATTATGGGACCCTGCGCCGGAGGAGCCGTTTATTCTCCTGCCATGACAGATTTTACGATGATGGTTGAAGATACCAGTTATATGTTTGTTACTGGGCCAAACGTAGTGAAAACCGTTACCAATGAAACCGTTACTTCGGAAGAATTGGGTGGGGCAAGCACACATTCTACTAAGTCGGGAGTGGCGCATTGTACTTCGACGAATGATGTGGAATGTCTGGAGGATTTAAAACGATTGTTGAGTTATTTGCCACAAAGCAATAAAGAAACGCCTCAGAATTTACCCTATGAATTGGGGGATGAGGTCCGCGAGCAATTATCGAATATTATTCCTGATAATCCAAATAAGCCGTATGATATGCACAGCGTTATTGGTGGAATTATTGATGAAGATTCGTTTTTTGAAATTCATAAAAACTATGCCGAAAATATCCTAGTGGGTTTTGCCAGATTGGGAGGCCGAAGCATAGGAATTGTAGCTAACCAACCGATGTTTTTAGCAGGTTGTTTAGACGTAAAAAGTTCCATAAAAGCAGCTCGTTTTACCCGTTTTTGCGATGCTTTTAATATACCGTTATTGGTTTTGGTAGATGTACCGGGGTTTTTACCGGGAACTGATCAAGAATGGAATGGAATTATAGTTCATGGTGCTAAATTATTGTATGCGCTGAGTGAAGCTACTGTTCCAAGAGTTACCGTCATTACTCGTAAAGCGTATGGTGGTGCGTATGATGTAATGAACTCAAAACACATTGGTGCAGATATGAATTTTGCTTGGCCTACTGCTGAAATTGCCGTTATGGGAGCCAAAGGTGCAAGTGAAATTATCTTTAAAAAAGAAATTAGCGAAGCAGATGACCATGAGGCAAAACTGTTGGAAAAAGAAGCGGAATATGCGGATTTGTTTGCTAATCCTTATACCGCAGCACAGCGTGGTTTTGTGGATGAGGTAATTTTACCGAAAGACACCAGACGCAAATTGATCAAAGCATTTAGTATGCTCGAAAATAAAGAGAGTGTAACACCTAAAAGAAAACACGGAAATATTCCATTGTAATATTTTATAGAAATAGAAAAACCACCTAATGAGGGTGGTTTTTTTGTTTAATTATTATTTAAAGAACACTAATGTAAACTGACTACTTTTGTAATTGTCCAGTTATTAGTGTCTTTTTTCCAGAAAATTATAAACTTACTGGCATGGGATGGTGTGTCAGCCTTTTCAGTATTGTTATGGAATTTATGGAGCCCCATTTCTATAGCTCCAAAATCTTTAATTGGATATACCTCAATACTTCCTTTTACGAATTCCCTAGTTACTTTACCGCAGATATTTTTTTTAGTACCATCTAATAGTTCTTGCTTAGAAGTCATTAGTCCTCCTTTATCATGGTAAAATTCGATATTATCCGAATAAATTGAAGCCTGTTTATCTAAATCACAAGTATTGTATGCTTGAAAAAAGGTGCTGTCCATGGCAACGATGGTGTTATATAATTCTAAATTGTCAGGAATATATTTGTACGCAGTTTCTTTAGGTTTATTTTTTTGAGCAGTACAAACTGAAGTTGTAATTGCGAATATTAAGATTAATAAATAGGAAGGGTCATTTTTTCTCATAAGTAATTTATTTTTAAATAAAAATCTAAAATACATAAATTAAGGCTTTTGAGATGTCTTTTTTACAAATTCATTTATAAATTTTGTTTCTTCATCCCAATGAGTATATTCGTAATCCTTTGAGGTATCCGTTGCACCCCCTTCTTTTTTAGAAATCATTTTCATGACTAAACGTTTAAAGTAATCATATTCGGTATATTTCAGTGCGCCTGCAATTTGGGAAGTCATCAACGGCTTGCAACCCGTTTGTTCCAGAAAATCAGTTGTTATTTTTTGAACTTCGCGATGTTCATCCTCAAGACCTGATGCTGCAGCAAGGGACACGGAGAAAAAGGCGCCTGGCATTTGATTTAACTCGGGAACATGTTTTCTAATATAATGTTTCACAGCAGATTGGTATTTGTGCATGTGTATGGAAGAACCAATTATAACAGCATCGTACTCTTCCGGTGCTGGTGGTTCGGCAGTGGTATCAGCAATTGTTACTTGGTGTCCCGCATTCTGTAAAATTGCTTCCATAAAGTAGGCAATTTTGCGGGTTTGCCCTTCTGTAGTTCCATAAAGAATAAGTAGTTTCATGATTTTTATTTTTAGATTAAAATAGAATTGATACCATTTAATCTTTCTTTTTACTGGAATAAAAACAGTATCTATTTGTCATTTCGACAAAGGAGAAATCACATCAAGTCATTCAAATTATGCGATTTCTCCTTTGTCGAAATGACAAAATCATAACAACTTAATCCAGTAAATTTTATGCTAAAATGGTATAATATTCAAAAAAAATAATCTATATAACGATCTGATTTGTAAGTATATATATTATTATTCTATTAAATTTATAAATTTAATAGACAAATGACTACTTTTTGTAAGAACATGAATAATTTCAAATTAAGACCTGGGTACTAAAACCACCTTCAAAAAATAAGAAACGATATAATGATTTCCTGTTCAATTTAGTTATAAACAACCACGAAACTTCGGGACGAACTAAACGATTTGATATTTATGATTAAAGGTAAAATAAGATCATTTAGTAGTTATAATAGTAGGCGTTTTCATAATAAACAAAGCTTCTGATACTACTTTTTAGTTTTTTTTATAAAATGACAAAAAAAGTTTAACTTGCGCAAATGGTTTAAGATATTTCTTCTAAAAAAAATCACAATTTTTTGTAAGAAATTGGATGAATTTATTTTCCAACAATACCACCGTTGTCTTATGAAAAAAAATATTAATATAAATACGTATTACAAGCTTTTATTATTGATTGTATCTACATCTTTGTTCTTTTTGCTGCTTTATGTTTCGCTTTATCTTTATACAATTAGAGAAGAAAAGCAATTTTATACGACTACATTTAACCAGTATACAAATGAAGTTAATTCGCTTTTCAAACTTAATTCTGAAACACCAATTGCTACAATTATTGATGTTACATTTTGGGATGCATTGGTGAAATTTACTATAACAAAAGATAAAAATTGGTATAGTAGGTCTGTTGCAAGTCAATTTGAGACGTATAACATGGATTATATAGGCGTTTATGATTTAAACAATCGGTTGATTAACAGAACAAAATCTTCTAAGATTAAAACGAATGATTTTATTTTAAAAGGGATGATGTCACAACTTTATAAATCTAAACTCACTCGATTTTATTTACGAATTCCTGAAGGAGTAGTTGAGGTTTTTGGAGCAACAATTCATCCATCAAATGATCCTAAAAAAAATAAATCGAATCCTTCAGGCTATTTTTTCATGGCTAGGCTTTTAGACCAACATTTTTTTGATAGCTTGAATCAAATAAGCAGTTCGAAGGTTAGCATAGTGGATGTAAATCACATTGACACCACTGAAAAAGATGTAGTTATTGTAAACTTAGATCTTAACGATTATAAAAATAATGTCATATCAAAATTAAATTTTAAAAGAGCTTTTAATCTAAATTTTAAAAACGCAAAAGAGATTCTTTTCATAGTCATAATTGCTTCGATAATTAATATTCTAATTTGTTTGTATTACACCAAGCGCTGGGTTTATAATCCTTTGAAATTAGTTACTAGAATTTTGGAAACAGGAAGTCGATCTGCTATTGCTAGTCTAAAAAGAATACAAGGTGAGTTTGGATATATTGGGAATCTTTTTGAAGAAAATAGTAAGCAAAGAAAACAACTAGAGATTTCTAAACACAAAGCCGAGGAAAGCGATAAACTAAAATCTTCTTTTTTAGCTAATTTGTCACATGAAATTAGAACTCCAATGAATGCTATTGTAGGTTTTAGTGATTTGTTGAATAATCCGGATTTAGATGAAAATGAAAAATCAGAGTATTTGAAAATAATTAATAAAAGCGGTACTAATTTGGTCTCAATTATTGAGGATCTTATTGAAATGTCAAAGATTGACGCGCATCAAATCAAGCCTAAATATAAAGGTATTAACCTTAATAAATGCATTCGGGAATTGTATGAAACAATAAAAGTGACCATTCCAAAAGAAAAACAAATTGATTTTCATGTTATTGAATGTTCCAATCCAATTGAAAAACATTTACTTACTGATGAAACTAAGTTAAAACAGATTCTAGTAAATTTAATAGCAAATGCAATTAAATTTACTGATGAAGGTTCAATATCCTTTGGTTATGATGTAAATGAAAATGATGGAACCGTAGTTTTCATCGTTAAAGATACCGGAAGAGGAATAGACGAAAAAAATCTCAAAGCAATATTTGACAGGTTTTTGAGGGTTGAGGATCATTTTGATGCAGAATCAAGTGGTTTAGGCTTGGGATTGGCTATTTCTAAAGCGTATATTGAAATGTTAGGAGGTACAATTTCTGTAAACTCTTCATTTGGTAATGGTTCTGTTTTTACCTTTAAAATCCCTTTAGTTTATGATGAATCTGAAAAGAAAAGTAAGAAGAAGAGCAATGCTAGTTTTTTTCATAATTCAGGAAATGAAACGATTTTGATTGCTGAGGACGATAATATAAACTTCTTGTTATTAAAGAAAATTTTGCAATTAAGGGATTATTCAGTTCTTAGGGCAAATAATGGCCAAGAAGCGGTTGATATCTGTAGGGTAAATAAAGATATAGATTTGGTTTTTATGGATGTAAAAATGCCGATAATGAATGGATTGGATGCTTTTAAAGTTATAAAAAAAACGAATCCAGATTTAATTGTAATAGCTCAAACGGCTTACTCATCAGCCGAAGATAAAGAAATGATACTGAATTTAGGTTTTAAAAATTATATTACGAAACCTTTAAATAAAGAAAAAATATTTGAATTGTTAGATGATTTTTTTGTTTTAAAAAATAAAAAGAAACAAAAGAAAGAGTTGTATCTTTAAATAACTCTTTCTCTTATAAATATACCAATTCGTATAGTTTTGGCCTTTCGAGCCAAATACTAAAAAGGATATTCGCTAAAGTGAGTGTCCTTTTTTTGAATAGTATAGATTTTTAAGGAAGTTCAAACATTAAACTTTAATCAATGAAAACGATATTCAAATCAATAAATCCCTTTTCAAGAGAAATTATTGCGGAGCATAAAGTGTTGACTAATGCTCAATTAAATCAGAAACTGCAATTATCTGAAAGCGCTTTTAAGAATTGGAAGAACACTTCTTTTCAGGAAAGAGCTGATAAAATGAAAAAGTTGGCCAATATCCTCATGGCGAAGAAGGAGAAGTTGGGATTACTTATTAGCAATGAAATGGGTAAAATTTTATCCGAAGGAATTTCAGAAGTGGAAAAATCAGCGGGTAACTGTGACTTTTATGCTGAGAATGCGGAAAAAATGCTGAAAGACGAAAAGTACGACACTCCTTTTACTAGCATGTCGGTTTACGACCCGATGGGGGCAGTTTTTGCGATTATGCCTTGGAATTATCCTTTTTGGCAAGTACTTCGTTATGCCGCGCCGGCAATTATGGCGGGTAATGTGACGATTTTAAAGCATGCGAAAAATGTTATTGGCTGTGCCAAAGCGATTGAAAATGCATTTCTTGAAGCCGGTTTTCCAGAGGGTGTTTTCCAACAAATAACCATAGATATTGCACAGGTTGAAGGTGTAATCGCTTCGGATATTGTGCAAGGTATTACTTTGACAGGTAGTGAAATGGCAGGTTCTTCCGTGGCCTCATTGGCTGGGAAATATATTAAAAAATCAGTAATGGAGTTGGGTGGTTCGGACGCATTTATAGTTTTGAATGATGCAGATATTGAAAAAGCTGCTACTGTTGCTACTCAGTCCAGAATGTTAAATGCTGGCCAGGCTTGCATTTGTGCCAAACGTTTTATCGTCACCGAAAAAGTTGCAGATGAATTTGCTGCTCTTTTTGCACAAAAAATAAATACTTTAATTCAGGGAAATCCTTTGCAGGACGGAATCAATATGGGACCATTGGCCCGATTGGATTTGGCTGAAAAGTTGAGTCATCAGTTAGAAAAATCATTACAGCAAGGCGCTAAGTTAGTGCTAGGAGGAGAACGTGAAAATTGCAATTTCCAACCGACATTAATTGATTTTGTGGATGCCAATAATATTGCTTTTCAAGAAGAAACCTTTGGGCCATTGGCAACTATAATTAGAGCCAAAGACGAAAATGACGCTGTTGCGATTGCCAATAGCCATAGATATGGATTGGCAGCGGCAATTTGGACGGAAGATCGTGAAAATGCATATAGATTAGCTAGAAAGATTGAAGCCGGAAATGTTTTCATTAACTCATTGGTGCGGTCGGATTCCAGAATTCCTTTTGGAGGAATCAAAAAATCAGGTTACGGAAGAGAATTGTCTGAAATAGGAATCAAAGAATTTATGAACATGAAATCAGTAATTATCGAATAAAAGCTAATGTTATCTATAATAAGGGTTTAGTGATGATTTTATGTAAAAATCGAGAGCAGCAATTGCAATCGCAAGTCTGTTCTCGATTTTTATTTTGTTAAATGAGATGCTATAGAACTTCCCTGTATAACGATATGTTCTGTTAATATGTGTACATTACGGCTTTCAATTCTTTAGGTTTATCGGAAATAATTACAATAAATTGAGAGCCTTTGAGAGCTGCATTTTGTTTTAACCTTTTTTCTGCTTGATCCAAAAAAGATTGATTAGTTTCTCCCTTTGTCCTACCTAAAAAACTCGTGATAACGCCAGATTCTTTTAAGCCTTCAGTTTGGTATGGTTTCAATATAATTACTTTCGGATAATCTACTTTTCCAGAAAGTGTAATCTTTTCGGATATAGTTTTAGCTTCTTTTTTTGATTTTTCATGCAATTGGGAAATTGCAAATTGGCTAATTTTCTTTTCCTCATTACTTTCTGCAGTGCTGTAGTAAACTAAATTATTTTCTGTTTTAATGAAGTTTACATCCATTGTTTTTCCGTCATGTTTTGTGATCTCATGTGTTTGCGCCATTAATGATGCCGTTATTGTTAGCATGAGCATTGTGAATATATTTTTCATTTTTATTTTTTGAATATAGATAAATTTAATGAAGCTATTTTGAAGCCCATTTTATACTTTTTAGAAAATCTGGAGTAGTTAACCATGCTTTGGTGGTGGAGTCATATTTTTTAAAGCACATTCTTTGGCTCTGAACAAGTCAGAGGAATTGATATTATCATTTTCAAACGAGGAGTATTCTATACAACTGACATTTTCAAATGTTGTCAGGAAAAGTGTTTTTGTTTTGTTTTCCAAATTGCTTTCTTCTGACTTCTTTTCAATTTTTTCGCATAAATCATATTTTTTATCATTGGCTAGGATAGCAAATAGATCACTTACCCATACAAAGGAGAAAGTGATAAATAATAATAATAATGCAAAAGTTTTGCCCAGTAGTCGAATCATGTCGTAAATATAGTAAAAAAGGAATTTAGGCAAAATTAAAATTTTTGAAAAAAAATGAAATTATCGACACTTTTATAGGATGACGTTGGGATTTACTTGTATTGGTAATTCAGTGCTTTTTTTGTCAAAAGCAGATGAATTGATACAGCTTATTTTTTGATTTTTAAAAAACAGCAATAATTATTAATATTTATTTAAGGCTATTTTTTACAGGGGCTGTGTGTTTTTAATATGTGTTTTTAATTGATTTTTTTAAATTCAAATGGTTTATTTTATTTTAAGTGTGTAAATAATAGGGGTTTTGTTGTAAAATGTGATTATTGATTGTTTAAAATAATTAATTAAAAATATGGAATATTCATTATTTCATCATGATTTTTTGTTATCAATAATTCTTTTTAAAAAGAGGTAAAAAAGTAATTATTATTTTTTCATCTAAGATAAAAGTTAATAAATTCGTCTCAATAAAAAAAGATTTTGCCTATCAAAATCAGAAATTTATTTTTCTTTTTTTGCTTTAAAATTGGGTTAAATAGTGAAAATAAAACGACAATACGGATAAAAATAGAAAACCAAAACCAAAATAAAAACCAACCAGATTACTAATTAAAACTAATTTAAGATGAAAAAAGTAGCACTAACATTAGCATTAATGCTAACAACAACCCTGACATTTGCACAAGATGCGCCAGCTCCGGCTACAACTTTTGCAGGCTCCACTGATGCATATTACAAATACGATTTTTCTAATATCGACAACAGTTATACAAGTTTTACCAATTCTCATAATTCATTTGAATTGGGAATGGCTTCTATTGAAGCATCTCATAAAATGGGTAAAGCCTCTGTTTTTGTTGATTTAGGTTTTGGAAAAAGAGCCGCTCAATTTACTTATAATGATGACGCAACAACATTTATGATTAAACAATTAAATTTCACCTATGAGTTTTCTGATAAGTTTAAAGTTATTGGGGGTAGCTTCGGAACTCACTTAGGGTATGAATTAGTAGACGCTGTTGACAATAAAAACTACAGTATGTCCTACGCATTTACTTACGGTCCGTTTTTTAATACTGGGGTAAAAGCTCAATATACCTCAGGAAAGTACAGTTTCATGGCGGGAATTACGAATCCTACGGATTTTAAATCAACAATTGAAGCGGGTTCAGCCCAAAAGACATTTATCGGACAAATCGCTTATGCTGGTGATACCGGAAGTGCTTATTTTAACGTAACATCTGGAAGTAGTAATCCTTCTTCAGATGAAAATAAAACTCAATTCGACTTTGTGGGATCTAAAAAAATTAGTGATAAATTCTCTTTAGGATTTAACGGAACGTATGCAATGACAAACAATGATAATGACAGTTCTTTAGATGGAGAGTGGTTTGCTTTAGTTGGTTATGCAAACTATGCCGTGAAACAAACGGTAAGTCTGGCATACAGGTTAGAGTATTTTGATGCGAAAAATGCTACTCCTGGTGTTGGAATTCTTGCAGGATCAAGTGTTATCGGAAATACTTTGTCTTTGAATTATAAAGTAGGAAACTTAACAATTATTCCTGAGATTAGAGTTGACCTGTCATCTGAAGATCTATTTATGGATAGCAATTCAAGTCCATCAAGTTCTAACGCTTATGTTTTGTTAGGAACAACGTACAGTTTTTAATCAAATTAGACAAAGGATTTTTTTTTTTTTGCTGTCAAGATTCTTTTTAAGTATTTTGGCAGCTTTTTTTTCGTGAAGCAACTTTATTGAGGGCATATTATTTGAGTAATGAAATTACGTATAATGTCACACCGAATATTTTATCAAACCATTGGTATATATACGTTAGTTTAGGATTTTGTTAGCGTGCAATAGTGCTAAAAGAGATTTTCAAGGTGTTAAATAGTTCCATAAAAAAAACGGCTTTTTGAAACATTCAAAAAGCCGTTTTTTTTATTTTAAACTAATAAATTATTGTTTCTTGTATATCGAGTAGATAATATTCTTAGTATTTTCATCAACCACATCATTGAGTTCAGACTGAATATAATGCAACTTGAAAGATATAATTGCCGCCGAAAGATTTTTGGTGTCGTATCCTATAATTCGTAAGCCTTGTTCTACATTAAAGTCTAAAGGAGCCGTTTCTACTATTTCATCAGACCAAATTCCAAAACCATTTTCAGACAAAATTTTCCAAGGAAATAATGCGCTAGGATCTTTTTTTCTGGTGGGTGCAATGTCAGAATGTCCAATAATATTTTGTGTTGGAATGTTGTAGTCTTTTTTTAATTTAGTTAAAAGTGCCATTAAGCTATTAATTTGTGCATCCGAAAAAACTTCGGTGCCATTGTTATCAAGCTCAATTCCTATCGATGCAGAATTTATATCGGTATTTTTTCCCCATGATCCAGTTCCACCATGCCAGGCTCTTAGATAATCATTCAGCATTTGTATTACTCTCCCATCATCACTAATTACGTAGTGAGCACTTACTTGCGTACTTGGTAAAGTGAATGTTTTTATAGTTTGCTGTAACGAATCTTGTGCTGTATGATGAATTATAATAAAATTAGGCTTTCTTAAATTAAAATTTACAGTACTAATCCATTCTGTGTTTACGCCATTTTTTAAAATGGTAAGCCCAGTTCTTGAAATTGAATCTTTGACATTATGCAATTGGTTGGTATATAAAGTGTCAATGGTGATTTTATAATTGTTTACCAATGGTAAAGAAATTGATTCTTTACTTGAAATGGTTTCTTTTAAGTCATGGAGTTTTTTATTATATATTTTCTCGCTAACTTTATAAGGATTAGGTGCACAAGAAGTGATAATTACTGCAAAAATTAGGTAATAAAAAGAATTCCTCATGCTTATTTATGATTATATTTTTATGTTCCCAGAAGGAATTATCTATTTTTTTTAGATTTTTTTGGATTTTTGCTTTCTTCTGAAAAGATTTTATACTTTTCCTTTTGATCGTCATTTAATAACTCAATAACTCTTCTTTCTGTATTTTCTGAAAGTATTTGAAGGTCTTTCATCTGATCACTTTGATTTGTTTCTTGTTTCAAAATAACACCTTGTCTTTTGATGCTTTCCAACAAGATATTTGAGATAGCAATTTCCTGAAGTTCATCTAAGCCTACTGCGGGTTTTAATTTAAGCATTATTTTGCTTATCGTTTCTTCAGCAGGAATTTCTCTTGGTTTATCCTGTCCTCTGTCTTGACTCATTCCGCTATTCATTCGGCCGCGACCACCATAACCATTTCCACCATAACCATTATTTCCGTATTGAGCAGAAACAGTTTGAATTGATAATAACACAAAAGCACTTATAGCTAACGATTGAACTATTTTCATATTGAATATTTTATAAAGGTTGGGATGTGAATTAGAAATCTAAACAGGTTCTCCGTACAAATCAAATTCAGTAGCTTCGATAATTTTTATCATAACAAACTCTCCAGTTTTCACATAGTGTTTGGAAGCATCAATAAGTACTTCGTTATCAACATCCGGACTATCAAATTCAGTTCGGCCTACAAAATGTCCGCCTTCTTTTCTGTCAATAATACATTTGAAAACCTGACCAACTTTTTCTTGGTTTAAATCCCATGAAATTTGAGATTGCAATTCCATAATTTCGTTGGCACGTTCTTGTTTTACAGTATCAGGAACATCATCTTCCAATAAATAAGCATGTGTGTTTTCTTCGTGAGAATACGCAAAACAACCCATTCTGTCAAATTTCATTTCTTGAACAAAATCTTTTAGGATGTTAAAATCTTCTTGCGTTTCTCCAGGATATCCTACTATTAAAGTAGTACGAATTGCCATTCCGGGAACTGCTTCACGGAAATCTTTTAATAATTTTGTTGTTTTTGCCTGAGTCGTTCCTCTTCTCATCGATTTCAAGATAGAATCTGAAATATGTTGCAAAGGAATGTCAATGTAATTACAAATCTTAGGTTCGCGTTTCATGATCTCCAAAACGTCCATAGGAAAACCAGTAGGGAAGGCGTAGTGCAAACGAATCCATTCAATTCCTTCCACTTTTACTAATGCTTCTAATAATTCACCAAGATTTCTCTTTTTATAAAGATCAAGACCGTAATAAGTCAAATCCTGAGCAATCAAAATTAATTCCTTCACGCCATTTTTTGCCAAACCTTCCGCCTCTTTAACCAATTTTTCAATCGTTTGAGAAACATTTTTTCCTCGCATTAATGGAATCGCACAAAAACTGCATGGTCTGTCACAACCTTCTGAAATTTTTAAGTAGGCGTAATTTTTTGGAGTTGTTGTTAAACGTTCTCCTAATAATTCATGCTTGTAATCTGCTCCTAAAGCTTTCAATAATTGTGGCAGCTCTGTAGTTCCAAAAAACTGATCTACATTTGGGATCTCTTTTTCTAAATCTGGTCTATAACGTTCAGACAAGCATCCGGTAACGAACACTTTATCAACTAATCCTCTTTCTTTCTTGTCAGCATATTCCAGAATCATATTCACTGATTCAGCCTTGGCATTATCAATGAATCCGCAGGTATTTATTACAATAATATTTCCTTCTTCGGCTTCTGGTGCTTCATGTGTAACGTCTTTTCCGCTTGCGCGAAGCTGACCCATAAGCACTTCACTGTCATATACATTCTTTGAACACCCAAGAGTGATTACGTTTATTTTATTCTTTTTTAACGACTTAGTTCTCATAACATTAGAATCCCGATAATTTGGGAATTTTGCAAAATTACAATTTTTTATTCAAACTGAACTTGTTTCAGTTCCTTTTCAGTTTTTTTGTGAAGCTATTCCTGCTGTACGCTGCAAACAAAGTTCACTGAACTCCTATAAAAATGAGTGCTAGGTGAAGTAATCTCCCGAGAAAAAGCGGGAGGATTTTCACTACCATCAGGGATAAAAAAAATCCGTTTCATAATCACGAATCGGATTCTAAATTTTATTTCTGGTGTGATTTTACAATTCAAACGCTAATGTTAGCGAAACATTGTTGTTTATTGCATCTATTCTTGCGCCATCAGTAAATCCTTGACCAAAAAATCCTTGTTGGAAATTTCTTTTGGCATACGAATAAGCTAAGTCTACTTTGGTTGAACCAAAACTGTATCCTAAACCTGCTGAATAGCCAGTCAAATCACCAATAGTCACTTTGTTTTTATAAGGACTTTGTTCGTAACGATATCCTGCTCTTAAGCTCAAAGCCTCAATTTTATATTCAGCACCTATTCTTAATTCTCCGGTAGTATCCAATATCGAATTCATATCGTCGTTTAGGGTATTGAAATAAGGATCATTTTCTGGTTTAAATTTAGTATTACTGTAATTTTTCATGGCATAATCGATACTTATTAAACCCGATTTTCCAAAAACATAGGCAAAACTTCCGGTCAATTTGCTTGGAGTTTGTAATTTATAAGCTTGGTAAATATTGACTACCTGAGGGTCTACAACATCAGATGGTAATTCTCCACCTGTATTAGCGCGCACAGCAACAAGACTTTGTGATAATTCATAATTCAGTTTGCACCAAGTTGAAGATTCATAAGCCAACCCCAAACGAACTTCATTCGTCAATTTTGCAATGGCTCCCACTTGAAATGAGAATCCAGTACCGTAATTATTGAATTGAATTCTTGAAACGTTGTATTCATTAGTTAATGGTGCATTATTACCGGATTCAGAATTACTACAAAATGGAAGTAATTACTATGCATCACAAACTATAGACAATTGTGAAAGCAATCGAATTTTGATAATCGCCCGAATTTCAGGAGCTACAGATTGTAATTTAACAATTGATGATTCATCATTGTCATATCCTAAATTTTTTACCCCAAATGGAGATGGTTTCAATGACACCTAGAAAATCAAATTTTCTGATATCGAAGAGGATTTAACCGTTCAAATATTTGATCGCTACGGAAAATTCATAACCGAATTAAAAAACAATAGTGGTTGGGATGGAACTTTTAATGGTCAAGAACTTCCTGCAACGGATTATTGGTTTGTGGTGAAAAGAACGGATGGATCCGAATATCGAGGTCATTTTAGCTTGAAGAGGTAAAAAAATAACACAAAAAAAGCCCAATAAATGGACTTTTTACGCATAATATATATTCTATTACTTGACTTGAACTAAAATCCAGTTGGATATTTCCTCTAATGCAATTGGAGAGAATGTTTGTTCAATCATTGCATATTCATCAGGAGAACCGGTTTTGCATTCCTGAAACAGATGATTGAGATTAGGTACTATTTTGGTAGTTACTTTTTTATTACCTCCTTTTGCCAACACCTTTTTAATCGCATTTATATTTACATCAGCAGGAACTTGCAAATCTTTATCTCCATTTATTGCCAAAACAGGACATTTCACTTTTTCTAAAGCAGTGGCAGGATCGAATTTCAGAAAATTAACCATCCAAGGACTGGCAATTTGTGAAGTTAATCCGCTGATTTGTGCCTCTGACATTTTATATCCAAATTGCAATTTTAAATAATTATTTATTTTAGTTTTTAGATTAGTATCACTGTCGCTCGAGGCTAAAACTATATCATAAGCACCTTGAAAAATTTCTTGCCCCTTTTGAATTTCACTTTCGGGAACTCCCATTTGTCGTTCTATTTTTTCCTTTTGCAAAAGCATCAATTTATCTCCTCGAATTCCTGTTCCAGCCAATAATACAATAAAATCTATATCCTTCGAATTCCCCACAACAATAGGTGCAATTACTCCTCCTTCACTGTGTCCAATTAATCCAATTTTACTTTTATCAATTTCTTTTCTGCTACGCAAATAATCAACTCCTGCTTGAACGTCTTTAGCAAAATCCATAGTGGTTGCTTTTTTAAAATCGCCCGTAGATTTGGCAACTCCGCGATCATCAAATCTTAAAACTGCAATTCCTTTTTTAGTCAAATAATCGGCTAAAACAAGAAAGGGTTTGTGTCCCATTAATTCTTCATCTCTGTTTTGCGGACCGCTACCTGTAATCAAAATCACAGCAGGAAAGTGACCTTCTTTTTGGGGCAAACTTAAAGTTCCTGCTAAAACATTTTTATCTGTTTTATTTTCAAATGTTACTTCTTCCGTATAATAGGGATAGGGCTTTTGTGGCTCTTGAGGTCTTATTACTACTTTTTCTTCTATACTCCCTCTTGACATATTCAAAGCAAAGGATTGACCTCCTTGCACAAAATTACCAACAATTATATTATCCTTATTTAATATTCCCTCATAAACAATTGCTGCAGCCGGTATTTGCAGCTTCAAAATAGAGTTTGCAAAACTTGTGGTCGTTATCGGAATTCCTTTGACTCCTTGATCGGGACTATCCATCGTCGAGCTATAACCATTTTCGGATTTACTGATATTAAATACAACTCTTAACTGTGCCCCGGGAACTTTCAAAACCCCATTCCATTGCCCTGAAATTTCTTGCCCGACCATTGTAAAAGAAGCTAAAATTGCTATTAAAAAAAATACTGTTTTCTTCATTTTATTTGATTAAATCTATAAATTATAATTGGTACTAAATTCTTAAAACTCCTAACTCTTTTTCTCTATCTCCTTAAACTTAATATAAGAATACACTATTGGCACGAATGCTAAAGTGAAACCAATACCAATAAAAGCTTTGGAAAAAGTAAAATCCGGAAAAATCAATCCGCCTAAAACTATTATTACACCACCAATAAACCAAAGTTGACCAGCAAAAGCATGTGTAACTTTCCAAACTTCGATGTTTTCTAAAGTCCATGGCGTTCGAATTCCGATAAAATAATTAGGCTGAATGACCTTGAAATAGTTACCAAAAACCATTAATAAAACACCTACAGTTACATAAATTAAACTTGGATTAGAAAAGAATTGATTTTTTGTGATGTACAAAATAAACAAAGCCACCAAGGACATAAACAAAACCAGAAAAAACTTCAACTGATAAAATTTACCACCCATTAAATCCATTCTTTTTTTAGGATCCAGTTTTGAAGCTGCAAGCATGATAACATACATCAAAACAGGCAGCATAAACAATAATATAAATAACGAATACTTACTACCCCAATCGTCAATTTCTCCTTTCAAATTCCAATGTATCGGAACTCTTTCAGGAAGACTATTCCAGATTACGGCTAAATACACAAAAGGAGTCAATACAATTCCGATAATAGGTAATTCTTTTCTTAAAGTTAATTTCATTTTTTTATTTTTTAAAAGTTAATATCCATTGCAAAACATCTTCCATTATAATAGTGTTGATAGAATAAATTACGAATTGTCCTTTTTTTTCAGAGGTAATTAAATCGGCTTGTTTTAAAATATCCAAATGGTGAGAAATACTGGGTTTTGAAATATCAAAATGATCCGCGATTTCACCCGCTGCCAATTCCTTTTTTTTCAAAAGTTCCAATATTTCTCTCCGAGTGGCGTCATTTAAAGCTTTAAAAATGGCATTCATTATTTAAAGTATTTATATATTTAGACAAATGTCTAAATATTTTTTCGCTTTAGCAAATATTTGTTCCGATATTTTTCGGTAATTTAGCATCAAATAAAATCCAATATGCCAACCGACTGTATCAGCTATCAAAACTCCGGATATTTCTCTTCTTTGATGAACGATTATTTAGATCAAAAAAACAATTTAGATTCTCTATACAATAGATTTCCAAAACTTGAAAACTTTGAAAGCCAAATCCTAGAAAAGCAAAACAACTACGACAATCATAACAGACCTATTTTAGTTTCGGCTTTACAAAAACAATATTTAAAAGTTGAAACATCGGCTTTAACTAAACAAAATATTGAAGCTTTAGCACTTCTAAATACATTTACGGTCACCACTGGTCATCAATTAAATTTATTCAGTGGACCTTTGTATTTTTTGTATAAGATTATTTCGACCATTAATTTAACAACCGAATTAAAAGCGAAATATCCAAACTATAATTTCGTACCCATTTATTGGATGGCAACCGAAGACCACGATTTTGAAGAAATCAATTATTTTAATTTTAAAGGAAAAAAATTCCGATGGAATACTGAAAGTACAGGTCCTGTTGGGAGATTATCTACTAAAGGTTTAGAAGATTTCTTTGAAATATATGCGCTAGAAATTGGTTCCAGTACCAATGCCGAGACCCTAAAAAAAATGTTTCAGGAATCGTATCTCACTCATGCTAATTTGGCTGATGCTACAAGACATTTAGCTAATGCATTATTTGGCGCATACGGTTTGGTTATTCTGGATGCGGAAAATTCCGATTTAAAACGAGCTTTTATTCCTTATGCTAAAGAAGAATTGCTGCATCAATCTTCATATCCATTAGTACTCGAAACTGCCAAACAACTAAAAGACTATACGATTCAGGTCAATCCTCGTGAAATCAATTTGTTTTTTATCGAAGATAAGCTTCGTGAACGTATTATTCTTGAAAATGGGAAATACAAAGTAAATCACACTAAAATTGAATTTTCTGAAAGTGAAATTCTAGCATTATTAGAAAATCATCCCGAAAAATTCAGTCCTAATGTGATTATGCGTCCGTTATACCAAGAAGTGATTTTACCAAATCTATGTTACATTGGCGGAGGCGGAGAAATTGCGTATTGGTTGGAATTAAAATCATTTTTTGCTGCTGCAAAAGTAACTTTTCCAATATTATTACTGAGAAATTCGGTACTATTAGCAACCGAAAAACAAGCTAAAAAAGCAGAAAAACTAAGTTTGAGTTGGAAAGATGTATTTTCAAAACAAGCTGAATTATTAAACAATAAAACCAAACAATTATCTGAATTTCCAATCGATTTGTCAGCGATGAAAGAGCACTTGCAAAAACAATTCGGATCACTATATGAAATCGCAAAACATACGGACAAATCCTTTATTGGAGCGGTAAAAGCACAAGAAGTAAAACAAACCAAAGGATTGGCAAATTTGGAGAAACGACTTCTAAAAGCACAAAAAAGAAAACTAAGTGATATATTACAGCGCATCGCAGAATTACAAAACGATTTGTTTCCAAACGAAAGTTTACAGGAGCGTCAGGCTAATTTCTCTGAATTTTATTTAGAAAATGGAGAGAATCTGATTCCTATGATTATCAATAAATTGAAACCTTTGGGACAAAATTTCGATATTATTTTGGTGCCATAAATTCAAGCACTATTAACCAAAACCAACCAAAAATCAATGACCAAAGAACGCTTAATTTCACTGGATACATTTAGAGGGTTCACAATTTTATTGATGACAATTGTAAATAATCCTGGAAGTTGGGATCATATTTATCCGCCGTTAGAACATGCGGAATGGAATGGATGTACGCCAACCGATTTGGTCTTTCCTTTCTTTATTTTTATAATGGCTGTCGCCATATCTTTTGCAATGCCCACTAAACAGTTTGATAGCGCAACTTTCAATAAAACAACTATACGCGCTTTACGAATTTTTTGTTTGGGATTATTCCTTAATTTTTTTGGTAAAATAGAACTTTTTGGTCTGCAAGGAATTCCATTATTAGTAGGCAGATTAGTCATGACAATCGGAGTAAGTTATGCGCTTTTGGGTAACTTCAGTCTAAAAATAAAGACCTATTTGACAGTTTTCGTTTTTGTTGCTTTGCTGTTTTTAGCATACAGCGGTATCGAAGCATATCAAGAGGTTAGAATTCCAGGCGTGCTTCAACGAATCGGAATTGTCTATTTTTTCGTTTCTCTATTGTATTTAAAAACCAGTCAAAAAACACAACTTCTAACCGCTATAGCACTATTACTAATATATTGGGGATTAATGGCTTTAGTACCCGTTCCGGGCATTGGAGCGGCAAACTTTGAAAAAGGAACCAACTTGGGCGCTTGGTTAGATAGTGTAATATTAGAAGGACACATGTGGATTTTTTCGAAAACTTGGGATCCCGAAGGCATCTTAAGCACAATTCCAGCAATTGCTTCAGGAATAATCGGGTTACTAATTGGACAATTGATTAATCGTCCTTTACCAAAGTTGGAAATTGTCAAAAAAATGGCAATAATAGGTTTAATACTTACTTTATTGGGACTACTTTGGAACATTCTGTTTCCCATCAACAAATCACTTTGGACCAGTTCCTATGTCTTATATACTTCCGGATTAGCAATACTGTGTTTAACCGTTTTGTTTTATGTCATTGAAGTCATAGACAATAAAAAATGGACAAAACTGTTTCTAATTTGGGGAGTAAATCCCATGGTAGTATTCTTTTTCTCTGGTATTATTCCGCAAGGATTGAGAATGATTCAATTTCAAAATCCAAAAATACCGTCAGAACAAATTAATCTTCAAAAATATCTTTATAGTTTTTGGATTTCGCCTTTTTTCGATAATCCTTTATTGTCATCCCTAGTTGGAGCTTTAATTTATGTTGGAATTTGGTCTCTCATTTTGTGGATATTTTACAAAAACAAGCTGATCTTTAAAGTATAAAACGATAAAAACAGCATTTTTAAATAAATAAAAGCGGCTAAACCGCTTATTTAATAATTTCAATTCAAAAAAAAGTCTATTTTTGCACAAAATTAAAAAACAGAAAATAAAATGGCTACTAATAGAACTTTTACAATGATTAAGCCTGATGGCGTTGAAAACGGACACATCGGAAATATATTAGCAATGATTACAACTGCTGGTTTCAAAATTGTTTCTTTGAAATTAACTCAATTAACAATTGCTGATGCACAAGCATTTTATGCTGTGCACGCTGCAAGACCTTTCTACGGTGAATTAGTTGAATTCATGACTCGTGGTCCTATTGTTGCTGCTATTTTAGAAAAAGACAATGCTGTTGAAGATTTCAGAACTTTAATTGGTGCTACAAACCCAGCTGAAGCTGCTGAAGGAACTATCCGTAAAGCATACGCAACTTCTATTGGAGAAAATGCAGTTCACGGTTCTGATAGCGATGAAAATGCAGCTATCGAAGGTGCTTTCCATTTTGCTGGAAGAGAGCAGTTTTAATTTATGAATTAAGATTTAGAAAATCGTATAAATAAAAATCCCGTCCCGATAAAATCGGGACGGGATTTTTTTATGAAAAAGAAAATCTGAAATCTACAATCGTTAATCAACAATCTAAAATAATTATCTTAAAACTACATCCTTCACAACATCCCGACGCAATTCTTCATTAATCATCGCAACAATTTTAGACCTTCCGTGACTCAATTCTTCTCTCAAAACCGACGAAGTTAATTCAACATATAAAGTCGAACCTTTCAGAACCACGTTATTAGTATAGCTATTTACACCGTTTCCCATCAGATTTTTCCACGCATCCTTTACATCAATCTGGTCCATTCCGGGTTGAAGTTTATTTACTTGGATAATTTGTTTCAAAACATCCCCTATCGTACTTTGATTATTTAGTCTTTTTGCCATCGCCTAGTAGATTTATTGGTCCCGTTTTCTTATAGTGATATTCTTTTTTCTCTGGATTTATAAGCACCATCTTATCCTGAGAAAGGGAAATCAATTCCTCACTCCATTTTGTAAACGGAGTCGAATAATCTAAAAAAGTTTTATCGGCTGCAAATCGCACGGTTACATTTTCATAGGTATTGTTTACCAAAAAAGTACCGTCTAATTGCGGCATCACCTTTTTTCTGGTTCCACTATTATTTTTACCTATTTGAAAATAATCATAACTTTCATTCATCCCATAATTCTTATCTTTTCCTTGGTCAAAGACTACTTTTTCAATTTCCCAATATCCATTAATTTTAGCAACATCCGCAGGAGTTACCTTTTGCTGACAGGCAACAAAAAACAGTAAAATAAATAAAATTCTAAATACGTTTTTCATATAATTATTATTTTTAAGAGCTATTTCCTGCTGTCTACTATATCTTTCCCGTCCTGAACATGTTTCGGGATCTTGAAACATGTTCAGGACGGGAACGGATGCCGTTTCCATCAGGGCTAGGGCATTCGAAACCAAATACTACTTTCGTTTCAAAGACAAAGTTAAACTTAATAAACGCAAAGAAAACAAAAAAAGCAAAAACAGATTAAACTATTTTATATATTTTTGGTCTTAAACTAATTAGAAATAAATCATTTGTACGATGCCAAAAACAATCTATAGTTTCCTTATCCTATTCTTATGTTTCAGTTGCAATTCCGAAACTGTTGAGCCTGCTGCTACAACAACAGAAACGATTTATTTTCCTCCATTAACAGGTACTATTTGGGAAACAAAATCAATTGCATCTTTGGGATGGAAACAAGCAGCCGTTCAACCACTTTTAGATTATTTAGAACTCAAACAGTCTAAAGGTTTCATTATTCTAGTTAATGGCCGCATCGTAATGGAAAATTATTTCAATGGTCATGCAGCATCTACTAATTGGTATTGGGCAAGTGCCGGAAAAACATTGACTTCCACCCTAACTGGAATTGCACAACAGGAAGGAATTTTAAACATAAATAATAAAGTTTCACAATATATTGGAACGGGTTGGACAAGTGAAACTCTGGCACAAGAAAATCTAATTACCTGCAAAAACTTACTCACCATGACTTCCGGTATCGAAGATATTGCCAATGGGGATGATGTTTCGCCATCAAGTCTCCAATACAAAGCTGATGCGGCTGCGCGTTGGGCCTATCATAATGTATATGTAAAATTGCAAGACGTGATTGCTCAGGCTTCGGGACAAACTTGGAACACTTATTTCAATACAAAATTAAGAGACAAAATAGGAATGGATGGAGCTTGGTTTCAATCTGGCAATAATTCTGTTTACGGGAGCACTACACGGAGTATGGCTCGTTTTGGATTATTGATGTACAATAAAGGAAAATGGGAAAACAATATTATTTTGAACGAAACGTATTTTAACGAAGCTACAACCACTTCTCAAAATATAAACCTCAGTTATGGCTATTTATGGTGGCTAAACGGAAAAGCAAGTTACCATTTACCACAATCACAACTTACAATTCCCGGAAGTATTATTCCTACTGCTCCAAATGATATGTTTATGGCTTTGGGTAAAAATGATCAAAAAATATATGTCATTCCAAGCAAGAAAATGGTAGTAATCAGAATGGGCGATGCTGCCGATAATGTAAATTTGGCGCTATCTGATTTTGATCTAACACTGTGGGCGAAAATTAGCGCATTGTACCAATAAAAATCATTTATTTTTTATTCTTTTTACTATACCAAGCAAAAAGAAAACCACACCAACAGCCAACAAAAAATAATAAAAGCCAATACTTTTGTCTCTAACGATATTAGCCAAAACAAAAGAAGAAATACTGATAAAATAGAAATAAATCGGATTCGTATTTTTAAAAGAAGAAAAATTCATTGCACTTATTATTTAAAAAAACTATCTACAAATTCATATTTATTAAAGACCTGTAAATCTTCAATTTTTTCACCTACACCAATGTATTTCACAGGAATCTGAAATTGATCTGAAATCCCAATGACTACACCACCTTTGGCAGTCCCGTCCAATTTGGTAACCGCTAAACAAGTAACTTCTGTTGCAGCAGTAAATTGTTTGGCTTGCTCAAACGCATTTTGACCCGTAGAACCATCAAGAACTAATAAAACATCGTGAGGTGCATCGCCCACTACCTTTTGCATTACTCGCTTCACTTTTGTCAATTCGTTCATCAAATTAATTTTGTTATGCAAACGTCCTGCCGTATCAATTATGACAATATCGGCATTTTGAGCAACCGCGGATTGCAAGGTATCAAAAGCCACTGATGCAGGATCACTTCCCATATCTTGACGAACAATAGGAACTCCTACTCTATCCGCCCAAATTTGCAATTGATCTATAGCTGCGGCACGAAAAGTATCTGCAGCACCCAAAACCACTTTGTAGCCTTGTTTTTTAAATTGATAGGCTAGTTTTCCTATAGTAGTTGTTTTTCCAACTCCGTTGACACCAACAACCATTAAAACATAAGGTTTGGAAGTTTGAATCGGAATTACAAATTCAGTAGCTTCACCTGAGTTAGTTTCAGATAGTAAACTCGCTATTTCTTCTCGAAGTATTTGATTGAGTTCTTCTATTCCAAGATATTTATCCGCAGCGACACGCTTTTCTATTCGAGTAATAATTTTCAATGTGGTATTCACTCCTACATCCGAAGCCACAAGAATTTCTTCCAGATTATCTAAAACGTCATCATCAACTTTAGTCTTTCCAGCAACCGCTTTGGTCAATTTTGAAAAGAAAGTTGTTTTTGATTTTTCCAGACCTTTGTCTAATGTTTGCTTCGCCTGTTCGCTAAAGCTCGGGTCTTTTTTCTCTTGGGAAAATATTCTTTTGAAAAAACTCATTGTGTAATAGTATTAAAAATGAAGTATTTAGACTTAAAGAGCCAAAACGATTTTCTAACGGTAAATATAGAAAATAAAAAAGCTACTTCCGAATGAAAGTAGCTTTTCTATATAATGTGATTGTTAACTATTTCTTTTTCAAGAATTCATCAACTGCTTCTGGAGACATAATAGATTCTACGAATGTATATGCACCTGTTACTGGAGATTTCACCATTTTGATGGCTTTTGATAATCTCTTAGAAGATGTCTGTAACGTTGCTACTGTTTTCTTTGCCATGATTTAAATGTATATGTATTTTAACAAAATATACAAATGTCACCATTTGATATTTTTATCAAAATCTTTAATTATTACTTAATTTCTTTGTGAACTGTTACACGTTTCAAGATTGGATTAAATTTCTTAATCTCTAATCTGTCTGGAGTATTTTTTTTGTTCTTTGTTGTGATGTATCTTGAAGTCCCTGCAACACCTGAAGTCTTGTGCTCAGTACATTCTAAAATTACCTGGATTCTATTACCTTTCTTTGCCATCTTGCTATTTTTTTATTTTGGACTGGATTATTTAATAAATCCTTCTGACTGTGCTTTTTTCAAAACTGCAGCGATTCCATTTTTATTAATTGTTTTTATCGTAGATGCTGCTACTCTAAGAGTAATCCATCTATCTTCTTCTGGAAGATAAAAACGCTTTTTAACTAAGTTTACAGAAAATTTTCTCTTAGTTTTATTCATAGCGTGAGAAACGTTATTTCCTACCATCGCTCTTTTACCTGTAAGGTCACAAACTCTTGACATTATCTTATCTTTTATCGTTATTCAAATCGAGGGTGCAAAGAAAAGAAAAATAAACCTATTATGCAAAATAATTAAAGCACATTTTTCAAAATTTCTTTCTGTAATATTTCTAAACTCTTGATTACTGTTCTATCTATCACTTTTTCACGTGGTTGCCCAAAATTAAATTCTTCAACAATTATATCGTTTGGCGTAGCCAATGCAATAAAAACGGTTCCAATATCAGCTTTTGAGTCCCCTTTTGACGGCCCAGCATTACCAGTTGTCGCAATTGCGTAATCCGTTTTCATCATTTTTTTAATACTCATTGCCATAGCCGAAACTACTTCTTTGCTCACAACAGAATGCTCTTTTATGAGGTTTTCCGGTATACCAAGTACATTGATTTTAGCCTCTGTTGCATAGGAAACCACACTGCCTTTAAAATACTGGGAAGATCCAGGAACAGAAGTTAAAACTTGAGCGATCTTACCTCCAGTGCAACTTTCAGCCGTTGAAAGGGTTTTGTTTTGCTTTGCCAGCATTTTCCCAACTACCACTTCTAGAGTTTCTTCATCATCAAAACCACCAATAATATCGTGTATTATCGCATCCAATGATTGTACATTTTCGGCGATTGCCGCCTCTAATTTCTCTTTATCAGTGCCTCTGGCAGAAAGCCTCAAACGAACCCTTCCCGGAGCTGGCAAATAAGCCAATTTTATAAATTCCGGAAGGTTATTTTCCCATTCTTCAATACGTTCGGCCACATGGCTTTCGCCCTGACCGTAAGTAAGAATTGTTTTATGGATAATGTAAGGCCGTTTGTATTCCCGAACTACTTTTGGAATGATTTCATTCTCGACTAAATATTTCATTTCATAGGGCACACCGGGAAGCGAAATGAAAACCGTATTTTCTTTTTTCATCCACATTCCAGGTGCTGTTCCCACCTGATTATGAAGTACCGTGCATTTAGAAGGAACAAGTGCCTGATCTTTATTGATTTGCGAAGCTTTTCTATTCATCACACGCTCAATTAACTCGACAACATGTTTTTCGACTTCTTTATTAACAATCAATTCATCATCAAAATAGTCGCAGAATGTCTTCTTGGTAATGTCATCTTTTGTAGGTCCTAAACCACCAGTTATAACAACTAAATCCACCGTATTTTGAAGCTTTGCAAAAGTATCCAAAATATGCTTTTTATCATCGCTTATCGAAATCATTTCGTTGATTTCAACACCAATTCTATCTAATGATTTGGCGATAAAAGCAGAATTCGTATCGACAATTTGTCCTATTAAAATTTCATCACCAATGGTAACTATAGTTGCTTTCATTTCTTGAAGTTGATGGAGTTTATTTTGAGATTTTAATCTAAAAAAAGGAACATCTAAATTAGCACATTCCGTTTTTGCGTGAGGGATAAAAGTGGAAATCCTCTCTCGTTCTTTAACGAGAGAGATTGCAACGGATAGCCTGACCACGCTGTAACGCTAGTGAAAGCGTGGTCACGCCCAAATTTTACAAATCAAAGTCTTTTTTGATTTCCTTAATAGCGTCATTAACCTGATTCTTTACGCTTTTAAAAGTCTCTTTTATTTCTTTCTTTTTGCCTTCCGCTTTTGTCCAAGCTTCAATTTGGAGAATTTCTTCAAAAGCGACATTCAAACCCATTAAATCAAGGGTAGGTTTAATTTTGTGAGCATAAGCATAAGCATGTTTATGATCTTTTTTCTTTATTCCCTCTTTGATTTGCTTTAAATCTTCAGGAACTTCGGTAACGAACAAAGTCAGAATTTCATTTACAAATTCTGGGTCGTTATCTGAAAGTGCGTACACTTTGGAAAGGTTATATTTTAAAGCCATTATTTTACTTGTATTCTAAAGAGTTGTTGTCCTTCTAAAAATCCTTCTAAAACATCGTCTGATTTTACAGCAGCAACTCCTTCCGGGGTTCCTGTGAAAATAATATCGCCAATTTTAAGCGTAAAAAACTGAGAAACATAAGAAATTAGCTCATCAATTTTCCACAACATATGACTGGAATTACTTTTTTGTACCGTTTCATTATTACTGGTCAATTCAAATGTAATATTTTCTAACGAATTAAATTGATTTTTTGGAATAAATTCGCCTATAACCGCCGAACCATCAAACGCTTTTGCTTTTTCCCAAGGCAACCCTTTTGCTTTTAATTTATCTTGTAGATCCCGAGCTGTAAAATCAATCCCAACGCTGATTTCGTCATAATATTTATGGGCAAACTTAGGCTCAATATACTTACCAACTTTATTTATTTTTACAATAATTTCGATTTCATGGTGAACATCTTCCGAAAATTCAGGAATCACAAACGGATGTTGCTTCAACAAAACAGCCGAATCCGGCTTCATAAAAACTACGGGTTCTGTTGGCCTTTCGTTCTGTAACTCTTCTATATGATTGGTATAATTTCTACCGATGCAGATTATTTTCATTTCTTATTAATTATTCAATGATTGAAAGATTCAAAAATTAACTTAATTTAGTATTCAATTTTCGAAGTTTGATTGCCGTTAAAACTTTTTTGGTATACAAAGGAAAATCGGCATTTTGAATCCAACTGAAATATCCTGGTTCGGTTTCTAAAACCTTATCCACTTTTACCCCCTTATGTTTTCCAAATGAAAAAATCTCCTCATTATCTTTATCAAAAGTGATCATTCCAGCAAAATCAGCAATCTTTTTTCTAGTTGAAAATTCCGAAAGCAATTTCATGTCATTTTCCAATTCCGGGTAACGATCCAATTGTGCTTTTAGGATTTCATAAGTGGCCATCGTATCGGCTTCTGCAGAATGTGCATTTTCCAGCCCTTTATCACAATAAAATTTCAAGGCTGCAGACAAGGTCCGCTCCTCCATTTTATGGAAAATAGTTTGAACATCTACAGAAACTTTTCCTTTCATGTCAAAATCTACTCCGGCACGCAATAATTCTTCCGCTAATAAGGGAATATCAAAACGATCCGAATTAAATCCAGCCAAATCACTGTCTTTGATCATTGCGTAAACCTGTAAAGCTAACTCATTAAAGGTTGGCTCATTGGCTACTTTTTCGTCAGTAATTCCATGAACCGCTGTTGTTTGTGCTGGAATAGGAATAGTGGGATTCACTAACCATGTTTTACTTTCTTTATTTCCGTTGGGAAAAACTTTGAATATTGAGATTTCTACAATTCTGTCTTTTCCGATATCTATTCCCGTAGTTTCCAGGTCGAAAAAGCAAATTGGTTTACTTAACTTTAATTCCATGTCTATATTTTGTATTAGTACAAATATAGAAATTTGGGCTTAATTTCGTTTAAAGTTCAACGTTTAAAGTTTCAGAAAATCTCAAAAAAAAGAAAACCCGATTGATTTTTAAAAATCAATCGGGTTTTTATTCTAATTATAAATTATTAAAAATCTCTGTTTACGTCAAAAGCTTCTAAGTATTCAGCTACTCGTTTCACAAAACTTCCTCCTAACGCACCATCTACAACTCTATGATCGTAACTGTGTGACAAGAACATTTTTTGGCGAATACCTATGAAATCACCTTCCGGAGTTTCAATTACTGCCGGCATTTTTCGGATTGCTCCAAGAGCTAAAATCCCAACTTGTGGCTGATTTAAAATTGGCGTGCCAAAAACACTACCAAAAGTCCCTACATTAGTAACCGTATAGGTTCCTCCCTGAGTATCATCCGGTTTTAGTTTTCCAGCTTTCGCACGACCACCTAAGTCGTTTACTGCTTTTGCCATTCCAACTAAGTTCAATTGATCCGCATTTTTAATAACGGGAACAATCAAGTTTCCGTTTGGCAACGATGCTGCCATTCCTAGGTTAATATTTTTCTTTTTGATGATAAAATCACCATCAACAGAAATATTCATTCCTGGATAATCTTTTATAGCTTTTGCAACTGCTTCCATGAAAATTGGCGTGTACGTCAACTTTTCTCCTTCTCTTTTTTCGAAAGCAACTTTATTTTTCTCTCTCCATTTTACAATATTCGTTACATCCACTTCAATAAATGATTGCACGTGAGCCGAAGTTTGAACTGAAGCTACCATGTAACCCGCAATTAACTTACGCATTCTGTCCATTTCAACGATTTCATCTCCGCCACTTACGGAAACAGGAGCCGCTTTTTGAGCAACAGGAGCCGCAACAGCTTTTTGAACTTCTGCCACTGGAGCTGAAACAGCTACCGGTTGAATTGTTCTATTTTTTACGTGCTCTAAAATATCATTTTTAGTAACTCTTCCTTCTTTTCCAGTACCTGAAATCGTGTCTAATTCTGCAACAGAAACACCTTCTTCCTTGGCAATATTTTTTACCAATGGCGATAAGAATTTTTCAGAGTCCGAGAAATTTACCGGCGTTGCAACACTTTCTTTGGCTGCATCAACCATTTTAGTTACTTCAGCAACAGCCTCTGGGGTAGCAACTTCTTTAACAACAGGTACAAGTTCTCCACCTTCAGTTTCAATAATAGCAATTGTTTGCCCTACCTGAACTAAATCATCTTTACCAAATAGTTGTTCCACCAAAATACCCGAAACTTCACTTGGCACCTCGCTATCAACCTTATCAGTTGCTATTTCGAGTACCGCTTCATCAGCTTCAATTTTGTCTCCAACTTCTTTCAACCAATTTGTAATGGTTGCTTCTGCGACACTTTCTCCCATTTTAGGAAGTTTTAATTCAAATCTTGCCATATTGTTAACCTAAAAGGTATTTTTTGTTTTCAGTTTGCGAAATTACTAAATATTTTAAATATAAATTACACTTAATGTAATTTTTCACTCAATTTTTACCACTACTCCTCTTTCCCTGGAATTATCACTTCCAATTAAAAAATTAGCCTTTTTAGGTAAAATTCTAAAGGTAAACCCTTTATTCTTTGCTGATTCCATAAAACGAATGCATTCTTTGAAAGAAATGAATTCGTTATCCAAAATAATCTCTGTTTCTGTTTCCCTCTTAACAAAAGACGAAATTACCATTTTTTCTGTTTTTAAATTGTGAAAAGAAACTTTATTTTGAAAAATCAGAGCCAGTTTATTTGCTAATTTTTTGTTCGAAGAATAAAAAACAAAAGAATTTGGTTTTGTTCTTATTTTAGGCTGCCCTTGAAACATTTTCACAAAAGAGAAAAACACAATTCCTGCTTTCATAATTAAAGAAAAGACCAACGAAGCCTTAAAGTGTTTTTTGTAAAAGAATTGCATAGCGTCCTGAAACCGTTTCATATAAATTCCGTCCTTAACCGTACTTTCTCCTTTATAATGCACTACAGTGGTTTCATGAAAATAATAATTCGACTTTCCTACTTTCAGGACTCGATAGGACAAATCAATATCGTCTGAATACATGAAACAATCTTCATCAAATCCACCTAGTTCTAGATACAATTCTCGTTTCATGAACATAAAAGCGCCCACGAGAACTTCTACTTCTCCGGTTTGATTTTCATTTAAATGTTGGGAGTAATATTTTCCTAATGTTCTTGATTTAGGAAATAATTTATACAAACCCGTAAACTTTGTAAACGCGACAAAAGGAGTTGGAATTCCGCGTTTGCTTTCCGGCAGGAAGTTCCCGGATCCATCAATGAGTTTCACACCTATAATTCCTAAGTCTTTTTGCTTGTTGGCGAAGTTTAACACTTTACTGAATGTATCTTCAGCGACAACCGTATCAGGATTCAGAATGCAAATATATTCTCCTTGGGCTTGGGCTACACCAATGTTATTCCCTTTTGGAAAACCTAAATTTTCGTTGTTTTGAATGAGCTTTACATTTGGGAAACGTTGCTTCATCATTGCACAACTGTCGTCTTGAGAGTTATTGTCTATTACGATAATTTCTCCGTCAATATTTTCTAAAGCATTATGAACACTTAAAACACAGAGCTCCAGGAAATAGCGAACGTTATAATTGAGAATGATGACGGATAGTTGCATTTTTCAAAGATATATGTTAAGACCCAAAGTCACAAAGTTTAAAAAATTAAAAAACATGTTTCTCCTTAGCCACGATTACTTCACTATACTTTTATTTTCATAGGAGTTCAGTGAATTGCATTTAAGCCGATATCCTTTGAGAGGAACGAACAAAGATAAAGGCGAAAGCAGGAACGATGCTTCCAAATAAAACCAGATCATTGGCTCCAATAAATTAGCCTAACCTTTTTAGTTTTAACATTACTTCAACCTCAAAAACTTGAAACTTGGTGTAAATGAATTACTTTTGCAAAAAAGTTATGTTTCGTCACAAATTCATGCCTTATAATTTATAACTCATACCTTACAAAGTGAATTACTTATCTGTTGAAAATATCTCGAAATCTTTTGGTGAGCGTACGTTGTTCAAAGACATCTCGTTCGGAATTAATAAAGATCAAAAAATTGCCTTCATAGCCAAAAACGGTTCTGGAAAAACGACTATTATGAGTATCATTAATGGTTTAGAAGAATCAGATACGGGACAAGTTGTTTTGAGAAAAGGCATAAAAATGGCTTTCCTTTCGCAAAATAATAATTTGCAGGAAGAATTGACAATTGAAGAAAGCATTTTCGCCTCAGACAATGAGACTTTGAAAGTGATTGAAGCGTATGAAAAAGCACTAGAAAATCCTGAAGATGAAGAAGCATACCAAAAAGCTTTTGATGGAATGGATCAGCACAATGCGTGGGATTTTGAAACGCAGTACAAACAAATTTTATTCAAACTGAAGTTGGAAAATTTCAAACTGAAAGTAAAAAATCTTTCGGGTGGACAGAAAAAACGTTTATCGTTAGCTATCATTTTGATCAATCGTCCTGATTTATTGATTCTGGATGAACCTACAAATCACTTGGATTTAGAGATGATTGAATGGCTGGAAAGCTATTTTTCCAAAGAAAACATTACGTTGTTTATGGTCACGCACGACCGTTTCTTCCTGGAGCGCGTTTGTAATGAAATCATTGAACTCGACAACGGAAAATTATACCAATACAAAGGAAATTACTCTTATTATTTAGAGAAAAAAGAAGAACGCATCGCATCCGAGAATTCAAGTGTGGATAAAGCACAGAATCTTTTTGTGAAAGAACTGGAGTGGATGCGCCGTCAGCCAAAAGCGAGAACGACAAAATCAAAATCGCGTCAGGATGATTTTTATGACATCAAGGAAAAAGCGCAAAGTCGCCGTCGTGAAAATAAAGTGGAGCTTGAAATTAATATGGAACGTATGGGAAGCAAAATTATCGAGCTTCACAAAATCTCCAAAAAATTCAAGGATCATGTGATCATGGATAATTTCAGTTTTGATTTTCAACGTGGCGAACGCATTGGAATCATTGGGAAAAATGGAACCGGAAAATCGACTTTCTTGAATTTATTGACCGGAACTTTGCCTCTTGATAGTGGAAAAGTAGTGATTGGTGAAACAATAAAAGTAGGTTACTACACACAAAGTGGAATCAACCCAAAACCGGGTCAGCGTGTTATTGATGTGATTAAGGAATACGGAGAATTTATCCCGTTGATGAAAGGAAAATTGATTTCGGCTTCGCAATTATTGGAGCGTTTCTTGTTTGATGCTAAAAAACAATACGATTTTGTGGATCGATTGAGTGGTGGAGAATTGAAACGTTTGTACTTGTGTACCGTTTTGATTCAGAATCCAAACTTCTTGATTCTGGATGAGCCAACAAATGATTTGGATATTGTGACGCTGAATGTATTGGAAAGCTTCCTTTTAGATTATCCTGGTTGTTTGGTAGTAGTTTCTCACGATAGGTATTTCATGGATAAAATTGTAGATCACTTATTCATTTTTAGAGGCGATGGTGTAGTTGAGGATTTCCCAGGAAACTATTCTGATTTCAGAGCCTACGAAGATAGTGCTGATGTGGCTCAAAAAGAGGAAAACAAAGCGGACAAGAAAGACTGGAAACAAAATAATCCAACCGGAAACCTAACTTTCAATGAACAAAAGGAATTCCAGAAAACAGAAAAAGAAATCAAAGATTTAGAAATTCAGAAAGCGACTATCGAACAATTATTCTCAGATGGAAAAATTGAAGAATCAGCTATCGAGAAGAAAGCCAACGAATTGAAAAATATCATCAATAAAATTGAAGAAAAAGAAGAAAGATGGTTTGAGCTTTCTGCGAAGATAGAAGGGTAAAATTAGTATTCAGTGTTCAGTCGCAGTTTGCAGTACCGACTATTAATTCTATTTAGTTTACACCCACAACAGAATTTTGATTTTGTTGTGGGTTTGTTTTTTTACATAAAAGTCAATTTAAAATTGGTAAGAAAAATCAGAACTAATTAAAAGTCCAACCCGCTCTTCTAAGTATACAACAGTTATTGTTTAGACTGCGCAATACTCTCTGACTTGGCACCCAAAATAGTAGTCAAAAAAACCCACAACAAAACCCAATCCAATTATGTTTTTTTCAATCGTAAAATGTTTAACAGGAAAATTAACATAATACTCTTTACGGACTTTCCAAGCTACTTTTTTTTGTTTTATTGTTTTTTTTACTCCAAAAAAAACTAGCAAATAGTAGGATGAGCGGCTCTTTGTTATTAATTTCAACTAACAATCAATAGTATATTTATTATTCTAAAAAATCTATATGCTAAACAATACTTAATAATTTGTTAAAACAACAATAGAAACAATCAATTCTCAACATATGTTCAATAGATTTACTTGATTATTTTATTAAAAAGATAATCTTTAAATTATTAAAAATGTTAAAAAAATTTACATTATCTGACAAGCTACTATTCGTTGCAGCTTTCCTTTCATTAATTTTCTCGGAAATTTTATACTTTCAGGGAAATAAAGATCAGGCAATCTTTATTGGAATTTGGGTTCCTTCCATATTAGCGTTCGGCATTTATTTAAAACTGATACAAAACAATAAAGATGTCTGACCTAATCCCATATTTCGCAGGACTGATAACATTGTTGTTTGGTCTAGGATTTGCATTTGCACTTCAAGGCGGTCAGAAAAAGAACAAATAATTACTACAATACACCCGCTCTTTGCCCTATATAATAGTTATTGGTTAGGCTTCGCAAATGTCTCTGACTTTACGCCCAAAATAATGAGCATCAAAACAAACAAAAAACCACAACAAAATCTAATTCTGCTGTGGTTTTGTTTTATAAACCTATAGCATTTACCAAGCAATAGGAATGTAATTTTTTAATAATTTTCCGCACCAATGTTTTCCTGTATTAATACCGTCAAAAAAGGAATCCATAACCCGTGTAGCGCCATCCACAATGACCAACGACGGATGAAAATCTTCCTGTTCTAGTTTATTTTGGCAAAGTTTTGTTTTGTAAAAAAAGTTCCTAAAATATACTCCACAAAATACAGATACACAAACAAGTAAAAAACACGAATACAAATGTTCCCAAATTGGTTATTATTATTATCTTTGTAAAAAAAAGATTTGAGAGTACTTGCGAAAAAAATGTTGAGAGATTTTTGGGAAAATCATGCTGATTGTGAACAACAATTAAAATCATGGCTTCGTGAAGCTCAAAAAGCGGAATGGAAAAATCCTAATGACATAAAAACAGCCTATCCAAGCGCAAGTATTCTTAATGAAAATTGAGTAGTTTTCAATATTAAAGGAAATAATTACAGATTAATAGTAAAAATAAATTATGAATATGAAATGGTTTGGATCAGATTTATCGGAACCCACGGAGAATATGACAAAATTAACGCAAATACAATTTAGATTATGAACATAAATCTTATCAAAACTGAAAACGATTATAATCAAGCGCTTGAAAGACTTGAAATAATCTTTGACGCAAAAAAAGGAACGGAAGAAGGCGACGAATTAGAACTTTTAGGAATTTTGATAGATCAATATGAAAATGAACATTTTCCAATAGATTTACCAGATCCTATTGAGGCGATAAAATTCAGAATGGAACAAATGGGATATACACAAAATGATTTAGCCAAAATCATTGGTTTCAAAAGTCGAGCTAGTGAAATTTTAAACAGAAAAAGAAAACTTTCTTTGGAAATGATTAGACAGTTACACATCAGCCTAAATATTCCGACTGAAGTTTTAATACAAACTTATTAGTAAAAATATCGCCACTTAACAGGAATTAGCAATTCTAAAAAAACCACAACAAAATCCAATTCTGTTGTGGTTTTTTATTTTATAAATCGAAATGTTCTACCAAGAATAACATCTTTCATTCCTTACCTTCCTAAAAATAGGAGACTGTAATTCCTTTTTTGCAAAATGGCTTTGTATCTTCGTGCCTACTTTATAAACTCGGTTTACTAAACGCTATGCTATTCCAAATCAAATCCTACTTACAATTTCTTTGGAATTCCAAGAATGAACATGCGGTACATTCCCCTTTTGTATTCACTTTGATTACGAAATGTTTTTATGACACCAAATCAAAGCCGGAATATGCTGTTTTAAAAGAGTATAGTAATTCACTTTTAAAAAACCACAATACAATTGAAGTAAATGATTTTGGTGCGGGTTCAAAAGTTTTTAAATCCAATAAAAGAGAAATCTCCAAAATTGTAAAAACCGCGGGAATTAGCCCGAAACGGGCTGAATTGCTCTTTAGAATTGTCACTTATTTTCAGCCTGACTCTATTTTAGAAATCGGTACTTCCTTAGGATTGGCCACTTCCGCGCTTTCTCTAGGGAATTTAAAAGCAAAAATAACCACACTCGAAGGTTGTCCTGAAACGTCGAAAATTGCTCAGGAACACTTTCAAAAATTCAATTTCAACAATGTAAATTCCGTTGTAACGGAATTTGAAAGCTATCTGCGAAACTATGAACAACCTAAAATTACCGATTCGCTGGGAATTCCCCCTTTGGGGGCTAGGGGGCTTATTTACTTCGACGGTAATCATCAAAAACAAGCCACTTTAGACTATTTTGAACTTTTATTGCCCACAGTTACGAACGATACGCTTTGGATTTTCGATGACATTCATTGGTCGCCAGAAATGGAAGAAGCTTGGGAGATTATAAAAAACCATCCTAAAGTTACCGTTACCATCGATACGTTTCAATGGGGATTGGTGTTTTTTAGAAGAGAACAACCTAAAGAACATTTTACAATTCGGTTATAAAAAAAATGACCGTCATTTCTGACGGTCATTTCTCACCTGAATCAACAATTATTTATTCTTTAGCATCTTTCATTTCTTCCGTTTTTGCTCCCATTCTGTTTACTTTTAACATTGGGGCAAATTTAAATTTTAAACCAGCAATTTTTTTATTGTCATCAACAGAAAGTCCTTCTTTTTCAACTGTATTTTTTCTGCTGTCTAATGCTTCATACATTAATTTTATCTCATCCCAATCCTCACGAGAGTAACTGTCTTTATTGTCTTCAGCAGTATGAATGAACTGTTGGTAAACACTATGAATATTGTCTTTATTTACCCAACTAAAATTCATGTCATCCCCGATTTTTCCTTGTCCAAACAAAGCATTTCTCAATTTTTGTTTAGAATTAATTGCAGCAGGCGCGGCAGCTTCATTTTGAGCATTCATATCCTCTTGCATTTTAGCTTTCAACGCTTCGTACTTTGCTTTACTTGCATCTATTCTTTCCTGTGCTTTTTCTTTATCCTTTAAATTTTCTAAAGCAGCTTCTGCATCACTAATTCTCATTTGGTATGAAGCATCGATTGCTTCCCAATTTGTTTTAGCATCTGCTTCAGCAACATTTCCAATAGAATCTACATATACTACATAGGTATCCACTTTTTTCTCTGCTTCCGTTGCTTTTTCGTCCTTACATGATGTAAATCCTAATGCGATTACCGCTGCTCCCAATAATAAATTTCTACTTTTCATAATTTCTTAATTTAATTAAATATTTCTGTTACAAATGTAAAGCAATTTACAAAAACTTCAGTAATTAACCAAAAATTATGAAAATAATAAAATAAATTACGAAATAAAAAGAGTTTTCCCAATAATTATATAACTTATTAGTGAAATACTATAAAACATCAAACTGTCTTTTTACTTATCAAAATTGAAGAAAGAAGCTAAAACAGGAATTTAATAGAATTTTAGGACAACTTTGAATTCTAATTTTGAAGCATTACTGTAACAAATTTAAAAAACAACTACTTATTTGTAATCCAAAAGTCTTTTGTACTTTTAAAATCTCAATAGCATCTCTAAAATCTAAAATTTCAATGGCCAATCCATTAATTAAAATATCCAATATAAAGCGAGATTTTGTTCTCGGAAACGAAATCGTTTATGTCCTTAAAGGCATTGATTTAGAAATAAACAAAGGCGAATATGTAGCATTGATGGGACCTTCCGGTTCCGGAAAATCAACTTTAATGAATCTTTTGGGTTGCTTTGACACGCCAACTTCAGGAACTTATATTTTGAACGGCAAAGATGTAAGTAAGATGAAAGATGATGAATTAGCCGAAATTCGTAACAAAGAAATAGGCTTCGTTTTCCAGACTTTTAATCTTTTGCCCAGAACGACAGCGCTGGACAATGTGGCTTTACCCATGATTTATGCGGGCTTTTCTAAATCGGATAGAAACAAACGTGCCTCTGAAGTACTCGAACAAGTGAATCTTGCCGATAGAATGGACCACCAGCCTAACCAACTTTCGGGTGGACAACGCCAGCGTGTGGCAATTGCGCGTGCTTTGGTCAACAAACCGTCAATCATTCTGGCCGATGAGCCTACAGGTAATCTGGACAGCAAAACATCTCTTGAAATAATGAAACTTTTTGGAGACATACACGCTAACGGAAATACCGTGATTTTAGTAACTCACGAAGAGGAGATTGCCGCTTATGCGCACCGAATTATCCGTTTAAGAGACGGACTGATCGAAAGCGATACGGTTAAATAGTTTTTTCAGGAGCTACTTCCGGCTATCCGCTTGTATCTCTTTCTTTTTTAAACAAAAAAGAAAGAGGCCGGGCTAGGCAATCGAACTCACAACAGCATTTAAAATTCCAAATAATACATAGCCTAAAATGAAAATCGCTATACTAACCTGCGAAAAACTTCCTGAATTAACTGCTGCAGACCAGCTTTTGATTCCAGAATTAGCCAAACATAATATTGTGGCAAAACCGGTAATCTGGAGCGATAAAACCGTAAATTGGAGCGATTTTGATTACTTGATCTTTCGTTCGACCTGGGATTATTTCGAGAAAGAAACCGAGTTTAACCATTGGCTTGACCAAATAGAAAAATTAGGAATTAAAACGCTTAATCCAATTGAAATCATCAAGCAAAACAAGCATAAGTTTTATTTGCGTGAAATGGAAAAGCAAGGAATTTCAATTCTTCCCACCGTTTTCATCGACAAAAGAAATTCACTTAATCTTGCTGAACTTATTCCTTCACATTGGAAAAAAGCAGTTATAAAACCCGCCTTTTCAGCCGGCTCCTATCTAACCGAAGTTTTTGACGTAGCTGACATTCAAAAAATAAACGCAGACTATAAAAATCTAGCGCAAGAAAAGGAATTGCTTTTGCAGGAATTCATGCCGCAAATCCAAATAGCAGGAGAAACCTCTTTTATATTTTTCAATAAAAAATTCTCTCATGCGGTAAACAAAAAACCCGTTAAAGGTGATTTTAGGGTACAGTCGCAATTTGGCGGAGCATACACTTTGGTTCAACCCAGCCAACAATTAATTGAAAAAGCACAAGAAATCGTGGATACTTTCCCCGAAAAATTATTATATGCCAGAGTCGACGGAATCATAATCGATACTGAATTATACTTAATGGAAATTGAATGTATTGAGCCTGATCTATATTTTGACATAGCTCCAGTTGCTCTTGAACGATTTGTCGCATCAATAGTCGAATTAATAGCCTAAATTTGTTGTTTACATTTTATAAGTTGGCACAAAAATAAACTCATATAGCATAAATGAAAGTATATACAAAAACGGGAGACAAAGGGACTACGTCACTTTTTGGAGGAACCAGGGTTCCCAAAGACCATGCTCGAATAGAAAGTTACGGAACGGTTGACGAATTGAATTCCCATATTGGATTAATTCGGGATCAGGAAATGAATGTTCATTACAAAGAAATTTTAATCGAAATTCAAGACCGCTTATTTACTGTCGGAGCAATTCTGGCCACACCCCCAGAAAAAGAAGTGATGAAAAATGGAGAACTCCGTTTAAAAAAATTGGGTATTATAGAAACTGATATTGAGTTACTGGAAAATGAAATAGACACTATGGAGGATGAGTTACCGCAAATGACTCATTTTGTATTACCCGGCGGCCATACAACTGTGTCATATTGTCATATAGCACGTTGCGTTTGTCGTCGTGCTGAACGTTTAGCAGTACATTTAAGCCATAACGAACCCGTTGCCGAGATCGCAATCAAGTACCTAAACCGACTTTCTGACTACCTTTTTGTGTTGGCACGAAAGTTGTCTCATGATTTAAACGCCGAGGAAGTTCAATGGATTCCGAGAAAATAGTTGGCAGTTTACAGTAGTCAGTTAGAAGTGAAAAACGGAACACCAACTACTAAAAACTGAACACTAATTAAAACGTTCTTAACTTTTTTTCAAAATAAATCATTTTTTACTTGTCTTTTTCAGTAAAAAATTTATTTTTGCACAAAACTAAATCGACAACAGATGTATTGGACATTAGAATTAGCCTCATATTTAAGTGACGCACCATGGCCTGCTAACAAAGACGAACTTATCGACTACGCTATTAGAGCAGGAGCTCCATTAGAGGTAGTAGAAAACCTTCAATCTATAGAAGACGAAGGTGAGATATATGAATCAATGGAAGAAATTTGGCCAGATTATCCGACAGACGAAGATTATCTTTGGAATGAGGATGAATATTAAAAAGTAAACCAATAAAAAGTCTCAAAAGAGGCTTTTTTTTTGGTTAAATTTACACAATTATACAAATAGAAATAAAAACATATCATGAGTTTCATAAACAGTATCATTAAAGTCTTTGTTGGAGATAAATCTCAAAAAGATGTCAAAGCTTTACAACCGTATCTTAACAAAATTAAAACTTTTGAAACGAGTTTAATGTCATTGTCTAATGATGATTTAAGAGCTCGCACCACTTTTTTTAAAGAAAGAATAAAAGAGGCTCGCGCTGACAAAGACGCGAAAATCAATACCTTAAAACAAGAAGTGGAAAGCATTGAGGATATTGACAAAAGAGAAGATATCTATGTTGCTATTGATGCGCTTGAAAAAGAAGCATACGACATTTCGGAAAAAACGTTGATGGAAATTCTTCCTGAAGCTTTTGCCGTTGTAAAAGAAACAGCAAGACGATTCAAAGACAACTCTCAAATAGAAGTAACTGCAACTGCTAAAGACCGTGAATTATCTGCAACAAAAAGCTATATAACCCTTGATGGTGATAAAGCAATTTGGGCAAATTCTTGGAGTGCTGCCGGTAAAGAAATTACTTGGGACATGATTCACTATGATGTCCAATTAATTGGAGGAATGGTTTTGCATGAAGGAAAAGTAGCTGAAATGCAAACGGGTGAAGGAAAAACATTGGTGGCAACTTTGCCTCTTTATTTAAATGCTTTGACTGGAAACGGAGTCCATTTAGTTACCGTGAATGATTATTTGGCTAAACGTGATAGTACATGGAAAGCGCCTTTATTCGAATTTCATGGTATGACAGTAGAATGTATTGACAATTACCAACCAAGTTCTGAAGGAAGAAAAGCGGCATACAATGCTGACATCACTTACGGAACGAATAACGAATTTGGTTTTGACTACCTAAGAGATAACATGGCGCATACGCCAGATGAATTAGTTCAAAGAAAACACAATTATGCGATTGTCGATGAGGTCGATTCCGTTTTGATTGATGATGCAAGAACACCATTGATAATTTCAGGTCCAGTTCCGCAAGGAGATCGCCATGAGTTCATGGAAATGAAACCAAAAATTGAAAACTTAGTTAGTTTGCAACGTCAATTGGCTAACAGTTTCTTATCGGAAGCTAAAAAATTAATCAAAGAAGGAAATACCAAAGAAGGTGGATTCAATTTATTAAGAGCGTATAGAGCATTGCCTAAAAACAAAGCACTTATCAAATTTTTAAGTGAAGAAGGAATTAAACAATTACTTCAAAAGACCGAAAATCAATACATGCAAGACAACAATCGCGAGATGCATAAGATTGATGAAGCTTTGTATTTTGTAATTGAAGAAAAAAACAACCAAGTTGAACTGACTGACAACGGAATTAAATACTTGTCTTCAGATTCTGATGATAATAACTTTTTCGTTCTTCCAGATATTGGAACCGAAATTGCAGCTATCGAAAAGAAAAAATTAGACAAAGATACTGAGGCTGAAGAAAAAGAAAGATTATTTCAGGATTTTGGTATAAAAAGCGAACGTATTCATACTTTGACTCAACTTCTGAAAGCTTATGCTTTGTTTGAGAAAGATGTAGAATATGTAATCATGGATAATAAAATCATGATTGTAGATGAACAAACGGGTCGTATCATGGACGGTCGTCGTTATTCTGATGGATTACATCAAGCAATTGAAGCCAAAGAAAACGTAAAAATCGAAGCCGCTACACAAACATTTGCTACGGTAACTTTACAGAATTACTTCAGAATGTACAACAAACTGGGTGGTATGACGGGAACAGCTTCAACTGAGGCTGGCGAGTTATGGCAAATCTACAAACTGGATGTGGTAGAAATTCCTACTAACAGAGGAATGGCCAGATTAGACAAAGAAGATTATATCTATAAAACTACTCGTGAAAAATTCAATGCGGTAATCGATGATGTAACTCAATTATCAAATGCGGGAAGACCGGTACTTATTGGAACAACCTCTGTGGAGATTTCTGAATTATTAAGCCGAATGCTTAAAATGAGAGGTGTTGCGCACAATGTTTTGAATGCAAAAATGCACAAACAAGAAGCGCAGATTGTTGAAGAAGCTGGAAAGTCCGGCGTCGTAACGATTGCTACAAACATGGCCGGTCGTGGTACCGATATTAAATTATCTGCCGAAGTGAAAGCCGCGGGTGGATTAGCGATTGTAGGTACGGAACGTCACGATTCGCGTCGTGTTGACCGTCAGTTACGTGGTCGTGCCGGTCGTCAAGGTGATCCGGGAAGTTCTCAGTTTTATGTTTCTCTTGAAGATAACCTAATGCGTTTGTTTGGTTCTGAAAGAGTGGCTAAAGTTATGGACAGAATGGGGTTGCAAGAAGGAGAAGTGATTCAACATTCGATGATGACAAAATCTATCGAACGTGCGCAGAAAAAAGTAGAAGAAAATAACTTTGGTGTTCGTAAGCGTTTATTGGAATACGATGATGTTATGAATGCACAACGTGAAGTAGTTTACAAACGTCGTCGTCATGCTTTGTTTGGAGAACGTTTGAAATTGGATATCGCCAACATGCTTTATGATACCTGCGAATTAATCGTAGATGAAAATAAAGCGACTAACGATTTCAAAAATTTTGAATTCGAATTGATTCGTTATTTCTCCATTACTTCTCCAGTTACACAAGCAGAGTTCAGTAAATTGCCAGAAATGGAATTAACAGGTAAAATTTACAAAGCAACGCTGGAATTTTACACGGAGAAAACAGAAAGAAGCGCCAGAGAAGCATTTCCTATTATAAAAGAGGTATACGAAGATAAAAACAACCAATTTGAGCGTATTGTAGTTCCATTTACGGATGGTATCAAAACCTTAAATGTGGTTACTGATTTGAAGAAAGCATACGATACTCAGGGAAATCAATTAGTTGCTGATTTCGAAAAGAATATCACTTTGTCTATCGTTGATGAAGCCTGGAAAAAACATTTACGTAAAATGGACGAGTTGAAACAATCGGTTCAGCTAGCGGTTCACGAACAAAAAGATCCATTGCTAATTTACAAACTGGAAGCGTTCAATTTGTTTAGAGCAATGATTGACAACGTAAATAAAGAAGTTATTTCATTTTTATTTAAAGGTGATTTACCGGCGCAACAGAATCAACAAATTCAGGAAGCAAAAGAAGTTCGTCAGAAAGAAGACTTTAAATTGAGTAAAGACGAGATTCCAAATAGTGAAAATGAAAATCGTGAAGCGGGACAAACCCAACAACGACAAGTAACAGAGACTATCGTGAGAGATATGCCAAAAATCAATCGTAACGATACTGTTAGCATTCAAAACGTAGCCAACGGACAAGTACAAGAAATGAAATACAAAAAAGCCGAAAGCTTAATCGCCTCAGGGCAATGGGTTATCGTTAACTAAAAACCGTTTCGATTTCTTACTATTAAATTCCCCAATTACGAAAGTAGTTGGGGAATTTTTTTATATTTGAAAATAGAATAATCATATAAAATGTCCACGTCAAATTCTGTTACAATTCCTCACGACCTACTTGTCGCCAAAGAACTTAGATACGATAATTACCACTACAAATGTTCTTTTCCAATAAAAGAAAAAGAGAGTTCTTAATATGGCGCTTACACTTTTGAGATTAACACCTTGTCCGTTAAATTTCTTACTGCTAAAATTACTCCAACTATGATTGGACAATTCCTTACTTTATGGAAAAGAAGCGGAAAAGGCCCGATTCAACCTTTTGATTTTACAGACCCAATTGATCTTGTCATTATAAAAACTAGAAAGATGATCGCCTTGGCCAATTTATCTTTCCAAAGTCAGTGCTTTGTGAACAGGGTATTATTTCTATTAGCAAAATAGAAGGCAAACGCGCAATTCGAGCCTATCCTCCTCGGGATCTAAAAACCAATAAACAAGCATAATCAAGCACAAAAAATACAAAAATGGCAATTGGAATTTTTCTTAGAAATCCCATTTGATAAGAAAATCGATATAGACCGCGTAAAATTGCTTTTATCGTAAAGATTAGGGCTTGAAAAGGGATTTTATTTATAAAGAAATCCAAAATTCTACTACAATTTTACGGATCAAAAAGTATCTTCTAAATTTTTAAAAAATAATAGATTAATAGCACTTCATTGCTAGATTGCAATATTAAAAACCGAACTCATTTACCTTTTATCCAACTATTTTCGTATTTTTGAGAGAAAGAAAAGCGGCGTCTTTTTTCTTCGATTAAAGTTTAAAGTCAGTCCAAAAAACAAGTTAATTTTCACATTCCATCTATTAGATTCTTTTTCTTTAATTCGCTAATAATTATACGCATAATCTATTTTAATTTTTATTGTGATAAATAATATCTATAACCAAATAAAACATGAAGATGAATGCTATCGATTCATAAGATACATTATTGTTAATTTTACTAAATAAGAAACACATTAAATTTATAAAAATAAAGATGGAAAATAATAACAATACAGATCTATCCAACGGTCAAGGTAAATGCCCAGTCAATCATGAACAACTTCCACTAAACGAAGGCGCGACTATAGTTGAAGCCAACCATGATGCATCAGCAGGAAAATGCCCAGTAATGCATGGTGGAAATACTTCAACCAAAGCGAATGTTATGGGGTGGTGGCCCAATGCACTTAACCTTGACATATTGAGCCAAAATGATACTAAAACAAATCCTTTCGGACAAGAGTTTAATTATCAAGAAGAACTTAAGAAACTCGATATTGAAGCCTTAAAGAGGGATATGCATGCCTTAATGACGGATAGCCAAGACTGGTGGCCTGCAGATTGGGGTCATTACGGTGGATTAATGATACGGCTTTCTTGGCATTCTGCTGGATCGTACCGTATTTCTGATGGTCGTGGCGGTGGTGGCTCAGGTAATCAACGTTTTGCACCTTTAAATTCGTGGCCTGATAATGTTAATTTAGACAAAGCAAGAAGATTACTATGGCCTATCAAGAAAAAGTACGGTAATAAAGTGAGTTGGGCCGATTTACTTGTTTTGGCCGGTACAATTGCTTATGAAGACATGGGATTAAAAACCTTTGGATTTGCCTTCGGACGTGAAGATATTTGGAGCCCAGAAAAAGACACCTATTGGGGATCTGAAAAAGAATGGTTAGCACCAAGTGACGAACGTTATGCTGATGTAGAGATTCCTTCTACTATGGAAAATCCATTAGCCGCTGTTCAAATGGGGCTAATTTATGTAAATCCAGAAGGAGTAAACGGTAAGCAAAACCCTTTGAAAACTGCTGGACAAATGCGTGAAACATTTGCTCGTATGGCAATGAATGATGAAGAAACGGTTGCATTAACTGCAGGTGGACATACAGTAGGTAAAACGCATGGGAATGGTGATGCAAGTCTCCTAGGTGATGATCCTGAAACAACAGGAGCTGAAGAACAAGGACTAGGGTGGAAAAATCCAACTAATTCTGGTAAAGGCCGTCATAGTGTAACAAGTGGACTTGAAGGCGCATGGACTACACACCCAACGAAGTGGGACAATGGATTCTTCCAAATGTTGTTCAATCACGAATGGGAATCTCGCAAAAGCCCTGCCGGTGCATTGCAATGGGAACCGATAAGTATTAAAGACGAAGATAGACCTGTAGATGTCGAAGATCCAAGTATTCGCCAAAATCCAATGATGACTGACGCTGATATGGCATTAAAAGTCGATCCTATTTATAGAGAAATCTCTTTGAAGTTCATGAACGACCAAGAATATTTTTCAGACACTTTCGCTCGTGCTTGGTTTAAGCTTACACACAGAGATATGGGGCCAAAAGTAAATTACTTTGGTACTGATGTTCCACAAGAAGATTTAATATGGCAAGATCCTATTCCTGCTGGAACTACAGATTACGACCGAAATGCTGTAAAAAATAAAATTGCTGCATCAGGATTATCTATTCCAGAAATGGTAAATACAGCTTGGGATAGCGCACGTACATTCCGCGGTTCAGATATGCGAGGTGGTGCCAATGGTGCACGCATTCGATTAGCACCACAAAAAGATTGGGAAGCAAATGAACCACAACGTTTAGCATATGTTTTATCTATTCTTGAAACTATTGCAGCTGAGTTTAGTATTAGTATCGCTGACACTGTTGTCTTAGCAGGTAATTTAGGAATAGAACAAGCGGCTAAAGCGGCTGGCGTAGCTATTACAGTTCCATTTTCAGCAGGTCGTGGAGATGCAACTGATGAAATGACAGATGCTGACTCTTTTATACCTTTAGAACCATTAGCCGATGGCTACCGTAACTACAGTAAAAAAGATTTCGCCGTAAGCTCTGAAGAAATAATGCTAGACCGCACACAATTAATGGGATTAACGGCACCAGAAATGACTGTTCTTGTTGGTGGAATGAGAGTGTTGGGAACTAATTATGGCAATACAAAACATGGTGTTTTCACTAATACAATAGGCGCTTTAACCAACGATTTCTTTGTCAACCTAACAGATATGGGCAATACATGGAAACCAACAGAAAAAGGTCTTTACGAAATTTGCGACCGTAAAACCGGAGTAGTAAAATGGACGGCAACAGGCGTGGATCTTGTTTTTGGGTCTAATTCTATTTTACGTTCTTACTCCGAAGTTTATGCACAGGACGACAGCAAAGAAAAATTTGTAAATGACTTTGTAAAAGCTTGGGCCAAAGTAATGAATGCTGATCGTTTCGATGTAAGATAATATTCATCCGCTGCTTATTCATAATAAGGATAACAGATTATCATCATATACTACTACAAATCCCCAATTACAAACTGTAGTTGGGGATTTTTTTTGCGCCTTATTTTCAGGAGCCATTCCCGCCCTACGCTGCAAGCTATTTGGTTTCAAACCCTTTTTCTAGCCGCTGTCAGGAGCTTCCTTTGGTCGCTCTGCCACCACTAGAAAAAAGTGATTTTCATCCGGCATAGGCTTTCCACTACTGTCGGGGCTAGGGATTTTGCGGTAAATAACTCCGTTTACGGTTTCCCGTACTGATCCTGTAAACAAAGAATATATCTTTGAGAATAAATGAGTCGCTGCTTTATTTTTATAAGTATTTTCAGCGATTTATTTATATATTTGAAAAAAAATAAAGTCTACTTTTTATCAGGTCTATCTTCCCAATTATGGGGCGATATGTATGACAAAAGTTAGACGTATATACTAGATGGCTGTCATTTACATAAACTATGAATTTAGATTACTACCAGAGACCATTTTACCTAATATCTCAACCTATAGTTTCTGAGGTCATTAAACAGCCACATTCAAAGAGAAAATCGTTTTGGGGATTGATACCTGAAAAAGAATGTAGCTATTTACAATCCAAAGAGTTAATTGAGACTTACTACTCTTCAATCTCAAAAGAAATTGAAAAGATTGTTTCTTCAAAATCAAGAATGTATTGGCTTCACTTATCTCGAAGAATTTCTCCAAGTACTTCAGGTAGGGATAAATCACCAATAACAATAGGAGTTACAAGAAAAATTATAGATGGCGCTATTGAAAAATATGCTAAAGATGAGTTTTGTGAACATATTGGAATTACTGGAGAAATTGAAATTAGTGAAGTCTTTGATGGATTGCTGTTAAGTGATGATTTTAAATACGAAAGAGAATTACTGAAAAGCTTACCTCGACAAATAGTACTAACTAAGTTCAATCAAACTAATATGCTAGAGTACTATACATTGGAAAAGTTAGCATATGAAGTTTGGAAATGCGGTGCAACTTTAAGAGCTATAGGCAAAGGAGCTACGCTTAAAATTAATCATTCCGACAAAGAATACTTCACAGAAATTAGAACACCTGAACTTGCCTTCTTAATTGACAATTATGACGATAGGGATTTTTCTTTTATTACAACACGAAAGGGTGTAGTATTAGAAAATAAAGATGATTTGGATTCTGGCAAACTATTAGTTCCGATTTATAATATTTCTAATATTAAAATGGATTTATTCAATCCTATTTTTAAACAATTTGATATTCCTTTATCTTTTGGAGAAGATATGATGACTAATTTTTTACCCATATTATATCCATTAAGAGGTTTTTACAACAATAATAAACCATTATTTAGCTCATTTTTTAAAAAATATAACATTGAAGTTGTTTCTATTTTAACTGTAATTACAGCAGTAGCATATAGAATTTTTCACAAACTATTTTTAGAAAAGGATGTTGCGATGGTCAAGCCATTATTTTTAAGAGGTTATCAAGGTCCTATTTTAGAAAGTGATATTCTAAAAGAGTTAGATTATTTTAAAAATTTTGCTTTCCTCAATTTAGAATTAGATGAGGTTGAAAAAAAGAAAGTAAATATTAAAGAAGGCTTTGAATTTTTAAAACTTCAAAATAGAGATACAATTGATTTGCTTTTTGTTGCACCAGTAAAACTCTTCATTCCTGTTTCAAAAGACAAATTTATAATTGATTACAGTAAGATTTCTTCAATATTAGATGATTTAATGTTTCAAGTAGGTATTAAAGATGAAAATTTCAAAGGAGATTTATTTGAGTATGTTACAAATAAAACCAAATCGATTCTACCAACAAACCAATGTCATTCAAATAATAATTCATCAAAACAAATAGATTATGCAGTCGCAGTAAATAAAATTCTAGTAATATGTGAATGCAAACTAAAAGAAAATTCAATTGGCTACTATAAAGGTAATATGCAATCTATAAATCAAAGAAGAGAAAACGTAATTGACCTATCGATTGATGAATCAAATCAAAAAGTAATTTGGCTTTCTAAAAACCCAAAAGGCAGAAACTATGATATCTCTGAATTTGATTATATATTGCCGATCGGCTTATCTGCTTTTAAAGAGTTTATACCATCAACTAGCAAAAAATATTGGATAACTGAATCTATTCCTAGAGTTTTAACTATTGAAGAATTTAATGAAATTATTGACAACCAAATAATCTCAAAAAATAATTACAACTTAATTAAAATAAAAAACTCAGTTAAGAAAAATGACCAATAACGATGATTCAGCTCCGCAAAGTATCCCTGAAAACAAATAAATTTTTCGTAAATGCTGCGCAAATGTCTCTGACTTTGCGCAATTTTTATAAATGGAGATTATAGTAAACAGGTCATAAAGCAGCTAACTTTCAAATTAATTTTAGTGAAAATATCCTTGAATTTATTACAAATGAATCGTGTATCTTGTTTGAGATATTTTTTTAAATAAAAAAAACAGCTTTTTTTGTAATAATAACCCGTTATATTTACATGAAAAGTTAGAACACCATTAACATTACCAAAAAAAAAAATTATGAAAGAATACAAAGTAGAAAGTTTAATTTATTACTCCAAATTGACTTTAGATTCAAAGCACATTGCTAATGACTCAAAAAAAGAAATTCAAGAAAAACTAGATGAATATGCCGCAAAAGGATATAGGTTCACGACATCAACATCAACAAATTTTGGTTCTGCCATTTATATTCATTTGTATTTTGAAAAAGATATTTAATCAAAGTCAGAGAAAAATAATACCCGCTTCACAAAACACTTTTGAGAACACATAATTTTTTCATAAATGCTGCGCAAATGTCTCTGACTTTGCGCAATTTTTATAATATTAAAATTTCATAAAGAAGCTGAATTTTATCAACATTTAAAAATACTGAAGTATTAACAACAACTGAACATACTGAAAAAAACATACTTTAATCACTTGACATTTAAAAACTGGACATCTCTTTTAATGTTAATCTCCTTAGTTTTTATTCTTATGGGTAGTTTTGAAATTATTGAATTTGAATATAAAAGAACGAATAAAATTTTGGCTTCCATTGGTTTTTTTATCCAAGCAGCCTATTACAGTAAAATATTTTGGTACAAAAATTATGTTGAATGGAATAAACGGGGAATAAACATCAAAATAAATAGATTAATCAGTAAGTCTATAACATTTAAAAATGTCAAAAAAATAGAATTAGACAACACTAATTTAAAAATCATTCAGAAATCCGGAAGCGACAAAATATTCGAAATACATAACATTGCCAGTACTGATTTGGAAAAAATCGTGAAAATAATTACACAAAATAGCGGAATTGAAAGCTCTGAATTTTCTACAAATTGAAAAATCAAATAAATTACGGTTGCTTACTGCTAATGTCTCATTGTATTTGCAACGCAAACAATAACAGCTTCATAACGCAAACAAATACCTTTTTTGCTATCTTTATAAAAACATTAATCAATGAAAAAAATAGTACTTCTCCTGCTGGTTTCATTTCTATTTATTTCCTGTTGGCCAACAACGGATATCGGCGACATTCCTCAGCAACAATACAAACCAGTGATTATTGCCCGTAGCGCTCTGGAAAGTTCGATTGCTTTTCAAAATGCGTAACCCATTATTAAATCGGGAAAAATCTATATCAAGGACGATTTAATGTTTATCAACGATGTCAATAAAGGTTTTCACGTTTATGATTACACAGATCCTAAAAAACCAATCCGACTCCATTTTATAAAAGCTCCAGGCGCTACTGACTTAGCCATCAAAGGAAATACAGTGTACATCATTCAAGCAGTCGATTTAGTCACGGCCACTTTCAATTCTGCCACCAAAATTTTTACGGTCACCAACAGAAACAAAAATGTGTTTCCGCAAAAGCAAGCTCCAAATGGTTTACATAGCTACACAAAAGAAAATGAAATAATAATCGATTGGACTTTAATCAAGTAACACATGAAAAAAATTATATCCTTCGTATTACTAATATTTATAATGGGTTGTTCGGATAGTGACAGCGCACAAAACGGCGACATAGGGCAAGGTGGTTCACTTGCTGTTTTTGCCATAAAAGGGAATTATCTGTACGGCGTTGATCAGATGAAACTGAATGTATTCTCGCTAATCGATTCGGAAAAGCCTGTAAAAGTCAATGAGATTCCCATAGGTTTCGATATTGAAACCCTGTTTTCATATGGAGATAATTTGTTTATTGGATCTAGAAACGGAATGTTTATCTATTCAATCACCAATCCTGAAAACCCAACAAAGTTGTCCAGTGTGCAACACTTTACCGCTTGTGATCCTGTCATTGCCAATAGCACGCATTCCTATGTGACATTGAACTCGAACGCAACTTGCGGCAATAATATTAACGTTTTGCAGGTTTATGACACCAAAGATTTAAAAAATCCTAAATTAATTCACAGCAGAACACTCTCGCAACCAAAAGGCATCAGTTTTTACACCGCTGATTATTTATTAGTTTGTGATGATGTTATCAAAATATTCAACATTCAAAATCCTGCTGAACCTGTTTTAATGCACGCAATCGACAAAAATTGTTTTGATTTAATTGTGCGTGACAACACCTTATTTGCCATTGGGAACAACGGCGTCTACCGCTATAAAATGAATCCTAATAACATAAAAGACATACAACTGGAGAGTGAAACAACGTTTTAATGTTCCTCAAAATAACGTTCCTATATTCGCTAAATATCATTTATGAAATTTTGGCCCAAGCCAAACTTTCTACTAAAAATTTCATTTTCGGATAAATGTCAATCAATATTTGAATTCTGCAGTCGATTCATTAATTTTTCAATAATTAGAACTGCTTAAACGGTATTGAAATTAGCTTGTGAGCAACTGATAAAATATTCTCTTCATTGATTTCTGGTAAATTTGCAAGAGGAAACAATTGCTGTCCCGGACGGCTGACAAAAGCCGTTTGCCAACCCGCCCAATTTGCACCGGCAACATCCCAACCGTGGGCAGCTATCAACATACATTCATTCGGTTTTAATCTCATTTTTCTAGCAGCCCAATTATATGTATCTACATGTGGCTTGAATTTACCTACATCTTCTATACTTAACACATCGTCAAATATATCATGAATTCCCGCATATTTAAGTTGCGCTTCTACCGCTTTATTGGATGAGTTAGTGAAGGCTACCAATTTAAAACCTTCTTTTTTTAAAAGTAAGAGTGCTTCTTTTACTTCTGGATGTGCAGGCAATGATAAAATTGGGGCAACAGCATTTTTAGCTTGTTTATCCGTTATAGCAATTCCATTTTTGTGGCCAACCATTATAAGTGCAGCGGCTCCAATTTCTCCAAAATCTTTATAGTGGTTTGCCACTGTTGTAACCAATGAATATTGAAGCATTGTTGTGAACCACAAGGACATCAATTCTGGATGATCTCCAAGCACTGCACCAATACTTTTTTTCATCACATTAAGATCCAGCAACGTTTCATTTACATCAAAAAATAAAACCTTGGGTCTCTGGAAATAACTAACGCTGTACTCCTGTTTATGGTCTGTCTCTTTTTTTACAATTAGAGCAGGCGCACTAATTTCTTCTTCGCCAATAGTCCAAGTAGTATTTATTAAATTTTCGTTGCTGTTTTTAAATTCTTTCATTGTTTTTCTTTACTAGATTCAACTAATTAATGCAACTTTAGGGAAAAGATAAAGATATTTTTTCAAAAGAAAGGACTTTAAAGTCCTCTCTCTCGAATGGAATAAATGTTCTTTATTTGCTCCTG
>NZ_JBHZPZ010000006.1:0-179292 GCF_042787345.1 Flavobacterium xylosi | reverse complement strand
AACTTTGGTCAGGAGCAAATAAAGAACATTTATTCCATTCGAGAGAGAGGACTTTAAAGTCCTTTCTTTTGAAAAAATATCTTTATCTTTTCCCTAAAGTTGCATTAATTAGTTGAAAGTAGTATATAAAACAATGGCTGACGATAAAAAAACAATATATGTTGTAACGAATTAATTATAAGGGAATTAAAAATTTATCGGTGATGTTTTTTTAATTATTATAGATCAGTTTTTTTCTACTTCATCGCTTCAATTTCTAACTCAAAACTTTTTTGCGCCGACATTTTTATCGTTATATTTTCTCTACTTTGAGGTATAAATACAGTAAATTGAAGTCAAAACTTCCGATTTCTGTTCTACATAATTGTAGGCTTTCGATTTTAAAAGAATAAAGACTTCCGCCGCCATTCCCTGCAATATTTTTTTTTTAATGACATTCAATACGGCCAACTCCACCTGTAGCGGGAACGAAATATGCTTGCATCTATCACGATAGAATTCCAGAGGGGATTACTTTGAAAGGACGGTTAAATCTAAAATAGTCTATACCCTCAAAAATTAAAATTAAGTATAAAATTGATATTGCTCATGTTGGTTTTATTAAAAATATAATTTTTGTTAACATAGGTTTCACCAACATTAAATTTGTGCACATACAATAATTGGGCATCAAACCCTTTTAGCAGTCCTTGAAATTCATAGCGAACATCAACATTAGTCTGCACATAGGAAGGCAATCCATATTTATTTAATGCAACGTTTTTTACATCCGGCAAATCAAAATAGCCCACCGCAAGATGTGATTTGAATATCTTTTTAGGATTTGTATATTGTATTTTAGTCATTACCGCATTTACATCGCCAAAACCTTCATTACGTTCCCTTGGCATAAACGTATAAAAAGGATCTCGTCCCCATTCTCGGGGCATTAAATACCTTCCTTTAGCAGTTATTCGGTTGTAGTTTAAAGTTAATTCCAGCATTTTATTTTGCCAGCCTAATCTTCCTCCAAAAGTTTGAGAATTACAATTTTTTTGAAAATAAGTTTTTCTTTGATCTTCATTTCCACCAAAATTCAACACGTTTTGGTATATCGTCTGAAATCCAAAAAGCAGTTTTGAGTTTGAATTTAAATCGTATTTATAGTCCATTTGGAACAATGCCGAATTAAATAAATTTTCCGCAAATTGATTCCAAAAAAGCATTTTTAGATTCTTTATAGATGCATTTTGCACACCGACAATATAAATCCCGTTACTGTCTAAATTCCCTGCATAATCTGATTTTGTTCCATCAGAATTCACGCCAGTTGGATAAATCCCTATTGATTTTCCAACTTTGAAGTATTTCAGCGTGCTTCGTGGTGAGATTCCATACAGGTAGCCCAAATTGATTTTAGTTTTTTTTATTTCATTAAAATCCACCCAAATTCCGTTTACTTCGGTAGGACGCATTCGGCCATCTTGAAGGTTTATAAATGAAGTATTCAGGAGTTGTTTTCCAAGGGTTATATTCGAATTTTTATAATTGTATTTTAAATATAATTCTTCTAATCGGCTTAAATTGTCTTTGTTTGACGGGTTTTGAATATCAAAAAGTGCTACCTCATATCGATTGGACGAATTGGTAATGGGATCTTTTTGAGTAAAATCAGAAGAGCCAATATTGAAAATATAATAGCCGCTGACGCCAAATTGGAAATTATGAAATTTAGCGGTTTCAAATTTTACGCCTCCGCCAAGGGCATCCGCATAATAATCAGATAAGCCACTTTCATTATTGGTACCCATGAAAAAATAGCGAAAATGACCAGTGAAATTTCCGTTTTTGAAAGCATTTAAAATCGAGGTAGAATCAATTTTTTCATTGTTTTTTTCTTTCCAGACGGTTGGTTTATCTGAAATTTCCTGATGTTGCGCTCTTATATTTATAGCAAAAAGGAGGGAGGTAAGTATATAAATTATAGTGGCAAACTTTTTCATTTTTGAACGTTTAGATTTGGTACAAAAATAATCCCAACAATAGAAATAGGAAGTAACTTTTATCACATTTGCCTTAAAAAAACAAAGTCAAATGCTTTATACATTCGACTTTATGATTTTTTAATTTACGATTGAAAACTATCTAAACGTATAATCAACGCCAGTAACTTGGGTTAAAAGTGTTTCAGGAGCATCCAGAATTATTGCGTTTTTTTGCGGTGTAGGCGTAACGGGAGAATTATGTTTTAAATATTCTCTCATTACCGTATGCAAGGTTGAATATGTGTTTTTGGCATCCATAACGCCTTTCATTCTGCAAAGCATATCTACAGGATCGCCGTCACGTTCACATGCCATGATGGTATATAGTTTTTCAGGATCTATTGGTGTGTTTTTTATGGTGATACTTTGCACTCTTTTATCCATTTCTGCAAAAGCATTGAAGAGTACCTCCATTCCCTTGAATTTTACGACCCAACCTCCAAAACGTTTGGAAGCATCTTGTGCAAAAACATTATTCAATTCTTTTTCCAGCCAGTTTTTTAATTGCTTTCCGGTCACTTTTGCGGTTCTTACGGTACTGTCTACAGGAAGCATATCAAAAATAAATCCGTTTGTAATGGGAATGTTTCCGGTTTGATCCGGAGTTGTTTTGGGAGGACAGAAACGGAATCCGTTAGAAAGATTAATATCTATTTCAGGAAATTTCCAGTGTAACGCATTTAAAATCATTGTATCAATTGGATTTTCTACCACAAAATAACGGTACAAAGGAATCGTACTGTATCCAAGAACCTGATTGATTTTTTCTTGATAAACGGCTTCTTTCTCTTTTAATAATTTTTCGATTCTGGCATCTGGTTTTATTTTTGGAGAATCGACTTCTATTAATTCATAGCTGTCCTCAATCACTTTTCCGTTGAGAATAGTCAAATCTAATTTTCCAATAAACGAACCAAATGCTCCCGGTTCCACCACTTTTGAGTATTTACAAACAATTGGCTTACGCACTCTTTCGTGTGTGTCGCCACCCAAAATATAATTCACACCTTCACATTCGGGTCGGTTTGCCAATGCGATTTGCTGCGATAAACCTAAATGAGCAATTATAATTACATAACTGCATTGTTCCTGGTTTCTTAGCACATCTACATAATGAGCCAGATTTTCTTCGGGATTGGTATATAAAATTCCCTTGCTGTAATTTGGACTTTGTCGCAACGGCACCAAAGGATCGGTGTACCCTAAAAAACCAATTTTTGCTCCAGCAATATTCCAAATCGTATACGGCTGAAAAATAAGTTCACCTCGTTTTCCTTCGCCTAAATCGTGGTACATATTGGTGCAAATTTTTGGAGCATCGAGAGAACCTAACAACGTTTGCATTTTTCTTTTTCCGTAGATTACTTCCTAGTTTCCAGGTAAGTACAAATCATAATCCAAAGCGTTTAAAATGGGAACAAAAGCTTCACCGGTAGTTTCTACGCTTAATTCGCTGCCTTGAAACATATCACCGGTATCAATGATATAGGTATTTGGGTTTTTCTTTTTTAATTGTTTCAGTAAGGTTGCCATATAGGCATAACCACCCGTTTTTCTAAAAACAGCTTTCCCATTTTCCCAGAATAACTCATCGTGCGGATGAATCTGACAATGCACATCGGTGGTTTGAAGAATAGAAATTGTTTGCCGTTTAGAACCATCTATTGTTGTATCCAAGTTTATTTCTTCAGCCTGATTTGTATTTGCAATAGCGGAAATAGGCGAAATAATCGCAGCACCCAGGCCTATTGTCCCCACTGATTTCAGAAAATCTCTTCGGTTATTGCTCATTGTTTTTAGGTTTGTTGGTTTAGTTTTCAGCATTTTTGCAGAAAAACCTACAGCCAAATTAATGGTGTAGAATTGTGCAAAATATAATTTACAATTTTAATTTAGAATCCGCCCTTGATATAACTCCAACCTTGTTCTTGTTTTTCAACAATTTCAGCAATTCCGGCGGGCACATATTCTACTTCAGGAATCAGTTGCTCTTTAGTTATTTTTCGATTTTTCATTGTGTTTTCGCATACTACAAAATGAACTCCTTTTGTATGAAGTGCTCTAATTGCTGCGATATGCTTTGATTTTGTGGGCATAACAAATTCTAATCCCATATTGTAAATCACCACTTCATATTTTGCTTTAGGCCAATGGTCTGTTAAATTTTTTAGTTGATTTGCAAATGCTTTTTGTTGTAAAGTATCATTGGCATTGGTAAACTGAAATACTATTTTGTGCTTACTCGGTCTTTTTTGAGCAAACGCACTAACGGTGAATAATCCAATTAGAATGAGAGTTATTAGGTTTAAATTTTTCATTTGCTTTTATGTTTTAGATTTCAATTTTTCTTCAGCTTCCTCCATTTTCTTTTTTTCCTTATTTATAGGTTTAAATGGACCATATTTGTGTTGTATTTCGCTATATTTATCGGAATATGGACCAAATGGATGATCTACTGGTTTCTTCGCAATTTTTGGCCAATCCTGACTTAAATCTTTCGATCTTCTGTTCAGACTTTCTACATAGGCCGCAATATCCCAAGACTCTTCATCTGATAATTGTGGATTTTCATATGTGGCACCCAATGGCATATTGTATTTTATATACCCTGCAAAACGACTGATTCTAAATAATCCCGCACCACTATTATACGAATTTTTACCCCAAAGTGGCGGATACGTATATTCCTTTTTATCTTCTGCCAAAATTCCCTGACCATTCACTTGATGACAACTGGCACATTTGGCGTCATATAATGCCTTTCCTTTTACAGGATCAGCGGCACGGTCTAAATATTCTAATTCATAGATTCCGGAGGCATTTGCTTCTTTTCCTTTAGGAACATTACTGCCAATATATTCGATGTAAGCAATCATGGCCTTCATTTCTCGTTCATTTTCTTTGAGTGGCTGGCCGTTCAAACTTCTTTCCATACAATCGTTAACTCTTTTATAAAGATCTTCTACTTGTCCGCTTCGTGCTCTCATTTTTGGATACATAGAATATACAGAACCGTAATTATTTCCCCAAGGTTTTGTACCGGCATCTAAGTGGCAATTATTGCAATTCATAACATTGCTAATTTGTTTCACACTACCATTTGGCCCCAAATATTTAGCCGTATGTGCAATTAAATCTTTCCCGTATGCGACTTCTTGTTTTAAAGTTGAATCTATAATCAGATTGATATCAGCTGGTTTCCAGAATTTTGCCATTTCATTTTGTAAAACCACTTTTTTCTGTGCTTCAATATAAAGGGAATCGAGATCCGTATCACTATTTTTAAACCAAGAGGTGATTGATGAATTAAAAAACAAAACCAAGAACAATGATATTACTAATAAAATAGCAGTTGTAAACAGATAAATTAATCTTTTTACAAGAAATTTAAATTGGACTATATTATGTTTTTCTGGAATCATAATTTTTTAATGAGGCAGTTTATCTCTAAAATATCCATATACCCAAGTTCCCACAATGGCAAAAAATAGGGTGACAATCATCACTGTGGCGCCCGTTCCAATTTGTGCAAACAATGGCCCAGGACATGCTCCTGTTATTGCCCAACCCAATCCAAAGATGAGTCCGCCGTAAATTTGACCTTTGTTGAATGTTTTGTCATGGAACTCAATTTTTTCTCCATAAATGGTCTTAATATTGAATTTTTTTATCAGAAAAACGGATATTATCCCAACCACAACGGCACTTCCTATCACACCATACATGTGAAAAGATTGAAAACGAAACATTTCCTGAATGCGATACCAGCTGATAATTTCGGCTTTGATGAAAACAATACCAAACAATATACCTATCACTAAGTATTTTAAATTATGGTACCATTTGTGTTCTAATTGGCTTTCGTTGATACAAACTGTATCTAAGGAACGCGTTTCGAAATCTGTATTTTGATCTTTAATTTGCATATCGAATTATTTTAAAGTGAAAGGATAAAGGGTAAAATAAGATTTGCCATAATCAATCCCCCAACGAAAAAACAACAAGTTGCTATAAGCGATGGCAGTTGTAAATTAGACAAACCAGAAATGGCGTGACCACTTGTGCAACCTCCCGCATAACGAGAACCGAAACCAATAAAAAAGCCACCAACTACCATCATGAAAAATCCTTTGAGTGTAAATAAACTTTCCCACGAGAATAATTGTTCCGGTAACATTCCATAGATTTCTGTCACTCCGTACGTGGCCAATTCCGTTTTAAGGTTTCCGTCAATGATGATTGGATTAGGATTAGATAAGAAACTAAAGGCAATGACACCGCCCAATAAAATACCGAACACGAAAAACATATTCCAAATTTCTTTTTTCCAATCGTATTTGAAAAATTTAATATTCGCCGGCAAGCACATGGCGCAAGTATGACGTAATGAGGCACTAATACCAAATGATTTGTTTCCAGTGATTAATAAGGCCGGAACTGTAAGTCCAACTAATGGGCCTGCAATATACCAAGGCCAAGGTTCTTTGATTAATTCTAAAATTTCCATATTTATTTTTTTATTGATACAAAGGTTATATTTATAAATGAGTAGTTATGTTACTTTTGTCACACAAGAAAAAAAAAGTAAAAAATGAAATTGATTTTATTTTTTTATTAACTCGTCTAACTTTTCTCGGAACGAATCACTATTCCAATTGGCAGTTCCAATTTTGGCTACAATCACATTTCCTTCTTGATCAATAAGATAGGTTGCCGGAATCGTTGAAGATTCCATTTCTAAAGGAGGATTTGTAACCGATTGATAAACGGGAAGCGTTAAATTTTCTTTAATCATCAAAGCATTTGCCTTTTCAAAGGAATCCGTTGTCACAAATAAAAAGACCATTTTATCCTGATAGTCAGCATATAACTTCTGCATACTTGGCATTTCAGCAATACAAGGCGGACACCAGGTGGCCCAGAAATTAATGAATACTATTTTTCCTTTGTATGCTTCCAATGACACAATCTTTCCGGTGGCGTCTTTTAATTGCCATTGGAAACTGGAAAGCATTTTTTGATCTGTTGCGGCTATAGTTTTAGGTGAAAAGGCAATTAATCGATTCAGTTGTACTTTTACAAAAGTGCCCAACGGACTGAACAGAAGCAGTGCTATCAACACTAAAAAAATAATATTTTGTAGAGTAGATTTTTTTGGTGTTTTCCAGTTCATTTTTTATTTTTTTGAATCATTACTTTCTGAAAAGAAAGAATCTCTTTGTTTTAGCTTTATACTTTATTGTAAATTCAACCATTCATTTGTTCCACCGCAAAGCCAGTTTGCATTGTATCCCATTTCTTTTAAAAGTTTAGCTCCATCCATCGATCTTCCTCCACCTTTTCCACAAGCTATAATAATTTTACAATCTTTTTTGATTTGATGTATTTGGTTTTCAATTTCTGCCAAAGTAATATTTATGGCTTCCGGAATATGATTATTTTCGAATTCTTCTTTGGAACGGACATCAATAATCTGTATTTTTTCATTTTGCTGAAGCGATTGTTTTACTGCTGCAACTTGAATGCATTCATTTGAGGAGCTATCTATTTCTTTCATGTCGTTTGAATCAGTTATTTGTCTTTTGTAAATGGTCTTTTGGCATTCGAACTTTGATTATTACTGATGATGCAATGGTGATAACACCTATCAGTACAATGGCATAATTGACTCCAAATAAATCGGCCGTTATTCCTGAAATAATAGCGCCTATCGCATATCCCAGATCTCTCCAAAGTCTAAAAGTACCAATACTTTCCGCCCTTTGATGCGGATTAGTAGCCTGCGCTATAGCAGACAAAAAAGTAGGATAAACTAAGGCCGTTCCCAAACCCAAAAATGCTGAAATGATGGCTAATTGATAGAATGCTGCAGCAAAAGGAATAAAAAGTATCGCTATTCCTTGAAGTAACATTCCCCAAAACAGCATCTTTTTTTTCGAATATATATCCGACATTTTACCGGTTATTAATTGTCCAAAACCCCAAACAGTGGGATAAATGGCAGTAATAATACCAATTTTTTCAGAATCGTAATTCAAAGAAATTAAGACGATAGGCAAAAGTCCCCAAATCATTCCATCATTTAGATTATTGACTAATCCTGCTTGTGTTATGGAGCTTAACGTTTTGTTTTTGAATGTAGTTTCCAGAAAAATATTTTCTAATTTTTCAGTTTTATCGGTCGTGTTTTCTTGGTTTACAAATATTCTGGTATCTTTCACAAAAAACAAAGTCAATAAGAAACCAATTATTGAAATTCCGATTCCTAAGTAAAAAGGGTAGGGTGTAATTCCATATTTTTGGGCGATATAGCCTGACAGAAAAGCGACTAAACCAACTGCAAAATAACCGGCAAATTCGTTGAGCCCCATTGCCAGTCCGCGGTCTTTTTCTCCAACCAAATCAATTTTCATCACCACAGTGCTGCTCCAGGTCAGTCCTTGACTAACGCCCAAAAGAATATTGGCAAAAATCACCCAGTTCCAAGAGGCAGCGTGTATCAAAATGAAAGGGATCGGCAACGCTAAAAACCATCCAAATAAAAGCAAATTTTTTCTACCGAATCGGTTTGCCAACTTGCCCGTAAAATAATTGGTAATGGCTTTTGTAATTCCAAAGGCAATTATAAAAGATAGAATAGCCGTTTTTGAAGCAATGCCAAATTCAATCTCAGCAAACTTTGGAATAATGGTTCTTTCCATCCCTATCATTCCGCCAACAAAGGCATTGACGATGACCAAAAGGGTAAATTGTTTCCAATTTTCTTTCAATCCAAGTTTGGTTGTATTTGTTTTCAATTGATGTGTTTTATTGATTTTAAATCTCCGTTTTTCAGGGAATACTATTATAATTTGTAATATTCTAACTGGTAGTCACCTATGTGTTTTTTATTTTCTGATATGGATTTTTTGTGTTTGAGATAGTTGAGGGTTCCAAGAACAAAAATTATAAATGAAGCGATAAAAAGTGCGATTTCAATGAGTAAACTATTTTCGACTTTTAATAAATTTCGCAAGCTCAAACCCGCAATCAAAAAATACATTGACGTTCTTAAAAAGGCAAGAAATGTAGATTGATTAGCCAATACAGTCCGCTGTAATGCTAATTTCTCCCTTAAAATTAAGTCTTTGTTCATTGCTTTTTTCCCTTCCATATCATTTGATGAATTAATTTCAAAAGAAATTTATTTTTATTTGCACAACCGAAAGGTACAAATTCAGTTTGATTTTTTATTCTATGATTAAATTCCGATTTCTAAATAAATAATTATGCAGTTTAAAACAAATATATTTCTTGCCTTAAACTGCACATTATTCTAATAGTACCGCTGTTTATTTATTAATCGCTTCGTTGACATCTTGCCAAGTAACGCCATTTGTCACGTTTTTGAAACCATTTTGTTCCAAAATCATTTTGGCTTGACCACTACGGTTACCGCTTCGGCAAAAAACAATGATATGCTCTTTTCCTTTGAATTTTTCCAATTGACTCGCTACTTGATCCAAAGGAATATTGGAAGATCCTTTTACATGACCTTCAACAAATTCTGACGGTGTGCGAACATCTACAAGGAACGCACCTTCTTTTATTATTTTTTCCATTTGTGTTGTGTCTTTTTTTGAAAACATATTTTTAAAAATTTCGAACATAATTGCTTTTTTTAGTATTCAATAGGATTGTTTTGGCTCACCCACTCATTCATTCCCGGAGAATAATTGAGAATATTTTTATAACCATTTCTTGCTAATAATGAATAGGCAATTGCTGCCCTGTCACCACCTTGGCAATGAATTAACACTTTTTTATCCTTGCGTATTTTATCCAAATTGTTTACTAAAGTACCTACAAATACATTGTCAGCTCCTTTGATGTGACCAGCATTGTATTCAGCAACACCACGAAGGTCAACTACTTGAACGTCTTTTTCTTGTTGCAAGGTTTTAAATTCTTCTAATGAAATCTGATTCACTTTCTCTAAAGAGCCGCCATTTTCTTCCCATATTTTTGTAGAAGGAATGTAACCATGAATGTTGTCTAATCCGATTCGCATTAGTTTTCTGGTCAAATCATCCAATTGTGATTCATCGGCAAGCAACATAAAAGGTTCTTCATAGGTAAGAAACCATCCTGCCCAAGTAGCAAAAGAATTATTCCCTTGAATGTTAATACTTGCCGGAATAAATCCTTTAGAAAATTCCGTTTTATCTCTGGCATCAATCAATTTTATTCCTTTGGATAAAGCTTCAGATAATTCGTTATAATCCAGCTGTTTCAATTTTGGAACTGCTGTAAGAAGCGGACGGTCTACTTTATTTAGTTTTTTCATCATCGCAAAATACTTAGGTGGTTCCGGTTGGTCTTCCAATAAATATTTTACAAATCCAGCTTCATCATTTTTATGCTGAAAAGCCCAGTTTCTTATTTTTTCATATCCTACAGTAGTACTTGGTACTGCTCCTAATGCTTTTCCACAAGCAGAACCTGCTCCATGGCCCGGCCATACTTGAATATAATCAGGTAATGCATCAAATTTATTAATCGATTGATACATTTGTTTGGCACCAATTTCCTGAGTTCCTTTCATTCCTGCTGCTTTTTCAAGCAAATCAGGTCTTCCTATATCACCAACAAATACAAAGTCACCGGTGAACAACATTACCGGTTCATCGCTGGCAGGAGTATCGGTCAACAGAAAACTGATACTTTCCGGTGTGTGTCCGGGAGTATGAACTACTTCTATTTTTAAGTTTCCTACTTTTAAAACAGCACCATCTTTTACGTCAACATGAGGAAATTCGTATTCCCAACCCGGTCCGCCTTCAGCTGAAAGGTACATTTCTGCTCCAGTCAAAGCGGCTAGTTCTCTTGATCCGGATAGGAAATCAGCATGGATGTGCGTTTCTAAAATATGAGTAATTTTCATATTGTTCTGTTTCGCAATTTCGAGATAGGTATCTACATCCCTTTTAGGATCGATTACCGCAGCTACTCCTGCTTTTTGACAGCCAATAAAATAACTTGCCTGAGCAAGACTCTTGTCGTAAATGTGTTGAAAATACATATTGTTTATTTTTTTAAGTTTCTAATTATTTAAGCAAAATTAGTTCATGAATTTGTTATAATTGGTGACTAATGTTACATAGGGTTTTATAATATAAAAAAAACCTGTAATTTTATTAATTATTTGTTATTTAGTGTTTTATGTCGCACATTATTTTATTTTAGAAAAAGCTCTTTGGTTATAATATAAATTCCCATTACTAAAACAAACCAACCAAATGCCGGTTTGAGTTTATTGCCATCAACCTTTTTAGATAATGCTGCGCCAATGAAAATTCCAACAATAGCAAATGCTGAAATTGTAAATAGAAATTGCCAATCAATAGCCGTTTCTCCACCTTCCCCGAAGAAACCAATCAAAGATTTTGCTGCAATGATGACTAAGGAAGTTCCAACAGCCTCTTTCATAGGTAGTTTGCTTAAAATAACTAAGGCAGGGATGATTAAAAAACCTCCGCCAGCGCCTACTAAACCAGTGATCACTCCAACAAGCGCCCCTTCAATAAGTATAAGTGGATAATTGAAATTTTGTTCTTGTGTTTCTGCTGGAATATTTTTTTTATCTTTTTTAATCATGCTATAGGAGGCAATAATCATTATTACAGCGAAGAGCAGCATTAAAAAAAGGTCTTTAGTCAGCGTAAAATTTCCTAAGGAAAATAGCTCTTTAGGAATTGCTGGGACTATTAAAGCCCTTGTGGTAAAAACGGCAATAATTGATGGAATACCAAAAACAATGGCAGTTTTGATATTTACTAAACCTTTTTTGAAATAGCCTACAGTACCAACGGCACTTGTTAAACCAACAATAAATAATGAATACGATGTGGCTACCACTGGCTCAACTGTAAATAAATAAACTAAAACAGGTACGGTGAGAATACTACCTCCACCACCAATTAGTCCCAATGCTATGCCAATAAGTATTGACGAAAAATAACCGATATATTCCATAATTGTAAATTTTATGATGCAAATATTGTCCGTTTAAATTTTATGGACAGTAACATTTATCACACAGGTTACTTTATTTAAAATTCAATATGATTTCGACAAAATTTGAAGCATCCTTTTTGCTCCGTGTTATTTAGTAACCGGAATTATTCCTCTCTTGTAGTGTTAAGTTGGTAAACAATTTCTTGATTTTGTTTCCGATTTGCCTTGTAGAATTTTGAAGTACGACAGTTAAAATAGTAAACAATGCTTGTCGAATTAAATATCCTTTACAGAAATGACGAACATAATTCATCAGTTTGTTATCAAAATATTTGCAAAATTCAGCAACAGATATCTTTATAGCAAGAGTGTTTTTGGCATTCACTTTTTTTGAAATGTGACGTATACCATGAATACAGGGTACATAACCTTTATTCTTTTTATTTAGTACGACTTTAAGCTTCATAACATCGTTGATTATATTTATATTTGCACATATTATCATAAACAGGTGTAGGAAAAAAATTGGAAAGGTGGGAAATTTGGTGTTACATTTTTAGAAAAAACGGCAACTTTTCATTATTTAACAAAATGTAAATAGATAAAAAACAAAGAATTAACTAATATAAATTAAGGTTATGGCAGACGATAAGAAAGTGATATTCTCAATGTCAAAATTGAGTAAAACCTATCAAGGAGCAGATAAACCAGTGCTAAAAAATATTTATTTGAGTTTCTTTTATGGAGCAAAAATTGGTATTTTAGGTTTAAATGGCTCAGGAAAATCTTCTTTATTGAAGATTATTGCCGGAGTTGATAAAAATTATCAAGGCGATGTAGTTTTTGCGCCAGGTTACACTGTTGGTTATTTAGAACAAGAACCTATTCTGGATGATAGCAAAACGGTTATCGAAATTGTAAGAGAAGGTGTTGCGGAAACTATGGCAGTTTTAGATGAATTCAATAAAATCAATGATAGTTTTGGTTTACCTGAAGTCTACGAAAATGCGGATAAGATGGAGCAATTAATGGATCGTCAAGCGCTCCTACAAGATAAAATTGATGCTTTGGGTGCTTGGGAAATCGATACCAAACTAGAAATCGCCATGGATGCCTTGCGCACGCCAGAAGGAGATACGCCAATCAAAAACTTATCTGGTGGAGAGCGTCGTCGTGTAGCTTTATGTCGTTTGTTGTTGCAGCAACCGGACGTTTTGCTTTTGGATGAGCCTACGAATCACCTGGATGCGGAAAGCGTTCTTTGGTTAGAGCAACATTTAGCTCAATATTCAGGAACTGTTATTGCGGTAACGCACGATAGATACTTCTTGGATAATGTTGCGGGATGGATTTTAGAATTGGATAGAGGTGAAGGTATTCCTTGGAAAGGGAATTACTCCTCTTGGTTGGAACAAAAATCAGGTCGTATGGCTTTGGAAGAGAAAACGGCTTCAAAGCGTAGAAAAAACTTAGAACGCGAGTTGGACTGGGTTCGTCAAGGTGCCAAAGGTCGTCAAACCAAACAAAAAGCGCGTTTGCAGAACTACGATAAATTATTGAATGAAGACCAAAAACAATTAGACGAAAATTTGGAGATTTATATTCCAAATGGTCCACGTTTGGGAACTAATGTAATTGAAGCCAAAAATGTTGCTAAAGCATTTGGAGATAAATTGCTATATGACAATTTAAACTTTACGCTGCCACAAGCTGGAATTGTTGGGATTATTGGACCAAATGGTGCTGGTAAATCAACCATTTTCAAAATGATAATGGGTGAAGAAAAGCCTGATTCGGGAGAGTTCTTAATTGGGGATACTGTAAAAATCGCTTATGTAGATCAAGCACACTCTAATATAAATCCTGAAAAATCGATTTGGGAAAACTTCGCTGATGGTCAGGAATTGATTATGATGGGCGGGAAACAAGTGAATTCAAGAGCCTATTTGTCGCGTTTTAATTTTGGAGGTGGAGAGCAAAATAAGAAAGTTTCGATGCTTTCCGGTGGTGAAAGAAACCGTTTGCACCTAGCGATGACTTTAAAAGAAGAAGGAAACGTACTTTTACTGGATGAGCCTACGAATGATTTGGACATCAATACACTTCGTGCTTTGGAAGAAGGATTGGAGAACTTTGCAGGTTGTGCGGTAGTAATTTCTCACGACAGATGGTTCTTAGACAGAATTTGCACGCATATTCTAGCTTTCGAAGGAAACTCTGAAGTATATTATTTTGAAGGTGGTTTCACTGACTATGAAGAGAATAAGAAAAAACGTTTAGGTGGTGATTTAACTCCAAAACGATTGAAATACCGAAAATTAATTAGAAGTTAGTCTTTATAATTACAGTTTTATTAACAAGAGGATGTTCAATAGGACATCCTCTTGTTTTTACTGTTATTCTATTTTTTTATCAGAGTTCATCAAAAGTAAAACTGTGGTGATCAGTCCTATGATTACAAACCCAAATAAGAAAACCATTATAAATGTTACGATATCCCAAGAAAAAAGTGCCGTGTCTTTCATGTTAATTTAAATTTAAGATTATTCAAATTTATACTTACTGCCAAATAAATAGAATGATAATTATCATGATTGTTATTTTATTCTAAAAACTTAGATCGGATTTCCTCGGTTGGAATCAGACAAGCGTCTTTTTTTCCATACCATTTGTATCGGTTTTTAGCGATATAATCATAAATATGATTAGTAAGAGAAGTAGGAAAAATGGAAAATATAGTTCCTAAATTATAAATTCCTCCTAAACCTTTAGCAATTTCGAATACTGCTTCCGATTTGTAATAATAAGCGATTCCTGGCTGATAGAGAATTATACTATCAATGTTTTTGGTGTCAATTCCAATGTGTTTTAGGATGTCCTGCCCCAAATCAGATTGCAACGCCACAAACCTAAAAATATCTTTTTTATCATGCTTTATCACAAATTGAACTGCTGCATCGCAGAGATTACAAACGCCATCGAAAAGGATGATTTTTTTGTTTTTAGGAATATCAAGCATGATTTAAAATTTAAAATTAGTTCATCTATTCGTTTTTTCAGCCTCGGGTAAATATTCAAAATCATTAAAACGAAATGAGATTTCTCCTTCGTCGAAATGACAAAACATATGAAGACAATGAAAACTATGACCGTAAACAGAATATTTTTACTTCTTACCCGCTTCAACGAATTCCAGCGATTCAAGGCTTACTTTAGAGGTAAACACACCGTAATTCACCACAGCCTTATTTTTCTCAATCTTATCAATACTTCCCACCGCTTTTCCATCTGACATTCTAACGCGGTTACCGACTTTTAGAATCGGTTTAGGTTTCTCTATAACTACTTTTAGCTTTTTCTCTTTCTTTTCTTTTCTGATTTCTTCGACCTGAACAGTAACCTCTTCAATAACAACTTTTTTCTGTTCAATCAGTGCTTTAGTTTCTTTAGGTGTCGCTTTTTTACGTTTTGAATTTTCAATTTCAATAATTTTCAAAAAATCGCCAATTAGGTCTTTTTTGCTTTTGTTATTAAAATATTTCTCGGCTATATCTTCAATTTTTTGGCCAATATAAATTGTTTTCTGGTTGCTGTCATACAATTCCTGATAGCTTTCCAGCTTTTGCTTGATTTTTACATTGATAGTTTCCATTTTCTTGCCTTCTTCCCTTGCTTTAGTTTCTTCTTCTTTTAGCGTTTGCGACGTTTTTTCCATTTTCGAACGCTCTTTCTGAAGGGTAGCAATTGTTTTATCGAAACGTACTTTTCCGACTTCAATTTTCTTTTTGGCACGATTGATTAAACTAAATGGAATTCCGTTTTTTAAGGCAACTTCAAATGTAAATGAACTTCCCGCTTGTCCTAAAACCAATTTGTATAAAGGTTCTAATGTTTTTTCGTCGAAAAGCATGTTGGCATTGGTGGCGAAAGGCAATTCGTTTGCCAGAATTTTTAGATTTGAATAATGTGTTGTAATTATACCGAAAGCTTCCCGATGATAGAATTCTTCCAAGAAAATCTCTGCTAATGCACCTCCTAATTCTGGATCAGAACCAGTACCAAATTCATCAATTAGAAACATGGTTTTCTTATTGCACTTCTTCAGGAAGTAGTTCATGTTCTTTAATCGATAACTATAGGTACTAAGATGATTTTCAATAGATTGATTGTCTCCAATATCCGTTAAAATTCTGTCAAACAAAAACGTTTCGCTACGTTCGTGAACAGGAATCAGCATTCCGGATTGCAGCATTAATTGGAGTAATCCAACGGTTTTTAACGAGATAGTTTTCCCTCCGGCATTGGGTCCTGAAATCACAATAATTCTGCTTTCTTGACTTAATTCAATGGTTTGCGGATGCGTAATTTCATTTTTCTGTTTGTTATTCAAATACAAAATAGGATGGAAAGCATCTCTAAAATAAAGTCGGCGGTTTTCCGTAATGGTTGGTAAAATTCCATTGATTTTATTGGCGTATTTAGCTTTCGCGGCAATAACATCAATATCACTCAGGAAATCCTGATATTTGATTAAAAGCGGTAAAAAAGGACGAATATAATTGGATAACTGTTTTAATATTCGGGTGATTTCTTCTTTCTCTTCATATTCAAGATTACTCAATTCCCTGGAATAATTCAGGGTAGCTTCCGGTTCAATATAGGCTATGCTTCCTGTCTTGGAACTGCCCAAAATAGATCCTTTTACTTTACGACGGTACATCGCTAAAACTGCTAAAACTCGCCTATTTTGAACAAAGCTTTCTTTAATATCATCCAAATATCCCAGCGAATTGTAGTGCGTCAGTGCAGTTCCAAAACTCTGATTAACTTTACCACGGACCGTATTCATATTCCGACGAATATTCAATAAATCTGGGGAGGCATTGTCTTTTATTTCGCCATATTTATCGACTACTTCATCGACCATCGTGATAATGTCTTTGGTCAGTTCGACTTGGCTAGCTCTTGCGTTTATATTTGGATAATAATCCTCGAATTTTCTTAAAAAATTCAATAGGAAATTTACCGTTGAAGAAATGGTAGCGATTTTTCTAAAACTGCCTACTTCCAAGAAACTGTCTTCTATGGCCAGAAATCTAATTTCATGAGTAATAGCGTCAAAACCATGATTGGGAATGGCATTATTATTTTGGAAAGACGAAACATACTCTGATGTTTGCATTAATGCCTGCATCAAAGATTCCTTGTCTTTAAAAGGAGTTATTTCAAGTGCTTTTTGTTTGCCAATATCTGTATTACAAATCGTCGAAATGGTTTCGAGAACGGTAGGAAATTGTAAATCTTGTAATGTTTTTTCGGTGATGGATATCATTTATTGTATTATTCTTTTCAAGACAAAAATAGCTAATAGTTAAGACTATTTAACAGACTTTCACAAAGAATTAATGAATGTTTATTATGCATTTTAGGATTTAAAAAAACGATTCTCTCTGTATCTTTGCTTTATAAATATTTAACTATGCAAATCAATCTCAATCCGGAATGGCAATCCATTTTATCAGACGAAATTCAGAAACCTTATTTTCAGGATTTAATGGAATTTGTCGATGATGAATACAAGAATCACACTTGTTATCCGCCTAAAGAATTGATTTTTGCTGCTTTTAATTATTGCAGTTTCAAGGATGTAAAAGTTGTAATTATTGGACAAGATCCCTATCACGGGAAAGGCGAGGCAAATGGTTTGTGTTTCTCGGTTAATGATGGCGTACGAATTCCGCCTTCTTTGCGCAATATTTTTCGGGAGCTAAGAGCTGATTTAGGAACTATTTTTATGCTCACTTCCGGCAATCTTGAAGCTTGGGCAAAACAAGGGGTTTTACTGCTGAACGCTTCTTTAACGGTAAGAGAAGACAATCCAAACAGTCACAAACATTTAAAATGGAATCTTTTTACGGATGCTGTAATTCAGAAAATTTCTGAAGAAAAAGAACATGTCGTTTTCTTGCTTTGGGGAAATTTTGCGCACAAAAAAGGACTCAAAATTGACCGAAACAAACATTTAGTTTTAGAGTCGGGGCATCCGTCGCCCATGAGCGCTAATCAGGGAAAATGGTTTGGGAATAAAAATTTCAGTAAAACGAATGCGTATTTGAAGCAAAATAAAATAAAAACAATTGACTGGATTGCAGTAGATTAAATATTTGTATGATGACACAAATTATTGATTTGTAGAGTGCTTCGCGTGAGTGATGGCAGTGGAGCTCTTTTTTTGAGAGGCGTTTTAGCCTATTAAAAAGAAGCGGGAACGCACAGCACGACCCGAAGTTGCGAGGAGGAACGACGAAGCAATCTGCAGGGTCACGCCCAAATGGAACAACTGTTTAGAGTTTCTATTTTTTTATAATATCTTCTAAAACGGCTTTGTCTGAGTAATTAATCACTTTAAGAGTGATTTCTTGTTTTTTTACAGTTTGGCCTTCAATAATGTACAATTTCCCTTTTTTGAGTTCCACATTACTTTTGTCGAAATCAACATCACCAAATTTCAATGTATTTTTGATATCGGCGGTGTCAATCCATTTTTCAGCTAATATTTGGGATGCTTTATCGGAATAATGGAAGGGTTTATTTCTCAAATCATTCAAAACACGGGTATTTGGAAAATAATTACAACGGGTGTCTTTTCCGCTAAAGATAGCAGCTACAAAGAACAATCCCATAATTAGACCAACAAGGTAATACGCAAAACGATGTACAAATTTCATGAATCAAATTTTTGGCAAAGGTAAAAGAAAGTTTACTTAAAAAACAATTAAATTGATATCCTTATCCGGTAAATCAAACCAGTCGCCTATGGCTTTGTTGGTAAGGATTCCGTGGTACAAATACACGCCGTTTTTTAGACCTTTATCACAACGGATTGCAGTCTCAATACCGCCGTCTTCAGCGATTTGCATCAGATACGGGGTGATGATATTGCTTATGGACAGCGAAGCAGTTTTTGAATATCGGGAAGGAATATTAGGTACACAATAATGTACAACATTGTTTTTAATAAACGTAGGCTTCTCATGCGAGGTCACTTCCGAAGTTTCAAAACAACCACCGGTATCAATACTTACATCGACAATAACGGCACCGTTTTTCATATGTTCCACCATTGTTTCGGTAACAATAACAGGACAGCGTTCTTTTCCTCTCATGGCTCCGATGGCCACGTCACAGCGTCTCAATGCTTTTAATAATGATTTTGGCTGAATGGTAGAGGTAAAGATTCGTTGGTTTAAATTGTTTTGCAGGCGACGTAATTTGGTGATGGAATTATCAAATACTTTTACACTGGCGCCTAAACCGATAGCGGTTTTTGCTGCAAATTCACCCACCGTTCCTGCACCCAAAATAACAACTTCAGTAGGAGGGACGCCGGTAATATTACCAAATAACAATCCTTTTCCAAATTCATTGGTAATCATTAATTCCGCTGCAATTAGTATGGAAGCAGTTCCGGCTATTTCGCTCAATGATTTCACTGCTGGATAAGTTCCATCTTCATCCTTTATGTATTCAAAGGCAAGAGCGGTGATTTTTTTCTTAGCCAAAGCTTCAAAATAAGATTTTTTTCTGGTTTTCAATTGTATGGCGGAAATCAAAATCGTTTCCGGATTCATCATTTGAATTTCGGCTATAGTAGCTGGCTCTACTTTTAAAATCATAGGACAGCTAAATACCTTCTTGGTGTCATTTGTAACTTCTGCACCGGCATCACAATATTCTCTATCAGAATAACTGGAACTTTGACCTGCGCCCGCTTCAATCATTACCCTGTGACCATGAAAGGTCAGCGAATTTACAGCATCGGGTGTAAGGCAAATACGGTGTTCCTGGTAACTCGTTTCTTTTGGGATACCAATAAAAAGTTCGCTTTTATGTCGCGCTACTTCCAATTTTTCTTCTTGAGGTAATAGCTGTTGCTTGGTGAAGGGCGTTATAGTAATTGACATTATAATTGTTAATTTATGGCACAATTTACGCAAAAGTTTTAGAAAAACGCAATTGTAACGGTGATAAGTACAGTAGTACTTATTTTAAAATTTAACGGATGATTCTTTCCATTTTTATATCGGCTCTTTCATAAACTCCGTTTTCTAAGGCTATTTCTGTGAAGCCATATTTTTTATACAAATGAATAGCGGGCATTAAACTTCTATTAGAGTACAAAATAAGTTTTTGAATGCCTTCCTCTTTGGCAACAGTCAAACAATGTTCCATGATTTTTTTTCCGATTCCTAAACCCTGAATCGTATCTGTAACCGCCATTTTACTCAATTCAAACGTAACATCATCTATTTTTATTAATGAAACGGCACCTATTATTTGATTATTGTATTTAGCATAAAATATCATTCCGCCTTTGTCAATAATTTCACCTTGTGGATTAGAAAGGACGATTTTGTCTTTCGGTTCTACTTTGAAATATTTCTTCAGCCATTCTAAATTCAGTGTTTTAATATGTTCCTTTAAATCTGTTGAAAAAGGAATAATTTCTACGGTATTTTCTAAACTCATAATTTTATTTAACTTAGTTCTAAAGAACGTTTTCCATCCCCGAGCAACTCAATAGTAATAACAGAATGTGCCTCAGGAATTAGATTCGGAATCTTCTCTGCCCATTCTATGAAACACCAATTCCCCGAATAAAGGTAATCATCAATTCCCATATCCATAGCTTCGATTTCATTGTTTAATCTGTAAAAATCAAAATGGTAAACAGTTTGATTTGCAGCAGTTTGATACTCATTAACTAAAGAGAAAGTTGGACTGCTTGTGGCATCCGTAACACCCAGTGTTTTACATAATTGTTTGATCAAAGTAGTTTTTCCAACGCCCATTTCCCCATGAAAAAGAATCACTTTATTGGGGTTCTCGGATATGATTTTTCGCGCAACTTCTTCGAGTTGATCTAAAGAAAAAGTAACATTCATAATTTAAGTGTTCAGTGTTCAGAAATTAGTGTTCAGTTATCTCGCTCTACTGCAAACTGACCACTGCAAACTGATCACTTTTTTTATTTCGGGTTAAAAACTAAGAAAGGGATAATCATTTCTTCCAATGAAATTCCGCCATGCTGATACGTATTTTTATAATAACTCACATAATGATTGTAGTTGTTGACATACGCCAAAAACAAATCATTTTTTGCAAAAATATAAGAACTGCTCATATTTATGGTAGGCAAACCAATATTTTTTGGTTCTTTCACCGCATAAACATCTTTGTGTTCGTACGTAAGACTGCGTCCTGTTTTATAACGCAAATTCAAGCTGGTATTTTTATCACCCACCACTTTCGATGGATTTTTCACGTTTATAGTCCCGTGATCTGTTGTCAGAATCAATTTGAAACCCATTTTCTGTGCCTGTTGAATAATTTCCAACAATGGAGAATTTTTAAACCAACTCAACGTCAGCGAACGATACGCTTTATCATCTGAGGCGAGTTCTTTTACCACATCCATCTCTGTCTTGGCATGCGAAAGCATATCCACAAAGTTGTAAACCACGGTAACCAAATCATTATCCTTAAGCGACCTAAAGCTTTCAACCAGTTTTTTTCCTCCGGCTAAATTGGTGATTTTATAATAGTCTTGCTTGATGTTTAATCCCAATCGTTTCAATTGTGCCGTCAAAAACTCCGCTTCATACAAGTTTTTCCCACCTTCTTCAGGATCGTTTTTCCAATATTGCGGAAACTGTTTTTCCATTTCAAGAGGCGTCAAACCCGAGAAAATTGCGTTTCTAGCATATTGCGTAGCCGTGGGAAGAATAGCGTAATACGGCACTTCTTTTTCCAGTTTGTAATAATTTGCCACCACGCTTTCAAAGGTTTTCCATTGATCGTAACGCAAATTATCAATTACTACAAACAGAATCGGCTTGTCTTTTTTGACGATTTCCGGCACCACTAATTCTTTGAATAAGGTATGCGACTGAATTGGTTTAGCAACTTTTGGTGCAAACCAGTCTTCATAATTGCGCTCAATGAATTTTCCAAATTGCGAATTGGCTTCCGCTTTTTGGGATTCTAGAATTTCAACCATACTTTGATCGTTGATATTCTCCAATTCTAGTTCCCAAAAAATCAATTTCTTATACAATTCTACCCAGTCTTCATAGGAATTTACCATCGCCATTTCCATGGTGATTTTTCTAAATTCCTTCTGATAATCCAACGTTGTTTTTTGCGAAATCAGTCGCGAATGGTCCAGATTTTTCTTCAAACTCAACAAAATCTGATTCGGATTCACGGGTTTTATCAAATAATCGGCAATTTTAGAGCCAATCGCTTCCTCCATGATGTATTCCTCCTCACTTTTGGTAATCATAATCATGGGAACCGAAGATTTTTTTTCTTTCATCTCCGAAAGTGTTTCCAGACCGCTCATTCCGGGCATATTTTCGTCCAGAAAAACAATATCAAAATTGTTTTCGTCAAAAATATCAATCGCATCCCGACCGTTATTGCAGGTAGTTACCTCGTAGTTTTTCTTTTCCAGAAATAATATATGTGGTTTCAAAAGGTCGATTTCATCATCCACCCAAAGTATTTTTATTTTATCCATAAGTCGTATTAACAAGTATTCAAAAGTACTAATTTAAAGTGCCAATTTACTGATTTTCGCAACGGTTCTTTGCTAATATTATGATAATTTTTAGTACAATGGCAGCTTGTATTACTAAACCAAAGATATTATTTTATTTTGTTTAAACTTGCTTTTGGGCGTGACCCATTCTCCGTAAACTCCGTCCGGGTCGGGCTGTACGCTGTATCTTTCCTTTTTAAAGAAAAAGGAAAGGATGCCGCTTCCATCCCTCACGCAGTTGAGAGAACTACTGGGTTTTTCGATTAATTTATAGGTAAGAAAAGTTTTCAGAAAATAATTGGATCATTTGATTATTTATAGCTGCTTTTTTATAAATTCGTGGAAAGTATGATGAGTGATGTTTGTCATTCAAACAAATAAATTATCAGTAATTATATAAAAACAGGATAAAATATGCCGGATTTCACCAATACGTTAGTAGTAGGAATATCTTCAAGAACACTTTTTGATTTAGAAGAAGAAGATAAGTTATTCAAAGAAAAAGGTATAATTGAATACCGAAAAATTCAAAGAGAAAAAGAAAATGAAGAATTAAGACCAGGAACTGCTTATCATTTAGTTCAAGCTCTTTTAAATCTGAATAAACTTTCAACTACAAATAGACTTGTCGAAGTTATTATTTTGTCTAGTAATAGTCCTGAAACTGGTGTCAGAATTTTAAATTCAATAAAAAGTTTAAGTTTGGATATTACTCGTTCTGCATTTACAGGTGGAGAAAAAATATCAGGATATATCGATGCATTTAGTATTGATCTATTTTTGTCAAAAAGCGAAATCGATGTTCAAGAAGTAATAGATTCTAAAACAGCCGCAGCAGCATTAATTCTAGAACATCCAACAGATTTTAATGCATCTCAAGATACTGTAAGAATTGCATTTGATGCTGATGCAGTACTATTTGCTGATGATTCTGAGCAAATTTATAAATCAGAAGGTATGGCAGCTTTCCATAAAAACGAAAGTGAAAATGAAAATATTCCTCTGAAAGAAGGACCACACGGTAAACTTTTAAAAACTTTATCTAAAATTCAACAATATATGGACACAACAATTGAGCTAACGCCCTTGCGTATTGCAATTGTAACAGCTAGAAATAGTCCATCACACATGAGGGTTATTAGAACATTAAGGGATTGGGATGTATATGTTGATGAAGCTTTTTTTCTTGGAGGAATATCGAAAGACAAAGTTCTGAAGGCTTTTAATGCTCATATCTTTTTTGATGACCAAGATGTGCATTTAAATGATACTAAAAAAGTTGTTCCGTCTGCAAAAGTTCCGTATCATTCTGATTCACCATTAAGTAAGCAAAAATAACTGCCATTATAGCTAATGCACTGGAATTAAATAATCTTAATAGAACTTTGGTTTTGTATTTGAGATGTTTTGATAAATTTTGAAAACGGGAATAATTTAGTCCCAAAACTTGTGTAGTACTAGAATATTACTTACTATTTTATAAAAAACTCAACAAAAAAAATGGATTCAGAATAAGTTACAATCAATAATTAAATAAAAAAATGAAAAATATTTTATTACTATTTATTTTAACTCTGTTAAGTTGCACTAACAAAAAGAATGAAGATTTAATCCACGAGACAGAAACTATCAGTATTATTCAAACTTTAATTGAACAAAAAGGTTTAGAAATGACAAGGGATTTTCCAACTGAAAAAGAACTTCCAATATGTTTAAACTTAAAAAAAGTTATAGTTAATACTAGATGTTTTGAAGAAACGGAACTTAATAATAAGATAACAGCAATAAAACTTCCAGAAAAATCCTTTGCAAACCAGGGAGAAGTTTGCATAGAAAAAATATACAAATCAAAACCAATTAACAACTCATTTTTCCTAATAAAGGATTCTCTAGATATTCTTAGTCAAAATGGAACTATTAAAACATTCAAAATTCCAAAAATTATAACACTAAAGTTTAAAACTGTAGAATTAAGTATAAATTTAAAAATAATTGAAAAATATATTCAATTCTCTATTCCCATTTTTTCCAAAGATAATAATAAAGCATATTTAGAATTTGATCATTACTCCAATAATGAAGAAAGCTATGGTAAATCAATATATCTAGAAAAAATAGAAGGAAATTGGAAAATAAAATTTATCGAAAAAAATTGGAATATATAAAAACCTCAATAGCGAAGAAATTCTTTACGTGCCTTCAAATATTAAAAATGATAAAACAATGAAATACACGGAATTCAATGTAGATAATAATAAAATTGAATTTTTACCCTCCATTTTAGGAAAAGAAACGGTCGTAGTAAATGGAGAAAAACTTTCTGAAAAATTCTCAATTACCGGCACGGAACATCATTTTGCCATTAAATCGAACCATTTTATTCTCAAACCCTGACCGCGCTGATCTGCCACAATCGTTAGCGCAGTTTTGCAAACTGTGCCCACAATGAGCAAACAAGAGCTGAAAGTATTGGCTCAATGTTTTGAAGTTCCGACAACACTATTTAAGGCTTTTTACGCCTTATTTTCTCTTGAGAATGTAAAAGTTACTTTTCTTAAAAAGAATTTTAATTGTAGTTTAAATCCCATATATTTACTCACTGATTAACAAAATAGAGTTCGTTTGAAGGTTTTTAGACGAACTGACCTTACCAGAGATTTTAAGAAACACCGCATTTAATAATAACTAAAATAGAAATAAGAATTATGTTTGGATTTAAACACATACAATTTGATGCAATGACTTATGTTTTACATTTTAAAAATGGAACCATAAAAAAAGAAGGTCGCGGACTTTCATTTTTTTACTTTTCGCCAAATAGTTCAATCGTTGCAATTCCAATGGGAAGTAACGATTTGCCTTTCATTTTTAGCGAGTCCACAAATGATTATCAATCCGTAACCATACAAGGTCAAATAAGTTATAAAATCACAAACCCAAAAACTTTATCTGATGTCTTGGATTTTACCGTTCAAGGTAATGGACAATACAAAAAGAATGATATTGAAAAACTAAACCAACGATTAATTAATGAAGCACAGACAGCAACTTCATCATTTATTCACGGAATAAAACTTAAAGAAGCCATTCGTTCAGCCAAAACCATCGAAGAAAGTATTATTGAAGGATTAAAAAATTCTACTGCGATAAATATGCTTGGAATAGAAATTTTGGGAGCAAATATTTTAGCGATTTCGGCAACTCCAGAAATGTCAAGAGCATTAGAAACCGAAACTAGGGAAAAATTACAACAAGAAGCCGATCAAGCGATTTATGAAAGAAGAAATTTTGCCGTAGAACAAGAAAGGAAAATTAAAGAAACCGAACTAAATACTGAAATTGCAATTGAGGAAAAACAAAAGCAAATTACAGAGAAAAAAATGGAATCGGAATTCATAAAAGCGGAGAATGACAGGAAGTTACGAGAAATGAAATTGGAAGCTGATATTTCTGTTGAAAATCAAAGAAAATTACTAATTGAAGAGAAAACAGAAAATGACAAAATCGAAGCAGAAACGCAAGGTTATGTGATTGAGGCAACTTTGAAACCTTACAAAGATATTGATTGGAAAATCTTAACCGCTTTAAACAATAATCCGGACCCTAAATTTAATATTGCACTTGCATTTAGACAGTTGGCTGAAAATGCTGATAAAATTGGAAACTTGAATATAAGTCCCGATTTATTAGATTCTTTGTTGAACGAGAAATAAGAAAAGATGAATATTGAATACGCAATAATTGTAAAAAATAAGACTCGGCTTGAACTATTAATTGAAAGATTTAATACAAAGGCGCAGGCAAAATTTTACATAGAAAGACTTGGAGGGAACTTTAATGATTACGAGATTGAAAATGAAATTTTTCAAAATTCCTTGCAATCATTGCAACTCCAACTTTCAAAAGTAGTTAAAAATAAAATCGTAGAAAGAAATTTTGTTTCCTCATTTATTTTCTCCGAAAATCAGTTAATTATCGTAATTGGTCAAGATGGTCTTGTAGCAAATACTGCAAAATATTCAAAAAATATTCCAATTATAGGAGTGAATCCAGACAAAGAAAGATATGATGGAGTTTTATTACCATTTGATACTACGAACTTTATTGGAGGGGTTGAAAATGTTATCAGTACTAAATATGATTCTAAAACGATGCGATTTGCTGAAGCAAAATTAAATGATGGACAACGACTTTTAGCCTTTAATGATTTGTTCATTGGCGCATCAACACACATTTCTGCCAAATATAAAATAACTTATAATAACTCTATTGAAGAACAGTCGTCAAGCGGTCTAATTGTTTCAACGCCAGCGGGTTCAACTGGATGGTTGAGTTCAATTTTTAATATGTCGTATGGAATCACAAATATGTTTGAAAAGAACTTAAAACCTAAAAGACCAAAACTAAAAGACAATGAATTGTTGTTTGCAGTCAGGGAACCTTTTCAAAGTGTTAGAACTCAAATTGGAATAACTGCTGGAATTATAAAAACACAAAATAATTTAACAATAGAATCATTAATGCCAACAAGCGGAGTAATTTTTAGCGACGGGATCGAATCTGATTTTTTAAGTTTTAATAGTGGTTCAATAGCAACGATCGGAATAGCTAAAGAAACAGCAAAATTAGTAATTTAAAGGAGCGAACGCATATGTGCTTACCCCGCTCCGAGCATCTCTTTAATCACTCGTGCGAGCTTCTAGCTCGTACCCGCAAACAATAGTGAGAATTATAAGTGATTAGAAAAATAAGTTTGGAGAGAAATCTGGCGCTTATTTTATAAGTTTTGCGGCCGTAAATTGGATAGATGTATTCACGAGAGACGCCTATTTTTGAACTATAGTAGAATCCTTAGATTACTGTCGTAAAAACAAAGGAATGGAACTTTATGACTATTGCATCATGCCAAGTCATGTGCATTTGATTTTTCGTTCCTCTTTGAATGATCCTTTTGGTTTAATAAGAGATTTTCAAGGATTTACTTCAAGAAAAATGTTGAAAATTATTGAAGATAATCTACAAGAAAGCCGAAAAGAATGGATGCTTTGGATGTTTGAAAGAGCAGGAAAAAAGAATAGTAATGTAAAGTGTCGACAGTTTTGGCAACAAAACAATAAACCAATTGAAATTTAGTCTTTGAACGTTTTTGAGCAAAAATTAGAATATATTCACAATAATCCTGTAGAAACTGGATTTGTTATGGATCCAATTGATTGGAAATACAGTAGCGCAAGAAATTATGGTAATGATGACCACACAATTCTAGAAATAGATATGAATTAGATCATGTGTACGAGCTGGAAGCTCGCACTAGCGAAGGACACGAGAACTTTAACAAAAGTTGCACAAAAAACATAAATTTAAAATGACCAAATATCCATTCTCAATAATATTGATTTTTCTCTCGATTTTTTCAATCTATTCTCAACATAAAATAAAAGAAACGTTTTCAGAAAAAATTATTCCGTTTGTAGAAATTTATTCTGAAAAGGGAGATCTAATTGGTGTTTCCGATATTAACGGAGTTATTTCTTCGGAACTAGAAAATAAAATTTACAATTCTAAAGCAACTAATTTAACTTTTGTAAATAGTTCATACAGAACATCTGAATTAACTATTGAAAAATTTAAAAACTCACCGGTTATATCTTTAAACAGAATTGCAATTGAATTAGATGAAGTTGTAATTATGAAGCCTAAGACCTATAAATATCTGAAGTTAAAAGGATATTTTAGAAGTCTTCAAATTAATGAAGATCGACCACATTATTTCATTGATGGAATTGTTGAATTTTATATTTCTATGAAATCCGATAAAATAAAAATGAGGATTATTTCTAATCGTTCGTTTGAAAATAAATCAATAAATCAAATAAGCCCAACTTATTTTTTTATGGTTGCGGGAGTTCCAATGTTTAATGAATTTACAAGATATCAAAACCTAAATAATGAATACAATTTAAAAACAGACAATAGTTTAAAAACAACTATTTTAGACAAAGAAACAAATCTTGAAAAAGGAACTATGTCAACTTTTTATAACAATTCAAACTTACAATTAGAAATTATTTCTACATTAAAACCAAAAATAATGAAGCTTTTTGGCATGGAAACGCATTATAATAATTATACCGTTAATTCGATTTATGAAATCAACGATTACCAGAAAATAGATTTAGAGAATATAATTTACTTCAAAGAAATTAGAAGTTATGAAATTAAAAGAAAACAAAAAGACGAATTTCAAAAAGTTGAAGCAACACACGAATTTTATTTACTTGAAAAAGAGTATGTAAATGAATTAGATTCAAAGCAGTTTGATGATTTTTATACTTTCAAAAGGCCAAGTAAATTTGAAGATAAATATTGGGAAAAAGTGGATAATAAATATTTTCAAGCTCTACCAAAATCAATAGAGAGCTATATTGAAGAAAATTTAAAACTGATTGAAAAAAGTAAATAAATGTAGAAGCGGCAAACACATATTACTCTATTTGAAATTATAGAAGCAAGGAATTAGAGGGATTTAATAGATAAAAACAAAAAACATGAAATACACAGAATACAATATTGACAACGATAAAATCGAATTTTTAAACTCCATTTTAGGAAAATAAACGGTCGTAGTAAATGGAGAAAAAGTTTCCGAAAAATTTTCAATTTCTGGTGCGGAACATCATTTTACTATTAAGTCAAACCATTTTATTCTCAAATCAAATTATGAATTATTTAAGGATAGAAAATTAAAAATTAAATTACTAAAAAAAGACGAAATATTGGATTCAAAATTCGTCAATATGAATAGGAAACAGACTATTGTTTGGATCGCTTTCGGGGCGATAATTGGATATGATTTAGTTTCATATTTATAAATAGGCTGCTGTAAGTCATCCCTGTCAGGGTTTTAAACCCTGACAGGGATAGTTAAATATGAATGTTTTTATTAAACCTATCCAATAATGGAAATAAAAGAACCAATACTTCACGGCAACTATTATCATATCTACAATAGAGGGAATAACGGTATTGATATATTTTTAGAAACGGAGAATTATTATCATTTTCTACGTCTGTATGCCAAATATATTGAACCTGTTGCGGAAACATTTGCTTGGTGTTTATTAAAAAATCATTTTCATGTTTTAGTTCGTATAAAAGAAAAAGAAGAAAGAAATAAATACTACTTAATTGAGTTATTCAACATTTGAAAATCCAAAAATTATAGATCCATACAGACAATTCTCTCATTTTTTTAATGCCTATGCACAAGCCATTAACAAGCGTCATAATAGAACGGGGAGTTTGTTTGAAAGAACTTTCGAAAGAAAATTAGTGTCTTCGCAAACCTATTTTCAGCAATTAATTTTTTATATCCATAATAATCCAGTTCATCATGGTTTTGTTGAGAATATGAGTTTATATCCATGGTCATCATATGAAACTATAATTTGAAATAAACCAACACGATTGAAACGAAATGATGTGATAACACTATACGGAGATGTTGAAAATTTTCTTTTTTATCACAATCAAGAACAAAATTTAAATGAAATTAATAATTTAATTATTGAATAATATTTGGCTGTATAACGGTTAAACACCCAGATTCGGCTAGTAATAGTAATTTTAAAACAAAAAATGAACACTATAATTCTCAAAACAGAACGATTAATACTAAGACCAATTACACTACTGGATTTGGATTATATTCACGAATTGCATTCTTTGAAAGAAACGGATGAATTCAATACTTTAGGGATTCCGGCAGATATTGATGAAACAAAACTACTTTTAGAAAAGTGGATTTTTGAAAATAACAAAGCACTTCCGACTAAGTTTTCTTTTGTGGTGGGATTAAATACCGGAAACCATAGTATAGGATTAATTGGAATCAATTTGGGGAAGGTAAAATATAAAAATGCTGAAGTTTGGTTTAAATTTCATAAAGATCATTGGAATAAAGGCTACGGTACGGAATCTTTGAATGAAATACTCCGTTTTGGTTTTAACGATCTTAATCTTCACCGTATTGAAGCGGGTTGTGCGGTGGGAAATATTGGTTCCATCAAAGTTTTAGAAAAGACAGGGATGATAAGAGAAGCTCATACGAGAAAACTACTACCGTTAAAATCCGGCTGGTCAGATAATTATGGATATGCTATTTTATCTACTGACTAAAATAGATTTCAAAGCATATGGTTATCCGATTTAAAAAATTAGATTATAAATGAATGAAAAAAAGAACTAGGTAATTTTCGGTGAAGAACTAAGTCTAAAACTAGAAAATTAGTGTTAAAAATAGTTATAGATATATTTTTTTGTTCCGTTTTACTGCACAAAAAACACTTGAACCGACGTTTTGAATAATTCAGCAAATGAGATTTTTATATTTATGTAATTTTACAAAAAACAAAACCAATGGAAATAAATTGGGTTATTATTACTGTAGTTTTGGTTTGTGCAATTGCTTTAATTCTATATTTGATTAAAAAGAATCAGAAAGATAAAAAAGAGGTAACCAAGTTTTTTAATAGGGATACTTCAATAAGAAAGGAATCAGAACCAGATGAAGATGAGGAATACTGACCAATTGAACCAAATTAAATTAGTTACATGAATCCCAGAATAGAAACGCTTCTTGAAAAGAAACTGATTGGTAAACGAATGACAATGTCTTTAGCCAATGATAAAACTCCGGAACTTTGGAAAAGCTTTATGCCAAGACGCAAAGAGATTCAAAATTGCATTGGCAGCAATCTCTATTTCATGCAAATCTACGATCCTTTGTATTTTAAGAATTTTGATTCCAATACTGATTTTGAAAAATGGGCAACCGTTGAAGTGACAGATTTTGACAAAGTTCCAGATGAAATGGATCCTTTTACAATAACAAGTGGCCTTTATCCGGTTTTAACTTATAAAGGAGATATTATCTCAGCTCCACAAGTCTTTCAATATATTTTTACAACTTGGTTACCTAATTCTGATTATATTTTGGATAACAGGCCACACTTTGAAATTTGAGTAGAAAAACATAAAAATAATAATCCAACCTCAGAAGAGGAAATTTGGATACCAATCCAATTAAAGAAATTATTTTTGTGTGAGAATTCTTAGACTGGATTACTTGTTAAACTAAAAACTTTTTTAAATTAGCAGAGAATTAAAAATCGATTTTCAAGAAGTATATTGGAATTATTTCAAGTGTTTAAATTAAAACAGCTACCCATATTTATCCTTTCTTTATTTTAAATTCAATCAAAACCAGAATGTTTAATTAATATTTATGTAATATGAAAAAAATAATCTTGCCTCTTTTTCTTATGCTGGCCTTAACAGGTCGTGCACAAATGAAAGCAGATGATGTAAAAACGTTTACCCTTAAAAACGGAATGAAATTCCTGGTAGTGGAAGACTTTTCCATTCCTAATGCCAACATGTATTTATTTTACAAGGTAGGAAGCCGTAACGAATACCAAGGAATTACCGGACTTTCGCACTTTTTTGAACACATGATGTTCAATGGAGCTAAAAAATATGGCCCCAAACTTTTTGACCAAACAATGGAATTCAACGGAGGCGCCAATAATGCGTATACTACAGAAAATGTTACCGTTTATACCGACTGGTTTCCGGCATCGGCTTCAGAAATTATTTTTGACATGGAAGCCGATAGGATTGCAAATCTAAGCATTGATCCAAAAATGGTTGAAAGCGAAAGAGGTGTGGTATTAAGCGAACGACGTACTGGATTGGAGAACTCTCCATGGCGACTTTTATCGCAGTCCGTTCAAGCAACAGCCTTCCAAGAGCATCCATATCACTGGCCAGTTATTGGTTATGAAGACGATATGAAAAACTGGACGCAACAAGATTTGGAACGTTATTTCAAGACTTACTACGCTCCAAATAACTGTGTAGTGGTGGTTTCTGGAGCTATCAAAGTGGAAGAGGTGAAACGGTTTGCTGAAAAATATTTGGAACCAATTCCAGCACAACCAACACCGCCCATCGTTCATATAGTAGAACCTGCTCAAACTGGAGAGCGCAGAATAACCGTGAAAAAAGAGGTTGCAACGCCCTATTTAATGATTGCTTATCATACTCCTGAGTCCAAAAATGAAGATTATTATGCATTGAATATTCTAAGTTCCGTTCTTTCAAGCGGACAGTCATCACGATTATATTCGGCATTAGTTGACAAACAACAATTAGCAACCCAGGTAGAGACTGATTTTGGAGATAGTTTTGATCCTAATCTTTTCAATTTCTATGCTGTTGCCAATAAAAATATAAATGAATCAGATTTAGAAAATGCGATTTACGCTGAGATTGAAAAAATAAAAACGAATGGAATTAGTGAAACAGAACTTCAAAAAATAAAAAATCAGAAACTAATGGAGTTTTATTCTCAGGTGGAAACAATCAATGGGAAGTCTAACAATATAGGTACTTATGAAGTATTTTTCGGGGATTATAAAAAAATGTTCAACGCTCCAGCCAACTATAATAAAATTACAGTTGCTGATGTGCAGAACGTAGCCAAAAAATATTTTATAAAAAGCAATAGAACGGTAGGTATATTAAAAACAAACGTAGAAAATTAATTTTATGGAACCAATCAAAAAAACAATACTAACGGCCTGTTTACTAGTATTGACACATATAAGCCTATCGGCACAGAGTTATAAATTACCTGATTATACAACTTTTAAATTATCAAACGGACTTACCGTTTACCTGATGGAACAGCATGATGTTCCGGTAATCAGTGTATCAGCTATACTTCCCGCAGGCGCAATTTATGACAATGATAAAGCTGGACTAGCATCATTGACCGCTACAGCTCTGAAACATGGTACTAAAAATTTTACAAAGACAAAATTGGATGAAGAACTAGACTTCATTGGAGCCGATGTAAATACTTATGCTACCAAAGAATATGCAGGTCTTTCTTCTAATTTTGCAGCAAAAGACAAAGTCAAAGTACTTGCAATAATTAAAGATTTATTACTCAATCCTGTATTTGATCCTACGGAGTTTAACAAAGAGAAAAGCCGTTTGTTGGTAATGCTTGAACAGCAAAAAGAAAGCCCACGATCAGTAATAGCGTCGTATTTTGATGCTTTTTTGTATGGAAATCATCCTTACGGAAATGTAATTAGCGGAATAAACTCCACAGTTAGTAAATTGACTGTTGAAGATTTGAAAAATTTCTACAAAACAAATTACAAGCCTGATAATTCTGCGATTAGCATAGTTGGAGATTTTAATACTAAAGACATGAAAGGGGAATTAACTACTTTATTTTCAACTTGGGAAAAATCAACAAAAGAAAAAGAAAATCCTGCAACAAAAGCGATTAGCATTCCTACCGAAAATAGGGTGTTATTGGTCAATAAAAATGATGCTAAGGAGACTACATTTTATATAGGAGCTCCGGGGATTAGCAGAAATAATACGGATTTTGTGGCCATCGAGGTTGTAAATACACTTTTTGGCGGACGATTTACCTCTATGTTGAATGATGAATTACGTGTAAATTCTGGTTTGACTTATGGTGCATCAAGTAGATTTAATACTTTAAAAAATGGAGGTTCTTTTGTGATTAGCACTTTTACTGCCAACAAAACGACCGAAGCTGCAATTGATAAAGCTTTGGAAGTAATGACTAAATTGCATGCAACTGGTCTTGATGAAAAATCATTATCCTCTGCCAAAAATTATGTCAAAGGACAATTTCCTCCACGTTACGAAACGGCGGGGCAATTATCCGGACTGATGACACAAATGTTCTGGTATAATTTTGACAAATCTTTTATTGACAATTTTGAGAAAAATGTGGATGGGCTTGACTTAGCAAAAGCAAACCAAATCATTACCAAATATTTTCCAAAGGATAAATTCCAATTTATCCTGGTGGGTAAATCAGAAGAAATCAAAAAAATTGCGGAAAAATACGGTAAAGTCACCGAAGTGGATATAAAAGACGAACAGAAAAAAGTATTGTAAAAAACGAAAAAGCGGGGATGATATTCTCGCTTTTTTTGTGCTTTTTATCACTACTTTAATCTCAAATTAAAGAGGTTTTTAAAAATATAAAATCAATCTCTTTTGATGAAAAATACACCACAAATTATGCTTAACTGTAATACAATCTAATTTGTCTATATTTGTTCACCAAAATAAAGTTATAGTGAGTCAAATCAATAAGCTAAAAATATTCAATGATCCCATTTACGGGTTTATTACCATTCCCAATGCCTTAATTTACGACTTAGTTCAGCATCCTTATTTTCAAAGGTTGCGACGCATTTCCCAAATGGGATTGTCGTATTTAGTATATCCCGGGGCAAATCATACGCGTTTTCATCATGCTTTGGGTTGTATGCACTTGATGCAAAAAGCCGTGGAAGTATTGCGTTTTAAAGGCGTTTCAATATCTCCTGACGAAGAAAATGCTTTATATATAGCTATTTTATTGCACGATATAGGTCATGGCCCTTTTTCGCATGCCATGGAAAGAAGCATTGTAGAAGACGTTCATCATGAAGAAATTTCACTCTTATTTATGAACCAGTTGAACGTGGAATTTAATGGTCATTTGAGTCTCGCAATTCAGATTTTCAAAGGCGAATACAACAGAAAATTCATGTTGCAATTGATTTCCAGTCAATTGGATATGGATCGAATGGATTATTTAAAACGAGATAGTTTTTATTCGGGTGTGGCAGAAGGAAATGTCAATTCAGAGCGACTGATTCAAATGATGAATGTTGTCGATGATTACTTGGTGATTGAAGAAAAGGGTATCTATTCGGTTGAGAAATTCTTGATGTCCAGAAGATTAATGTACTGGCAGGCATATTTGCATAAAACCAGTTTAGTAGCAGAGTTAATTTTGACGAAAGTCTTAAAACGTGCCAAAGAATTAACCATAAAGGGAGTGCAGTTACCTTGTAGTGAACCTTTGCTGTTTTTTATGCAAAACAAAGTCACGATGGAAACTTTTGACACTGCTACTTTAGATTTATTTTCACAATTGGATGATTTTGATATTATTAGCGCTTTAAAAGCGTGGCAAAGACAGGATGATTTTATATTGTCATCCCTTAGTAAAATGATTGTAAACAGGGATTTGTTAAAGATAAAATTAACGAGTGAGAAAGTTTCATTAGAAGAACTGCAACCGTTGAAAGAACGTTTTGCAGCGGAAAATAATATTACCTTGCTGGAAACTAATTATTTTATTTTTAAAGGTAAAATTAAAAACCAAGCCTACAGTAAAGAAGCGGAGCCGATACGAATTTTGAAAAAAGACAGAACAGTGGAGGATGTTATTGAATCGTCTGATCAGCTGAATTTAAAATCATTATCTAAATTGGTAACTAAATATTATATCTGTTTCCCAAAACAACTCGTAGAAATGAACATTTAAAATCTATTTTTTTATATTTTTGTCGCAATGAAACGAGCCAATGCATTTTTATTTTATTTTAAAAGAACTTTATATAGGGAGTTCCATCTTATGCCTATAAAAAATATAATCAGATAAGATGAAATTTACAGCAGAACAAATAGCGGGTATTTTGGAAGGTGAAGTTGTTGGGGATCCAAAAGCTGAAGTGAATCAATTGTCTAAGATTGAAGAAGGAAAAGACGGTTCATTAACTTTTTTATCGAATCCAAAATACAATAACTTTATTTACACCACGGAGGCCACAATTACGATTGTCAACAAAACCTTTGTTCCGGAAACAGAAATAAAAACAACACTTATAAAAGTGGATGATGCCTATATGTCCTTTTCTAAATTATTAGAATTTTACGATCAGGCAAAAGGTAATAAAAGCGGAATCGAACAGCCATCCGTTATTTCGGAAACAGCAAAATATGGAGAAAACTTATATTTAGGCAGTTTTAGTTATATAGGTGAGAAAGCCGTTTTGGGAAATAATGTAAAAATTTATCCTAATTGTTTTCTTGGGGATAATGTTGTAGTAGGTGATAATGTAACTATTTTTGCTGGTGCAAAAATTTATTCGGAGACTATTATAGGAAGTAATTGTACGATACATTCAGGAGCAATAATTGGAGCAGATGGCTTTGGTTTTGCGCCAAATCCGGATGGAACCTATTCTAAAATTCCTCAAATAGGAAATGTAATTATTGAAGATAATGTAGATATTGGATCTTGCACAACTATTGACAGGGCTACAATGGGTTCTACCATTATTAGAAAAGGAGTGAAGCTGGACAATCAAATTCAGATTGCCCATAATGTTGAGATAGGAGAGAATACGGTAATTGCTGCACAAACAGGTATTGCAGGTTCTACTAAAATTGGAAAAAACGGATTGATTGGTGGTCAGGTAGGAATAGCAGGTCATTTGACTATTGGGAATAATGTCCGTATTCAGGCACAATCGGGTGTTGGAAAGAATATAAAAGATAATGATATTTTGCAGGGAAGTCCAGCATTTGGATACAATGATTTTAGTAAATCGTATGTTCATTTCAAGAATTTCCCAAAAATTATCGCAGAAATAAAAGAGTTAAAAAAACAAATATTAAACCAAAAAAATGGAAAAAATGGTTAAACAGAAGACCATCAAAACAGAAATTTCACTAACTGGAGTTGGATTACATACAGGAAAAGAAGTGAAAATGACTTTCAAACCTGCTCCAATAAACAATGGTTTTACTTTTGTTAGAGTAGATCTTGAAGGAAGTCCTATTGTTGAAGCAGATGCAAATTATGTTGTAAACACGCAAAGAGGTACCAATTTAGAGAAACTTGGTGTAAAGATACAAACGCCAGAACACGTTTTAGCCGCACTGACAGGATGTGATTTAGACAATGTTATCATTGAACTAAATGCTTCAGAATTACCTATAATGGATGGTTCCGCTAAATATTTTGTCGAAGCGCTTGAAAAAGCAGGTATTGAAGAGCAAAATGCAAAACGTAATGTTTATGTGGTAAAAGAAGTCATTTCTTTTACTGATGAAGCTACCGGAAGCGAAATTTTAATCATGCCTAGTGATCATTATTGTGTGACTACCATGGTCGATTTTGGAACTAAAATTTTAGGGACTCAAAATGCAAATATGAAAAGTATTTCAGAATTTAAAACTGAAATATCCGATTCCAGAACTTTTAGTTTTTTACATGAACTGGAATCCCTTTTAGAAAACGGATTGATAAAAGGAGGCGATTTAAATAATGCTATTGTATATGTGGATAAAGAAATATCTGCCGCTACAATGGAAAATTTAAAAGTTGCTTTTGGTAAAGAGGAACTGACCGTTAAACCTAACGGAATATTAGATAATCTTACTTTACATTACCCTAATGAAGCAGCAAGACATAAACTACTTGATGTCGTTGGGGATTTAGCTTTAATTGGAACAAAAATCCAAGGTAAAGTTATTGCCAATAAACCAGGGCATTTTGTAAATACGCAATTTGCCAAAAAAATGGCGAAAATCATAAAAATAGAACAAAGAAATTATGTTCCTGTTTATGATTTGCACCAAGAACCATTGATGGATATTCATAAAATTATGGCTGTTCTTCCTCACAGACCACCATTTTTATTGATTGACAGAATCATTGAAATGTCTGAAAGTCATGTCGTAGGTATGAAGAATGTTACAATGAATGAAAATTTCTTTGTTGGACATTTCCCGGAAGCTCCGGTTATGCCTGGCGTTTTGATTGTTGAAGCAATGGCACAAACAGGAGGAATTCTTGTATTGAGCACGGTTCCGGATCCAGAAAATTATTTGACTTATTTTATGAAAATAGACAATGTCAAATTCAAACAAAAAGTATTGCCAGGTGATACCTTGATTTTTAAATGTGATTTAATAACGCCTATCAGAAGAGGAATTTGTCATATGCAAGCGAACGCTTACGCAAATGGAAAACTAGTTGCTGAAGCGGAATTAATGGCACAAATTGCAAAAAAACAGTAATTTTTTTGTTGATTTGGTTAATCGTTGATTCGGTTAATCGATTAAACAGTTAAACGATTAAATAAAGAATATGAATCAACCGTTAGCATATGTTCATCCAGGCGCTAAAATCGCCAAAAATGTAGTCATTGAGCCATTCACGACCATTCATAATAATGTTATTATTGGTGACGGGACATGGATTGGTTCAAATGTTACTATTATGGAGGGGGCAAGAATAGGAAAAAATTGTAATATTTTCCCAGGTGCAGTTATTTCAGCTGTTCCACAAGATTTGAAGTTCGGTGGAGAAGATTCTTTAGCAATAATTGGAGACAATTGTACGATTAGAGAATGTGTAACCATTAATAGAGGGACTATTGCATCAGGACAAACAACACTGGGTAATAATTGTTTGGTAATGGCTACAGCGCATATTGCACACGATTGTCATATTGGTGATAATGCCATTATTGTAAACGGAGTTGCTCTAGCTGGGCATGTTACGGTAGGTAAATTTGCAGTTATAGGTGGATTGGCAGCAATACATCAATTTATTCAAATTGGAGATCATGCCATGATATCTGGTGGTTCGTTAGTTAGGAAAGACGTTCCTCCTTATACAAAAGCAGCAAAAGAACCGTTATCTTATGTTGGTATTAATTCTGTTGGGTTAAGAAGACGAGGTTTTACAACCGAAAAAATTAGAGAAATTCAAGATATATACCGAATTCTTTATCAAAAAAATTATAATACCACACAAGCTTTAGGAATTATTGAAGCCGAGATGGAAGCAACACCGGAAAGAGATGAGATTATTGATTTTATCAGAAATTCATCAAGAGGAGTAATGAAAGGATATTCAGGGAATTATTGATCCCCTACCAGCCCTCCCCGAAGGGGAGGGAGACTAAATGCAAAAGCTGTATTGCAAAAAAAATTAAAAGAAAAATAAATAGTAAAAATAATTAGTAACTAATTTCCATTTCGACCCCCTCCCCTTCGGGGAGGGCTGGGGTGGGGAAAACAAACATTCAAATGGCATCTACATCAGATATTAAAAACGGATTGTGTATTAAATATAACAACGATATATACAAAATTATAGAATTTCTTCACGTAAAACCAGGAAAGGGTCCTGCTTTTGTGAGAACTAAACTTAGAAGTTTGACTAACGGAAAAGTATTGGATAATACATTTTCTGCAGGACATAAAATTGAAGAAGTTAGAGTAGAAAACCATAAATTTCAGTTTTTATACCCTGAAGGTGATGAATTTCATTTTATGAATACAGAGACTTTCGAACAAATTACTTTAAATAAAAATATTTTAGATTCACCAGATTTATTGAAAGAAGGAGAAAATGTAATGGTAAGTATCAATACAGAAACTGATTTACCTCTTTCTGTAGATATGCCAGCTTCTGTTATTCTTGAAGTGACTTACGCTGAGCCAGGAATTAAAGGAAATACAGCTACTAATGCTACAAAATCAGCTACAGTTGAAACGGGCGCAACAGTCAATGTTCCTTTATTCATAAATGAAGGTGATAAAATTAAAATTGATACTACAACAGGTTCTTATATGGAACGCGTTAAGGAATAGTTTTTATATGTTTTCAGTTTTCAGTCTCAGTAGACAGTTTGTGTCGGTAATGATTGAAAACTGGGACTGAAAACTGAGACTAAAAACTAAAAAAATGAAATTCCCAAAAGTCTACTCTTTAGAAGAAATTGCCAATATTATCAACTGTGAATATGTTGGTGATGCTAATTTTACAGTATCTGGAATGAATGAAATCCATGTTGTCGAATCAGGTGATATTGTTTTTGTAGATCATCCTAAATATTACGACAAAGCATTAAATTCAGCTGCTACTATAGTTTTGATTAATAAAAAAGTGGATTGTCCGGTAGGAAAAGCACTTTTAATTTCTGATGATCCTTTTAGAGATTTCAATAAATTAACCAATAATTTTAAACCTTTTCAGTTTTCCAATGTATCAATAGCTACTTCAGCTTCAATAGGGCAAGGAACTATTATACAGCCAAATACGTTCATTGGAAATCATGTAATTATTGGTAAAAATTGCTTAATACATTCTAATGTTTCCATTTATGATTATACTGTTATTGGTGATAATGTGATGATTCAGGCAGGAACCATTCTCGGAGCCGACGCCTTTTATTATAAAAAACGTGCTGAAGGATATGATCAATTGCTTTCCGGAGGTCGTGTGGTAATCAAAGACAATGTTGGAATTGGTGCTCTTTGTACCATTGACAAAGGAGTTACAGGTGACACAACAATTGGAGAGGGCACAAAAATTGACAATCAGGTCCATGTAGGTCATGATACCGTAATTGGAAAAAACTGTTTGATTGCTTCACAAACTGGAATTGCAGGATGCGTAATTATCGAAGATGATGTAACAATTTGGGGACAAGTCGGGACTACAAGTGGAATAACAATTGGAGCAAAGGCGGTTATTCTGGGTCAAACTGGAGTCACGAAATCTGTAGAAGGCGGTAAGTCTTATTTTGGCACTCCAATAGAAGAATCAAGAGAAAAATTGAAACAACTGGCTAATATCAAGAAGATTCCAGAAATCCTAAATAAATTAAAATAATATGTCTGCTAAAAAAATTGTTCAAAAATTTTATAAATCAGATGCACTGATTGACAGCGATGTCATGAAAGATTTTTTGCATCCTGAGGTTCTTTTAGATTGGAATAGCAGTAAAGGATTTTTGCAACTGAATTATGATTCTTTATTGAATTTATCGGATGATTTAAGCAAAGCCTATGTTCGATCTAAAGTAAGAATAAGCCAAATAATTGCTGAAAATGATACGATTTCAGTTCGGTATTCTCATTTTGTAAAAACTATTGAAAACCCAAGAGAAGAAATGTTATTGGCTCATTTTATGGCCATATGGCAAATAAAAGACAATAAATTATTCAGAGGTTATCAAATGAGTCAATTATCATAATTTATTTTGACAAAAAAAGGATGGGAAATAATTTCGAAAGCCTTACTTTTGCTACACAATTTTAAAAACTACATAAAATATATATCATGAGTGTTTTAGTTAATAAAGATTCCAAAATAATTGTTCAAGGATTTACAGGAAGCGAAGGAACTTTCCACGCTTCTCAAATGATTGAATACGGTACAAATGTTGTTGGTGGTGTAACCCCAGGAAAAGGTGGAACAACTCATTTAGACAGACCAGTTTTCAATACGGTAAAAGACGCTGTTGAACAAGCAGGAGCAGACACTACTATCATTTTTGTTCCGCCAGCTTTTGCTGCTGATGCAATTATGGAAGCTGCTGATGCAGGTATTAAAGTAATTATCGCGATCACTGAGGGAATTCCTGTAGCTGATATGATCAAAGCAAATGCTTACGTAAAAGAAAGAAATGCTCGATTAATAGGACCTAACTGCCCAGGAATAATTACTCCAGGTGAAGCTAAAGTTGGAATTATGCCAGGATTTGTTTTCAAAAAAGGAACTGTAGGTATTGTTTCTAAATCGGGAACATTAACGTACGAAGCTGCTGACCAAGTGGTTAAACAAGGTTTAGGAATCACTACAGCAATTGGTATTGGTGGAGATCCAATCATTGGAACTACTACAAAGGAAGCGGTAGAATTATTGATGAATGACCCAGAAACAGAATGTATCGTAATGATAGGTGAAATTGGTGGACAATTAGAAGCTGATGCTGCTCATTGGATTAAAGCTGATGGTAACCGTAAACCAGTTGTAGGATTTATTGCAGGAGTTACCGCTCCAGCAGGACGTACAATGGGACATGCAGGTGCTATCGTTGGTGGATCTGACGATACTGCAGAAGCTAAAAAACAAATCATGAGAGAATGTGGAATACACGTTGTAGATTCTCCAGCTGAAATTGGTAAAAAAGTGAAAGAAGTTTTAGGTTAATCTAAACTCTAATTAAATATTTTAAAAGCCTCACATTTTGTGGGGCTTTTTTATTATAAATTGAATTAAAGAAATATCTTTGCACTTTATTAAAATTGCCTGGTTTATCCAGTTCATAATAATAAGAGCAAACATAAACGAATGGTTTTCAGTGAGCCTCACGATTTTGTGAGGTATTTTTTTTGTTAAAGCCAATTCAAATAAAAATAAAATAGTATGTACAAAGAGTTAAAAAAATTCAAAGTTACCAATCAGTTTTCATTTACTACAGACGATAGTTTAGAAGAAGTTTGTAATGCTTCAGAAGGATCTGGAGTATTTTTAGTGTATTCAATAGGTGATGAAAAAGAGCTAATTATGGTTGGTTCTACTGGAACTGTTCAGAATGACGGGACTTTGAAAATTAAAAATGGTGGTCTTAAGGACAAAATTGTTGAAGGACACCAATTTGCAAAAACTGGAAGGAAATATTCTTGGCCAGCACAAATGAAAATCGAAGACATTAGTACAATTGAAGTAGTTTGGTATGAGACATTCAACGATAAAACTAAAGTAATCCCAACATTCGTAGAAGGACAAGTTTTACAAAACTTCCTTGACGAAAATGGAAGATTGCCAAAATGGAATGTAGCTTTTTAGTACATTTCAAAAAAATTAAAATACAATATTTAAAAGCTTTACTTCGGTAAGGCTTTTTTTGTACTACAAATTTCATAAAACGCCTAAATAATCTATATTTGTACATCAAAATAATAAACATACTTATCATCATAAAATGAAATTACTAGAAGGAAAGGTTGTCATAATTACTGGCGCAAGTCGCGGAATTGGTAAAGGAATTGCAGAAGTTTTCGCGAAAAATGGTGCAAATGTTGCTTTTACGTACAGTTCATCTGTTGAATCAGCTTTGGCTCTTGAGAATGAATTGAACGCACTTGGAATTAAAGCCAAAGGATATCAATCAAACGCTGCTGATTTTAACGAAGCGCAAACTATGGTTGATGCGGTAATTGCCGAATTCGGAACTGTTGATGTTTTGATCAATAATGCTGGGATTACCAAAGATAATTTATTAATGCGTATGTCTGAAGCCGATTTTGATCAAGTAATTGATGTCAATTTGAAATCTGTTTTTAATATGACCAAAGCGATTCAGCGCACTTTCTTGAAACAACGTTCCGGATCAATAATAAATATGAGTTCTGTAGTAGGAGTGAAGGGTAATGCAGGTCAGACCAATTATGCGGCTTCTAAAGCAGGTGTTATTGGATTTACAAAATCAGTAGCATTAGAATTAGGTTCTCGTAATATTCGTTGCAACGCCATTGCACCAGGATTTATTGAAACTGAAATGACGGCCAAATTAAGTGATGATGTGGTTCAAGGATGGAGAGACGGAATTCCGTTAAAACGTGGTGGAACTACTGAAGATGTTGCTAATGCTTGTCTTTTCTTTGCTTCTGATATGAGTGCATATATAACCGGACAAGTTATGAACGTTTGTGGAGGAATGCTTACTTAATAAAGTTAGCAGTTGTCAGTTTCAGTTTGCAGTAACTGAATACTGAATACTGTGACAGAACACTAAATAATATGACAACAACTACTATTTTATTGATTATACTTTCATTAGTCGTAGCAGGTGGTTTGTCATTTTACCAATATTTATACAATGCCAAAAACAAATCGCAAGTCAATTTGTTTTTGGCATTTTTGCGTTTTGCCTCTTTATTTTTGATTTTATTATTGCTTATAAACCCAATAATTACTAAAAATACTTTAGAAATTGTAAAAACACCTTTAGCAATTGTGGTTGACAATTCCAGTTCTGTTACTTTTTTGAATGCCAAAGAAAAGGCATTGGAATTGTATAAAAAGATTAGTTCAAATACTGCAATCCAAGATAAGTTCGATGTGCAATCCTATCAATTTGACACTGATTTTGAGCCATCTTCCACGTTTAATTTCAAAGGAACACAAACCAATCTTGAAGTAATTGCCAAGAACTTAAAGAGCATTAATCGAAATGTAATTTTCCCCACGGTTATTATAACTGATGGAAATCAAACTTCAGGAAATGATTATGTGTATAGTTTTGATGCCGCCAATAAAGTTTATCCGGTAATATTAGGCGATACGACGAAACTATTTGACTTAAAAATCAATCAGCTAAACGTTAATAAATACGCTTTTTACAAAAATAAATTCCCGGTTGAAGTTTTTTTGCAGTATTCAGGAACCAAAAATATTTCAGCCGATTTTATTATTTCGCAAGGAAATTCAGTAGTAAGCAAACAAAGTATTTCATTTTCTCCTTCGAAAAAGACGGCAACAATAAATGTACTTTTGCCAGCCAATAAAGCAGGTTTACAAGTTTTTAAAGCTAGCATTACATCGGGAGAAAAAGAAAAAAACACGTTCAATAACACCAAGAATTTTGCTGTGGAAGTTATTGATCAGAAAACAAATGTAGCAATAATTTCAGCAATAAATCATCCTGATGTTGCTGCTTTGAAACGTGCCATTGAAACTAATGCACAGCGTAAAGTTACGATTGTTAAACCAAATGATATCAAATCATTACAGGATTATAATGTTTTGATTTTGTACCAGCCAAATGGCGAATTTAAGTCAGTTTTTGATACCGCTAAATTAGCCGGTATTAATACTTTTATTATAACTGGGAATAATACTGATTTTAATTTTTTGAATCAAAATCAAAGCAGTTTATCATTCAAAATGAGTGGGCAAAAAGAAGACTATACGTCATCCTTTAATTCCCAGTTTAATCTGTTTGCGATTGATAATATTGGTTTTGAAAATTTTCCTCCTTTGAAAAATCCTTTTGGAACTGTAACTGCCAATGGTAATGTATCGGTTTTACTTTCGTCAAAAATCAGAAATATAGATACAAATTCCCCGTTACTCGCTTTTACGGAGAATCAAGGAAAACGTTCCGCTTTTCTTTTAGGTGAGAATAGCTGGAAATGGCGTTTACAAAGTCATATCGATAATCAGTCATTTGCAAAATATGATATTTTTATAGATAAGATTATCCAGTTTTTGGCTTCCAATAACTCCAAGAAATCATTAGTTGTAGAACATGAAAGTTTTTATAATTCAGGAGAAGCAATTGAAATTTCCGCCCAGTATTTTAATAAAAATTATGAATTTGACGAAAAAGCACGATTGACAATTGCCGTTACCAATACGAAAACAAAGCAAACTAAAAATTACGATTTATTAAAGGGGAATAATTCTTATACCGTTAATCTTGATGGACTTTCTGCGGGAAGTTATAATTTTTCTGTAAAAGAATTAAATTCAAAAACCACTTATACCAGTCATTTTGAAATCCTTGATTTTGATATTGAAAAACAATTTGTGAATCCTGATGTGAAAAAATTATTTCAATTAGCGATGCAAACGCAAGGAAAAGAATATTATCCGGATCAGACGGATGCTTTAATAAAATTGCTTTTAGACAATGAGGAATACAAATCAATTCAAAAAAATAATAGCACCAAAATGCCTTTGATTGATTGGGTTTGGTTGTTGGTTTTGATTTCCATTCTTCTGGCGACAGAATGGTTTGTTCGAAAATACAACGGATTACTGTAATAAAATACAATTAAACAACATGGATTTTAGACTAAAAGTATTCTTCACGGTTGCCAACAGATTGAGTTTCACAAAAGCAGCAACCGAGTTGTTTATTACGCAACCTGCTATTTCCAAACACATTCAAGAATTAGAAGAACAATATAAAATCAAGCTTTTTGATAGAAATGGTTCCAAAATTTTACTTACAAAAGCAGGTGAGTTGTTACTAAAACACACTAAAAATATATTTGAAATTTATCGGGAAATAGATTTTGATTTGAGTGCGCTCATCAATCAACAACAAGGAACGTTACGATTGGGAGCCAGCACTACGATTTCTCAATATATAATTCCGCCACTTTTAGCGCGTTTTCATCAAAAATTGCAGGATATAAAGGTTACTTTGCTTAATGGTAATACAGAGCAAATTGAAAGCGCGTTATTGAACAAAGAAATTGAAATAGGAATTGTAGAAGGGCAATCTAAAAATCAGTCTATTAAATACACCAAATTTTTAAAAGATGAATTAGTGTTAGTTTGCAACAGTAAAAATCCATTGGTCAGCAAAGAAGAAATTACAAAAGAAGATCTTAAAAACATGCGGTTTCTAATGCGCGAACAAGGTTCAGGAACACTGGAAGTTATTGAATATGCTTTGAGACCATTTGAAATTAAACTTTCTCAACTCACGATTGAAATGCAATTAGGAAGCACCGAAAGTATAAAATCGTATCTGATGAATTCTGATTGTGTTGCTTTTATTTCGATTCACGCCATAAATAACGAGCTAAAAAACAATGAATTGACTATTATTGATGTCAAAAACTTAATGATTGAACGATTTTTTTACATCATTACTTTGCAAGGAAAAACGGATTCGCTTTCGGAACTATTTATTAAAAACATAGCGAGTTACTATAATTTAAAGTTATAAGGCATTATATTAGACAATTAGTAACTATTGAATTAACTATGCACCTTTGTAAGGTAATAATTCAACAGTTTTAATTTGGAAACGAATCAATATACCAACATTAAATTATTAAAAATCAATCCAACATTACAACAAATTATTTTTGTTGTTTTATTATTGGTTTGCATGACTTCATTTATTTCACCGCCGATTGCTTTATTATTAGGTTTAGTTTTAGCGAATCTTTCTGGGCATCCTTTCTTGCATCTTAATCACAAAGCGACAAATATATTACTGCAAATTTCGGTTGTTGGATTAGGCTTTGGAATGAATGTAAACAGCGCCTTATCAGCAGGAAAAGAAGGTTTTCTATTTACAATAACATCTATTTTTAGTACTTTAATTTTAGGAACTTTTCTAGGAAGATGGTTTAACATCGACAAGAAAACTTCCCATCTAATTTCTTGTGGAACTGCCATTTGCGGAGGAAGTGCTATTGCTGCAATCGCACCGGTAATTCAATCGGATGAAAAGCAAACATCCGCTGCTTTGGGAGTTATTTTCATTCTGAATTCCGTGGCATTATTTTTATTTCCAGCGGTGGGTCATGCATTGGATTTATCACAAAAAGAATTCGGGTTGTGGTGTGCGATAGCTATTCACGATACCAGTTCTGTTGTTGGTGCTTCCAGTAAATATGGTCCCGAAGCATTACAAATCGCAACTACAGTAAAATTAGCCCGAGCTTTATGGATCATTCCAGTTGCTTTAATCACCTCAGTTATTTTTAAAAATAAATCAAGCAAATTGAAAATTCCATATTTCATCGGATTATTTATTTTGGCGATGATAACAAATACGTATGTACCTCAAACTGCTGTTATAGCGCCACATTTAGTTTATATTGCCAAAATAGGTCTTACGGTAACTTTATTTTTAATTGGTGCAGGCTTGAATCTAAATGCATTAAAATCCGTTGGCTTGAAACCTTTGTTACAGGGTATTTCACTTTGGATATTCATTGCAATTGGCACTCTCGTGACTATAATTTATTTCAATTAGTTTTATGATGGAAAGTTTTTCTTTTAATAACATGGAACTGAAGTCTGATATAATCATATAAAAGAGCTAGCAAAAGAAAGAATGCAGCTATAAAAAGTGTTTTCATTTCCAAAAAAATATACATAAAGCCTCCCGAAAAACATCCAAGAAAGAAGAAAATTATAATCGATAATCGTAGATAAATACTGGTCTTTAATTTTTTTGTTTCTTCCGGTTTTTTATAGAAAAACAATTGGGACAGTTCTATTCCTAAATCTGTAAAAAGCCCCGTTAAATGGGTTGTTCTTACTGTTGATTGTGAAATTTTTGTTACCAATGAATTTTGAATTCCCATGGCAAAAAGCATAGCGAAAGCAATCCATTTACCTTCAAATGAGGATAATTCCGATTGTCCACCAAAAATTCCAACACCAATCAAAACAATTATTTCCAAGGTGATGGGAATGACATGAGATAAATCCGGGTGCTTTTTCGAAATTAATTCGGCTAAAAAATTGGATACGAAAGAACCGATGAGAAAGAAAATCGTGAAAATAAAAAAGGTAATTGCCGCAGAATAATTATGTTTCATAACCTCTTCAGCAAAATAGGCAAAATGTCCCGTAACATTAGTAGTTAATGTTTTTATGGATAAAACGCCAGTGACATTTACAATTCCAGCCACAAATGACAATAAAGTAGCTAAACGTAAATTATGAATAAAAGTTCTGTTTTTTCCTTTATGACGAAACATTTAGATAGATTTTTTTTAAAATTAACAGAATCTTAAACTAGATTTTTTTTAATAACGATTTAAAGAAATACATTTGTCCTTCAAAAAAATAAATTTAATGAAAAATTTTAAAATTAGACCTACACTTATTGCGTTATCTGTAATAAGTATTACTTTTTTTCTTTTATCATGGGGAATCGTCGGACATGAACGAATCAATAATGCAGCGGTAATGGCTATCCCAAAACCATTACAGACTTTTTTTTATAATCATATTGATTTTATAACTCAAGAATCAACTGTTCCAGATTTAAGAAAATCTGTTTTAAGCGATAAATCTGAAGGTCCACGTCATTATTTTGACATGGAGAATTTTGGAGCCAAAGACAGTTTTCCTAAAACAATGGAAGCTGCAAAGAAGAAATATGACGAAAAATTCTTGTCTAAAAATGGAACATTACCTTGGTACATTCAGGAAATGATGGTTAAATTGACGAAGGCTTTCAAAGAAAAAAGAAAAACTGAAATTTTATTCATCGCCTCTGATCTAGGACATTATATTGCAGATGCGCATATGCCGTTGCATACTTCCGATAATCATGATGGTCAAAATACCAATCAAAAAGGGATTCATTCTTTATGGGAAAGCCGTTTGCCTGAATTATTTGTAAAAGATTATAAATTCAATGTGGAGCAAGGTAAATATATTGAAAATGTAGATCAGGCAACATGGGATATTATTTTAGACACACACAGTTTAGTAGAGCCATTATTAAGCATTGACAAAAAATTAAGAACAGCAACTCCTGAAAATAAAATGTATGTCATGGACGAAGCTGGGAAGGTTGTAAAGAATAAATATGGTGGTGTTCTATATTCTGATGAATATGCTGGTAAACTTCACACGGCTTTAGACGGAATGGTTGAAAAACAAATGAAAAAAGCGATTACCGCAACGGCTAGTTTTTGGTATACTGCATGGGTAAATGCTGGAAAACCGGATTTAAGTTCTCTTGACAATGCAGCACTTACAAAACGTAATAAAAAGGGACTAAAGCAGGATTTAAAATCATTTAAAAAAGGAAATCTTTTTGGTTTAGAAAGCGAAAAAGAATAATTTATTTTTAATATTTATTCTAAATGAAAACGGGTGAGACTAATATCTGACCCGTTTCTATTTAGTTTACTTTCTGATATTTCTTTTTCTTTAATATATCAGAAGCCGTTTGATAATAAGAAATAGTTTGATTTACTAAATCGGTTCTTTCCTTTATCAGAGGAATCTGATCGTAATAGATTTGAAAATTAGGCGCTGTTTTTTGCTCTTTTTTCAAAGTTAATTGAAATTGTTTTACTTGTTGTTTAGGCGAAATAACCGTTAAAACATTATCTTTTATCAATCCTAAATCTTGATAAGTTGCTATTAAAGCTCTTGGTTTATAATTCGGTTTTAAAACGTCCTGACCATAGAATTTGCTTTTGTAATTAAAATTCAACAATCCAAATAATGTAGGCATTACATCTATTTGAGACATCAAATTCTTGTACTGTTTTGGTTGAATATAACCTGGACTGTAAATCATTGCCGGGATTCTGTATTTATCAACTGGAAGCTCTGTTTTTCCTGCACTTGAAGCGCAATGATCTGCGAGAATCACAAAAACGGTATTTGCAAACCAAGGTTGTTTACTCGCCATTTCGAAGAATTTCTTCATCGCGAAATCCGTATATTTTACACCACCATCACGAGATTTTGCATCTCCTGGAATATCAATTTTATTATTAGGATAGGTAAATGGTCTGTGATTACTAACCGTCATAATATGGTTAAAGAACGGCTTGTTTTGCTTCGCTTCGTCATTCATCAACTTGATTGCTTTATTGTACATGTCCTCGTCACAAACGCCCCATACATTCGCAAAAGTAATTTCTTCTGGAGTAAATGTTTTTTTATCCACTATTCCGTAGCCATTTCCAGTATAGAAATCTTCCATGTTATCAAAGAATGCGTCGCCACCATATAGGAATTTTACATTGTATCCTTTTTGTTTAAAGACGTTTCCAGTTGAAAATTTGTTCTTATTATCGTCTCTTTTTACCACACTTTCACCAGCAGTAGGAGGCAAGCACAAAGTCACCGCTTCAAGACCTCGAACAGTTCTATTCCCCACGGCATAAAGATTTGTAAACAATAGGCTTTTTGTTGCTAAACTATCCAAGAACGGAGTAAGATTTTGCTCATTTCCGTATGCTTTCATAAAATCAGCACTGTAACTTTCGATGGTGATTAACACAACATTCTTATGATTCTCTGCAGCTTCACTTTGAATTTTACGCAAAGAAGTTTCTCCTGCCATTCCAGGAATTTGTTCTTGCAACAAGGTATACGCTTCTTTTTCGGGTAATGTTTTATAGAATTTGAAATAGTCTAATTCACTGTTTTTAAAGGCTAAAAAGAATTTATATATTCCATTCGCTTCTAATTCATTCGCAAAAATATTCTGAGAATTTTCCTGAGTCGCTAAAACTGGTACTGCGAATAAAGAAAGACCAAAAAGAGTAAGATATATTCCCGATAGTTTTACTTTTTGTACAAAAGTAGGGATACTGTCTATATAACTGCGGGATTTTCTAACGATTAGATAGGTTATTAAACCCGCAACAATAAACAATGCGCTGAATATTGGAATAACCGGGTAGGACTGCATAATATTTCCGATAACCTCATTGGTATAAACCAAATAATTAACTGCTATAAAATTGTATTTAACGCCAAATTCATTCCAGAAAAAGTATTCACTGATTCCATTTTGCAAAATTAAAACGACATACAAGAAAATTACAAAGGAAAACAGCCAGAATCTGATTTGACTGCGGTATTTTGGTAAAAATAGCAATAACCCAAATAAAATTGTTTTTATGGCAATGAAAGCAATTCCAATTGCAGGCAAAGCACCTCCGTATTCATTTAGAATGGTGTTACCAAAGGAGACATATAATAACAAGGCTACTAATAATCCGAAAAAAAGATAACCGTAAGGTTTAAAGTATTTTGAATTGGAAATAAAAATCAGGTATAACCATAAAAAGCCACTCACCAATACAAAAATGAAAAAGTCAGAAATTAGTCCAAAACCGAATATTTTAATGATATCGATAAAACCAAATGAGCTTTGCGTAATGGGATGAAATAATAAAACTATTCTTAAAACTACGCTTACAATAATATAGAAAAGCATAAGATTGTAAAATGGAGAGAATTTTTTTGAAAGGGTCATTATGAGTTGTTTTTTTTTACAAAAATAGTAATTTGAAACAATAAAAGCATTAAGGACTAGGCGTATTCCATTCTTAATTTTGGCTTAAGAACGTTTAGTTTTAACAATTTTACTTTATATTTAGGGTTAATTTGTAGGGTAGCAATAGTATTACTATAAAAAAAATTAATATGAATAGGAAAGATTTTTTTTCAAGAGTAGGGTTTGGAGCGGCCGCCGCGTTACTACCTGCATGTATCGCGGGATTAGCTTCAGGTTGTTCCAGTGATAATTCCTCATCACCAATAATAACTCAAGCTCCAACCGGAGTAGATTTTTTGCTTGATGTGAGTACGGGTTCATTAGCTGCAAATGGAGGATATTTAGTATCACAAGGCATCGTTGTTGCAAGAACAAATTCAGGAACTTTTATTGCCGTATCAGCTTCATGCACACATGAAGGGACTAATGTAAATTACGTTGCTTCAACAAATGATTTCCTTTGTCCAAATCATGGAGCCCAGTTTAGCAGTACAGGTGTGGTTACACGTGGTCCGGCAAACACAAATTTGAAACAATACAATACTTCTTTGACGGGAAATTCTCTTAGAGTATATTCATAAATTAACAAACGATTATAAAATGAAAAAAATAATGGTATCAATGTTACTTTTGATGGTAACAATTGGTTATTCACAAGAATGGAAAACTAATTTTGAGGATACAAAAACGGAAGCAACTAATCAGAATAAAAATATTTTACTCGTTTTTTCAGGCTCAGACTGGTGTGGACCGTGCATTAAATTGGATAAAGACATCTGGAAATCGGCCGAGTTTATGGAATATGCAAAAAATAATCTAATTCTAGAACGCGCAGATTTCCCGAAGAAAAAGCAAAATCAATTGTCTCCCGAAATAAAAAAACAGAACCAAAATTTGGCTGAAAAATATAATAAGGATGGAATGTTTCCATTGATTGTTGTTTTAGACAAAAACGGAAAAGTACTTGGCAAAACGGGTTATAAAAATGTTTCTCCACAAGAATATGTTAACCAGCTTCAATCATTTTTAAAATAAAATTAATGAGATTAATTATTTTTATTTCTTTTCTCTTTACAGTCACTTTAGGATCTGCTCAATTAACTCACAAAAGGACTTTATCGATGTTAGGCAGCCCTTTTGAAATGACTGTTGTAGCAAAAGATATTCCCGAAGCCGATTATTACATCGATATGTCGGTTGCTGAAGTATCTCGTCTTGAAAACCTCATCTCAGATTGGATTCCAACAACTTCAATTTCACAGGTAAATAAATATGCAGGAATAAAGCCTGTTAAAGTTCCACAAGAAGTTTTTGATTTAGTAGAACGCTCTATAAAAATTTCAGAATTAACCTCAGGTGCTTTTGATATCAGTTATGCTTCTATGGATAAGATTTGGAAATTTGACGGAAGTATGAACAAAATGCCAACTCCGGAAGAAATTAAGAATTCGGTTTCAAAAGTGGGATATAAAAATATAATTTTAGACCATAAAAACAGTACCATATTTCTGAAATTCGAAGGTATGAAACTGGGTTTAGGAGGTATTGGGCAAGGATTTATAGCCGATAAAGTTAAATCTTTACTTATTTCTAAAGGGGTCGTGGCAGGAATCGTAAATATCTCAGGTGACATTAATACTTGGGGAAAACAGACCAACGGCGAAAAATGGAAAGTAGGTATCAAGAACCCTTTAAACAAAAATAAAATATTTGCTACATTCCCATTAGACGATAGCGCTGTAGAAACATCGGGGAGTTATGAGAAGTTTGTAACTTTCAACGGAAAAAGATATTCACACATAATTGACACCAGAACAGGTTATCCGGCATCAGGAGTTATAAGCGTATCCGTTTTTGCAAAAACAACGGAATTAGCGGATGCTTTAGCAACGGGTATATTTGTGTTAGGAGTCGATGTTGGTTTAGATTTAGTGAATCAATTACCCGGAATAGGTTGCATTTATGTTGATGACAGCGGAAAAATATTTTCCTCAAAAAATATAGATTTAAAAAAATATAAAGATGAATAAAATAGTGCTTTTTATAATTCTAATAGTTGTGATGCAATCTTGTATAGCGGTAAAAGAATATGATAAACAATACATCAATGATCCGGAAATGAAATTAAGTGCAAAAACGGCTGAACGATACGAGACGGCATTTCAAGTGTATCGGGAAGCTGCCGCTGGAGCAAACGGAGGAAAAACAGGCGGTGGGTGTGGTTGTAATTAAGTAAGGGTTATGAAAAAAAGAATTTATTTAATTGTTTTATTAGTAAATGTAGCTGCCATGGCTCAAACTCAAGATACGACAACAACTTTTAAGAAAAGAGTTTTAGAAAATACTGAGGTTGATTTTTTATTCAGCTATTACAAACAAGACGGAGTACACTCTCCTGTTGCTGGGGGAATTGGTTCTGAAAAGTTAACTGATATTGCTTCTAATATTGTTGTAGCGCTTCCATTAAACGATGATGATATTTTAACTTTTGATGTTGGAATTTCTGCTTACACTTCAGCTTCGTCAAGTAATATAAACCCATTTAATGCTACAGGTGCATCTGGTTCCGGGAATTCGACAGGTCCTTATGGAACGCCCTGGCAAGCCTCATCTGGTGCTTCTGGAAATGATGAGTTAGCTTCAGTTGTGGCAAATTATAGTCATAGTTCTGATAATAGAAATACAATTTGGAGCGCAGATATTTCATTTTCCAATGAATACGACTATACCTCAGTTGGTTTTGGTGGAGGGTTAACCAAATTATTCAATGAAAAAAATACGGAAATAGGTTTAAAAGTAAATGCTTATTTAGATCAATGGAGACCAATTCATATTCAGCATCATTATCCTTCTCACAAATACTTTCAAAAAGGATTCAAATGTCAGTATTCATGGATGTTCTAAAACAGGAAGGATTATTGGCGACCCCTTATCAAAGAGTTTATTTTTCAGATAAATCAAATTATTATATTGGACAAGCACAGTATATCCCTGTTTATGAAACGGCAGAAAATAAAGGAGTTTATAGACTTGCTGATGATATTGAACGATTACCAAATACTCGATTTAAAGTTCCAATAGGTGCAAGAATCAATTTTTATATAAATGAATATATAGTTGCCAAGACGTATTATAGATATTACGAAGATAATTGGGGTATTCAGGCACATACCGCTTCTATTGAATTGCCAATTAAATTAGGGGAAAAATTTACAGTTTACCCTATGTACAGATATTATGTGCAAACTGCATCCGACTATTTTGCCCCTTTTGAAAAACATATTTCTACTGAAAAATATTATACCTCAGACTACGATTTATCAGCATTTAATGCCAGTCAGTATGGCTTTGGCGTAAGCTATTTAGATATTTTGCTAGGTTCTGAAATTTGGAAATTTGGATTGAAAAACATAGATTTCAGATACAATCATTATGTTCGAAATGATGGTTTGAATGCCAATATTGTGTCGTTAGGTGTTAAATTTATAATGCAATAAATGATGCATATTTTAATTGTAGAAGATGAAGTTGGTATTGTACAATTCCTAAAACAAGGATTGGAAGAGGAAGGTTATAAAATTACTTTCGCACCTGATGGTTTGCAAGGATTTGAATTAATTCAAAAGGAAAAATTTGATCTGATATTATTGGATTGGATGCTTCCAAAGATGACTGGGTTAGAACTTTGTAAAGCCGTTCGATTAAAAGATAACAGTACGCCAATTATTTTTCTGACGGCCAAAGATACTCTTCAGGAAACATTAGAAGGGTTGAAAGCCGGCGCTAATGACTATATAAAAAAACCGTTCAGTTTTGACGAATTGACAGAGCGAATTAAAATTCATTTTAGAAATCAAAAAGAGCAAGAAATCCTAAAGCTTGGTACGATTGAAATTAATATTTCGCAACATCGTGTTTTGGCGAATGGCAACGAAGTACCGTTAACTCATCGGGAATATGACTTATTGTGCTATTTAGTAAAAAATAAAGGTAAAGTATGTACACGAACCCAAATTATTGAAGATGTTTGGGATATTCATTTTGACTATGATACTGGTGTAATAGATGTTTTTATGAATGCAATTCGTAAAAAATTGAATTTAAAAATAGAAGAGGACTACATTAAAACCGTTCGCGGAGTAGGCTATATCGCTAATGACTAAATGAAAATGCAACAACTTTCCTTTAAAAACAGAATCGCGTCTAATTATATTATCACCACAGCTTTATTGATTTTTGTGGTCTTTTTTGTAATTTATTCCATTGTGAAACTTAGTGTTTTTGGTCAAATCAATTATGACATAAGAAACGAATCTCAAAAACATTTATCAGAAATTGAAATCGAAGGGAATAGTTTTCATTTAATTCGCGAGGAGGAATGGAAAGAGAGAGAACACAATACTATAGATGTAAATCCTGTTTTTGTTCAATTTGTTGACGGGATTGGAAACGTTATTGAAAAATCTCCCAACCTAAAAAACCGGACCTTAATATTTCATTCGGAAATTATTGAAAATAAATTATTCGATACAAAGTTGGCCAATAAAACCATTCGGCAAATTCAAGTTCCCATATACAAAGACAGCAAAATCATAGGTTATGTAATCGTTGCCATGTCATTAGATGATGCCACCATGGTGTTGAATAACTTATCTGAAGTATTGATTATTGCTTTTCCTCTAATTCTACTTGCTCTTTTTCTAATTGCCAGATTTATTGCCGGAAGAAGCATAAAACCAATTAGTTCCATTATTGAAACCTCTAATATTATTACAAAGGATAATTTAAAATCCAGAATTCCGCTGCCAATCAACCACGATGAATTATATATTTTGTCTCAAACAATCAATAATTTATTGGACCGGATAGAAACTGCCGTTGAAAGAGAAAAACAATTCACTTCGGATGCCTCACATGAATTGAGAACTCCTTTGACAGTTATCAAAGGAACACTGGAAGTTTTAATCCGAAAACCTCGAAATCATCAGGAATATGAAGAGAAAATAAATTTTTGTGTAACCGAAGTGAATCGTTTGAATCATTTAGTCGATCAGTTGCTTTTACTTGCACGATTCGAAAATCAAAATCACTCGTTGAAAATAGAAAAAGTGCATTTGAATGCACTAATTATGGACACAATTTCTCGATATTCCAATACAATTCAATCTAAAAACATACACGTTTCTACTGAATTTTCAAAAGAATATTATACAAACAGTGATAGTTATTTATTATCAATTATCATTAATAATTTGGTCGAAAATGCGTTAAAATATTCTAATGAAAACGCCACTCTGGCTATTATCATAACAGATACTGACAATACATTGGAATGTCACCTTATCGATTCCGGAATTGGTATTCCTTCAGAAGATTTATCTAAAATATTCAATCAATTTTATCGTTCAAACTCTAACGAACATCCTGAAATTAAAGGAACTGGCTTAGGTTTGTCAATTGTCAGAAGATTATGTACTTTACTTAAAATTGATATTGTTATTTCCAGTGAGGAAAATATTGGAACTACCGTAATTTTAAGTTTATTTGAAGCAAACCTTAAGTAATTCTTAAGTAAATCCTTATCTTTAAGCTTTACATTCATCCTTTATTTAATTGTTTATACGCAATCATGAAGTTATGAATTTAATATTTTTACAAAAGTCACCTAGGTTAAAACAAGGAACCTATTGCGTCAACGCTTAAGTATAGTATATCATTTAAAATAAAATCTAAAAATACTTATATTTGTTTCGTGAAATTTTTAAAAAACATAGTAGCTTTAATTATTTGCCTACAACTAACGGTTCCTTTTGTTGTTGAGGATAGTTTGCGCCTACCTATTTTAGTTTCACATTTTATTCAGCACACTTATAATCAAAAAGATGTTACTCTCATCCATTTTTTAACGGATCATTATTTAAACAAGCATCATGATGAGAAACATGATGATCATGGAGATTTACCTTTCCATAATCATTCGGACTTTTCGTTTAATCAAAATTTAGCAATAAACTTAGAAATAAAATTATTCAAATTTATTCCTAACTATTATTTTAAAGAATCACAAAAAATAACTTTCTTGCAAAACTATTTTTCGTCAAGTGTTATGCTATCTATTTGGAAACCACCAAAATAGTGTTAATTATTTAGTGCTTTTTTTACAATTCATCTTCGTATATACATTGATGTTAATCTGTATTACAGCATATTCTTAGAAAAATAATTAATATTTATAAATTATGTTGAATAAAATCATTGAGTTTTCAATCAAAAATAAACTTATTGTTGGTCTTTTCATTATTGCTCTTATTGGATATGGAAGTTATCAATTTACCAAATTACCAATCGATGCCGTTCCAGACATTACAGATAATCAGGTACAAGTAATCACTTCTGCACCATCACTAGGTGCAACTGATATTGAAAGACTGATTACATTTCCAATTGAACAAGCCAACAGTAATATTCCCGGGCTAAAGGAAATTCGTAGTTTTTCTCGTTTCGGTTTATCAGTGGTAACCATTGTTTTTGATGATGCAACTGATGTCTACTGGGCTAGACAACAAGTAACAGAACGATTAAGCGCTGTTAAAGACCAGATTCCAAAAGGAATCGGTAATCCATTTCTTGCACCAGTGACAACAGGACTAGGCGAGATTTACCAATATGCGGTTCGAACAAAATCAGGTTATGAAAAAAAATACGATGTAACCGAGTTGAGGACCATTCAGGATTGGATTGTCCGCCGTCAATTATTAAGCGTCGAAGGTGTTGCAGAAGTAAGCAGTTTCGGCGGAAAATTGAAGCAATTTGAAATTGCGATTGACCCCAATAAACTACAATCTTATGGTATTACGATTACTGATGTTTTTACAGCGTTAGAAAAAAACAATCAAAATACGGGTGGTGCTTATATTGAAAAAGGGCTTAAAGTGTTATACATCCGAAGTGAAGGTTTGATTAGTACTATCGAAAATATAAAAGACATTTCTATTAAAAACATCAATAGCGGTAGTCCTTTATTTATCCGGGATGTAGCTGATGTTCGAATTGGGAATGCTATCCGTTACGGAGCAATGACTTTTAATAAAAAAGGAGTTCAGTCCGGTGAAGTTTCTGGAGCAGTAGTGATGATGTTAAAGGGCGCCAACAGTAATGTGGTTATCAAAAAAATTAAAGAACGTATTGAGCAAATACAGAAAACATTACCCGAAGGTGTTATTGTAGAGCCATTTTTAGACCGAACAAAAATGGTGAACAATTCTATTTCAACAGTAGAAAAAAACTTATTGGAAGGAGCATTAATTGTACTTTTTGTTTTAATCTTCTTTTTAGGGAACGTAAGAGCCGGATTAATCGTAGCCTCAGTTATTCCTTTATCAATGTTAATAGCAGTCATATTGATGAATATGTTTGGTGTTAGCGGTAATTTAATGAGTTTAGGAGCATTAGATTTTGGATTGATTGTAGATGGTGCCGTTATTATTGTAGAAGCCTGTTTGTTTAGTTTACACAGCAGGAAATCTTCTCAAATATCACAGCAAGAAATGGACAATACCGTATTAAAAACGTCAATAAAAATGCGTAATGTATCTGTTTTTGGAGAACTGATTATATTGATAGTATACATTCCAATTTTTACATTGCGTGGTATTGAAGGGAAAATGTTTTTACCAATGGCACAAACTATTGCATTTGCATTATTTGGTGCTTTTATATTATCTCTGACTTATGTTCCGATGATGACTGCTTTATTTTTGAATAAAAACATAACGCATAAAAAAACTTTTTCAGATAGAATGATGGAAAAATTAGAAAATTTCTACCAACCTCTTTTAAATAAAGCATTGGGAATTCCACGAACAATTATTGCTACAACTTTGGGATTATTTGTTTTAGCGCTAATTACACTTTCGTTTATGGGCGGCGAATTTATGCCCTCATTAGAAGAAGGTGATTTTGCTGTAGAAACAAGGGTTTTGCCGGGAAGTAATTTGCAAACTTCAATGACAGCCATTTCACAAGGGGCAAAAATACTAATCGAAAAATTTCCCGAAGTAGAGAAAATTGTAGGTAAAACAGGAAGCAGCGAAGTGCCAACGGATCCAATGCCAATTGATGCCAGCGATATGATGATCATTTTAAAGAACAAAAGCGAATGGACATCTGCGACAACTTTTGACGAATTATCAGAAAAAATGGCAAAAGAACTAGAAGCCGTTCCAGGTGTTTCTTACGGTTTTCAATATCCGGTACAAATGCGTTTTAATGAATTGATGACAGGCGCAAGGCAAGATGTAGTCTGTAAAATATTTGGTGAAAACTTAGATACTCTGGCTTTATACGCTAATAAAATGGGCAAAATTGTGAATACCGTAGAAGGAACTTCCGACCTTTATATAGAAACTGTTACTGGAATGCCACAAATAGTAATCGAATACAACCGAGTGGCTATTGCGCAATACGGATTGAATATTCAGGATATCAATCGAATAGTAAATACCGCTTTTGCAGGACAAAGCACAGGAGTCGTATACGAAGGCGAAAAAAGATTTGATTTAGTGGTTCGTCTGGAAGGCGAAAAACGTCAGGATTTGGCAGATGTTCAAAATCTATTAATTCCAACACCAAATGGTTTGCAAATTCCTTTATCTCAATTGGCAAAAGTTGAAATTACCGAGGGACCAAATCAGATACAAAGAGAAGATGCCAAACGTAGAATTGTGGTTGGGTTTAATGTTCGAGGCCGTGATGTACAAAGTATTGTAACAGAATTACAAGTAAAAGTAGATGCACGAATAAAATTTCCAGCGGGTTACTATCCTACGTATGGAGGTGCTTTTGAAAACTTAAACGAAGCTAAAAATCGATTGATGATTGCTGTTCCGGTTTCATTACTATTAATATTCATTTTACTATATTTTGCATTCTACTCCGTAAAACAAGGGCTATTGATTTATTCCGCGATTCCACTTTCTGCAATTGGAGGTATTTTCTTTTTAGCGTTGCGGGGAATGCCTTTTAGCATAAGTGCTGGAGTTGGTTTTATAGCCTTATTTGGTGTAGCGGTTCTAAATGGATTGGTATTAATTGCAGAATTTAATAGTATTCGGAAATCAGGCGAAACCGATTTAAAAGCGATTGTTTTACAGGGAACTAAGATACGTTTACGTCCTGTTTTAATGACCGCATTTGTAGCATCTTTAGGATTTTTACCGATGGCATTAAGCAACGGTTCCGGAGCCGAAGTACAAAAACCATTGGCAACTGTTGTGATTGGAGGATTATTGGTGGCCACATTCTTAACCTTATTTGTTTTACCAATTTTATATATCATGTTTGAAAAAGGAATTAATTTAAAACCGAAAAAGATGAAATCAATCACAACAATAATTGTATTGGGACTATTTTTTTCTTTTCAAAACGCAGATGCTCAGGAAAAAATTTCAATTGAAAAAGCCATTGAAACCGCATCGCAGAATAATATAAAAATAAAAAACGGAAAACTAAATTCTGAATATTTACAGAAAATGACGAAGACGGGGTATGACATCTCCAACACAGGAATTTTGGGCGAGTACGGTCAGTTTAACAGTAATGTTTATGATATAAAAATTGGTGTTTCACAGACTATTAAATTCCCAACAGTTTACAAAAGACAGAAACAATTGTTAATTGAAGAAGCCAAAACTGGCGAATGGAACGAAGCATTACAGAAAAAAGAATTGACCGGACAAGTAACAACTGTGTTTTATGAGATGATTTATCTCAAAGAAAAGGAAAAATTATTGCTAAAAAGTGATAGTATTTATACTGAATTTTTAAGAAAATCAACACTTCGTTTTGACAAAGGAGAAAGCAATATATTAGAAAAAGCAACTGCCGAAAATCAATCAGGACAAATAAAAATTCAACTTCTGGAGTTACAAAGTGATTATAAAATGACACAATTGCAATTCAAATATGTTCTTAATACAGATAAAGACTTTATCCCGGTTTCAGATAAATTCAAAATGGATTTTGCCGAAAATTTAGATAAAAATGCTATAGACAATCAACCCAGTATAAAATTACTTGACCAAGAATTAAATAGTAACAAAGCGCAAATTTCACTTGAAAAATCTAAAAAACTACCCGAATTAATAGGCGGTGTTTATTGGCAGACATTCAAAACAAATACGGCGTTTCAAGACGGCTATAATGGAGTTTACGGACAATTTGGAGTGTCGCTGCCACTTTTCAATTCAAACATAAAAAACAGACAAAAAGCATTAGAAATCAACAGTCAAATTGCAGAAAATAATTTGACTATTGAAAAATTAAAATTGCAAAGTCAGTATCAGGAACTAGTCCAAGAATATAAAAAGCACCAAGAAACTATTGCTTATTACGAAACTCAGGCGATAAAGAATGTGGATTTGGTAACGAAAGCTGCAAATGATAAATTCATCAATGGTGACATCAATTATCTGGAATGGGTAATGTTGATAAATCAAAATACAGAAATTCAAAGTAACTACATCGAAACAGTTAGAAAATTCAATGAAACAATTCTTAAGTTAGGAAATTTAATATCAAAATAAATGAAAAATACAGTCGTTACTTTAATAGGGTTATTTTTTCTGTACTCGTGTGGTAATAAAAAAACAGAAATCGATCCCGAAGCTACTCCAGATATTGAAAAAACAACAACACTTACCGATGCTCAGATTAAAAATGCAGGTATCAAAACGGGTAAAATCGAGCTGAAAGAAATTTCATCTACATTAAAATTAAATGGAAAAATAGATGTACCTCCTCAAAATTTAGTTTCCATAAGTGTGCCAATGGGAGGTTATTTGAAATATACAAAACTTTTAGAAGGAATGTATGTTACCAAAGGACAGGTTTTGTGTGTTGTAGAAGACCAACAATACATTCAATTGCAGGAAGATTACCTTTTAGCAAAAGCAAAAATTGGGTATGCAAAATCCGAATACGAGAGACAAAAAGAACTTAACCGAAGCAAAGCCAGCAGCGATAAAGTATATCAACAGGCACAATCAGAATACAATTCACTATCGGTAATGGTGCAATCGTATGGAGAGAAATTAAAATTCGCAGGAATAAATCCAAGTAATGTATCTGTAAATTCCATTTCAAAAAGCATCAATATTTATTCGCCAATAAGCGGTTATGTGTCTAAAGTGAATGTAAATACAGGAAAATATGTAGCTCCTAGCGACATTTTATTCGAGATTGTAAATCCTTCGGATATTCATCTGGCATTGACAGTATTTGAAAAAGACATTAATAAATTAGCTATTGGTCAATCACTTTTAGCATATACAAACACTAATCCCGAAAAAAAATATCCTTGTAAAATCATTTTAATAGGTAAAGACTTTTCCGAAAACAGAAGTACCGAAATGCATTGTCACTTTACAAGCTATGACAAATCACTTTTGCCGGGGATGTATATGAATGCCGAAATAGAATTAAAAAGTCAGCAATCCAATGTGTTGCCATCAGAAGCTATTGTAAATTATGAAAACAAGAATTATATTTTTGTTGCCAAAGAAAACAAACAATTTGAAATGAAAGAAGTTACTACAGGAAATACAGAAAATGAATTTACTGAAATTATTTCAGAAGATTTGAATGAAGCTACTATTGTGATAAAAGGGGCTTATTCACTTTTAATGAAAATGAAGAATTTAGAGGAATAAAATGTTAGATTTATAATCTAAACGGAATAGTTTTTAAAATTAAAATCTTAAATTAGTGAAATGAATAGTGCAAAAAATACTGATACATGAAATTATTAATTTAGAAAAGTAAACAAGAAAATATGGATTTAAATAAGCTAAAAGGCCAATTACAAACGGAAGTAGATACAGCATTTTTATATGACAGTATTGCCGCTATTCAATCTGACGATAATCTTACAAGAGTATTACGCAGTCTTGGTGAGATTGAAAAGGGACATGCAAAACATATGCTCAATAAAGTATTGACTTTTGAGTCCAATTATACAATGCCTTTACCTTCACCAAGAGCAAAACTACAATTGAAGTTGGGAAAACTTTTTGGATATAATTCAATCATTAGCAGTCTTTCGAGTATAGAAAAGCAATTTGCAGTAAATGCAATCAAAAATAAAATTGAAAGCGGAGAAAAACCAACCGGTTTTGAACACAATCATCTCAAAATTATAGAAGCGGTAAATAATAACGCCGCACTTAATGTTTCAGGAGGTTTTTTATCTAAATTCGAAAGTCGGCATAAGTCTGTTGGCGGGAATGCTTTACGCGCTGCCGTTTTAGGTTCTAATGACGGATTGGTTTCTAATATGAGTTTGGTGATGGGAGTAGCGGGAGCCGCAGTTTCTAACAATACGATATTGTTAACAGGAATAGCAGGATTGATGGCGGGAGCAATTTCAATGGCGTTAGGCGAATGGCTTTCGGTACAAAGTTCCAGAGAATTAAACCAGCGCCAAATTGACTTAGAAACAGAAGAACTGGAAGCTTCACCTGAAGAAGAAAAAAAAGAGTTAGTATTGCTTTATCAAGCCAAAGGAATGAATATCGTTGAAGCTCAAAAATTAGCTGATAAAGCTTTTGAAAATCCTCAAACGGCGATTGATGCCATTGTTACGGAGGAATTGGGAATTGACAAAGAAGAATTAGGAGGATCAGCTTGGGAAGCAGCAACAGCGTCGTTTGTGCTTTTTGCCATTGGAGCTATTATTCCATTATATCCCTTTATGTTTTTGGACGGAAAAAATGCCATTTTATTGAGTGTAGGAAGCAGTGTTGTTGGACTTTTTGGAATAGGTGCCGCAATTACTTTATTAACAGGAAAAAGTATTTGGTTTTCTGGATTAAGGCAAGTATCTTTCGGACTTGTGGCTGCAGCTGTGACGTATGGAATTGGTTCTTTGATTGGAGTTTCACTGGCAAGATAGAATAATTAACTTATTAGAAAATAAACACTATTAAACTTTAAATAATAAATTATGAATGATGCTCACTTACACATAGTTGTAAACCATTTTCCAATTATCGGAACCATTTTTGGAATTGGAATTTTAGTAACCGGATTGCTATTAAAAAATAATTCAGTAAAAAATACGGCTTACGTTTTGTTTATTGTTGCAGCCATTTTTGGTGCATTTAGTATAGCAACAGGTGAAGGAGCTGAGAAAATAGTGGAGGATTTTCCAAATATAGGTAAAGCAATCATTCATGAACATGAAGAATTAGCGGAGAAATTAGCGTTAGTGTTATACGTTATGGGAGGCTTTTCTCTTTTTGCTTTATTTTTGAGTTTTAAAAAAAATTCTAAAGAAAAGTTAGTTTCATTTTTTATTCTTGGTCTGGGGATTGCGAGTCTATTTTTAATCCAAAAAGCAGGAACATCCGGAGGTGAAATCAGACATACAGAAATTAGAGATGATAGCACTGTTTCTGCTAGTTCCAATGAGAATTCATCTGTTCAAAAAGAATCCAAAGAGGATAATGAGTAATATTAATTTAACAAAAATATAAGTTTAAGTTAAAATAAATATTGCTTTTTAATTAATTAATCTCTTATATTTGCAAAAGAATTTAAAATAAAGAACACAAAAATGTTTACAAATCAATTACATCATCATCATTTTCATTATTGCTCTCAAGCGATGTGTTAATGGTATGTGTGTAAATCATCATATTCTAAAAACCCGTTTGAGTACATCAAACGGGTTTTTTATTACCCAATGTTTGTACTCAATCAAAATATTTTAAACAAAAACAAAAAAGACAAAATGAGTACATTAAAAATTGCAATTCAAAAATCAGGACGTTTAAACGAAGACAGCATTCAAATTCTAAAAGATGCAGGTATTTCAATAGATAACGGTATCGACCAATTAAAAGCGGAAGCATCAAATTTCCCTTTAGAGGTTTTATATTTAAGAAATTCGGATATTCCTCAATATTTAATAGACGGAGTTGTAGATATTGCTATTGTTGGTGATAACTTATTAGTCGAAAAAGGCGGCGATATTGAGGTAATTCAAAAATTAGGTTTTTCAAAATGTAAAGTATCCGTTGCTGTACCGAAAACATTTAATTACAAATCAGTTCAAGATTTAGATGGTATGCGTATCGCAACTTCCTACCCTAAAACAGTACTTGATTTTTTTAGTTCTAAAGGCGTAACAGTTGATATTCACCAGATTTCAGGTTCGGTAGAAATTGCTCCAAATATTGGTCTGGCCGATGCTATTGTTGATATTGTTTCCAGCGGAAGTACTTTATTCAAGAATAATCTAAAAGAGGTTGAAGTTATTTTTAAAAGTGAAGCGGTTTTAGCCGTTTCTCCAAAAGTAAGTCCTGAATCTCAAAAAATAATTGACACGTTAAAATTCAGAATCGAATCCGTTTTAAGAGCAAGAAAATCGAAGTATATTTTGATGAATATTCCAAATGACAAAATTGATGCTGTTGGAAAAATTCTTCCAGTACTAAGAAGTTTAACCGTTTTGCCACTGGCACAAGAGGGATGGAGCAGTGTTCACTCTGTAATCGACAAAGATACTTTCTGGGATGTTATCGATCAGTTGAAAGAAGCTGGAGCCGAAGGGATTTTAGTTTGTCCAATTGAGAAAATGGTCCTTTAAAAGTTCTAAATTATACAATGTCCTATTTAAGAATTCATTGCGAACTTTGCGAAAACCTTTGTGAACTTTGCGGTTAAAAAATAATATAATGAATAAAATATACAATCCAAAACCGGAAACTTGGTCTACCATTTTAGAGAGACCTACTAAAACTGTTGATGATATTGAAGCAACAGTAAAAGAAATTTTCAAGGAGGTACAAAAGAAAGGTGATGTTGCTGTTGCAAAATATACTTCGCTTTTTGATGGTGCGTCAATCGAAAAGTTAGAGGTTTCTAAAGCTGAAATTGATGCGGCGATTGCGTCTATTTCATCTGAACTAAAAGAGGCTATTCAATTAGCTAAGGTAAATATAAAAAAATTCCATTCCGCTCAAAAAACAGATAGAGTTGTTGTCGAAACAATTGAAGGAGTTAACTGCTGGCAGGAAAAAAGACCAATTCAAAAAATAGGCTTATACATTCCAGGCGGAACTGCTCCATTATTTTCTACAGTATTAATGCTTGCTGTTCCAGCAGAAATAGCGGGTTGCAACGAAATAGTTTTGTGTTCTCCCCCTGATAAGAATGGAAATATAAATCCCGCCATTTTATATGCTGCGAATTTATGTGGTGTAACCAAAATATTGAAAGTAGGCGGAATTCAGGCTATTGCAGCAATGACTTTTGGAACGGAAACAATCCCGAAAGTCTATAAAATTTTTGGTCCCGGAAATCAATTTGTGACTGTGGCTAAACAACTCGCAACTCAGTTTGGAGTAGCTATCGATATGCCCGCAGGTCCATCAGAATTATTGATTGTTGCTGATGATACAGCTATTCCCGCTTTTGTAGCTTCGGATCTATTGTCACAAGCAGAGCATGGAGCCGATAGTCAGGTTATTTTGGTTTCAACATCAAAGAAATTAATTGATGCCGTTGAAAATGAGGTTCAAGTTCAAATGGATTTACTTCCTAGAAAGGCTATCGCTGAGAAAGCCATTGCAAATTCTAAATTGATTTTTGTTGAAAACGATAAAACTGCCTTAGAATTAATCAATGAATACGGACCGGAACACTTTATTATTTGCTCAGAATTTGATGATTTTTACAGCAATGGCGTTCAAAATGCGGGTTCTGTATTCATAGGGAATTACACGCCTGAAAGTGCTGGAGATTACGCTTCAGGAACCAATCACACGTTGCCAACCAACGGTTATGCAAAGAATTACAGCGGAGTAAATCTGGATAGTTTTACAAAAGCGATGACTTTCCAAAAAATATCGCAAATAGGAATACAAAACATCGGTAAAGCAATTGAAATCATGGCTGAAGCAGAAGGCTTACAAGCACACAAAAACGCAGTTACATTACGATTAAAAGCGATTGAAGATGGAAAATAATTTTGACATAAATAATTTAGTCAGAGAAAACGTAAAGCAATTGAAACCGTATTCTTCGGCTCGCGATGAGTTTGAAGGTTTTGACACTGCAGATATGATTTTTCTGGATGCCAATGAAAATCCGTTTGAAAATGGTGTAAATCGTTATCCTGATCCACAACAAATGAGTGTCAAAGGAATCTTGGCAAAACAAAAAAAGGTCAAAACCAATCAAATTTTATTAGGTAATGGAAGTGATGAAGTTTTGGATTTGTTATTCAGAGCTTTTTGCGAACCAAAAACGGACAACGTAATCACTTTGCCACCAACATACGGAATGTATGGTGTTTTGGCGAATATTAATGCCGTAGAAAACAAAGAAATTTTACTTTCAGAAGATTTTCAACCACAAATTGAGAAAATCATGGAAGCTATTGACTCTAAAACTAAAATCATCTTTTTGTGCTCACCAAATAACCCAACCGGAAATTCATTCTCGGATGAAAGTGTGGTGTATCTTTTGCGAAATTTCAAAGGTCTAGTGGTTATTGATGAAGCGTATATAGACTTTTCAAAAAAGGAAAGTTGGATTAACGAATTAGATGAATATCCTAATTTGGTCATTACTCAAACGCTATCAAAAGCGTATGGTTTGGCTGGAATCAGATTGGGAATTTGTTACGCATCTACGGAAGTAATCTTGGTTTTAAATAAAATTAAACCACCGTATAATGTGAATGAATTGACTCAGAAAAAAGCTTTGGAACGATTGGACAATCCAGAAAAAATAAAATCTGAAATTGATTCTATTATAACGCAAAGAGAGGAATTACTTAAAGTCTTAGTTAATGTAAATTTTGTCGAAAAAGTTTATCCAACAGAAGCTAATTTTATTTTGATAAAAGTGGATAATGCTAATAAAAGATACGATGAATTGATTGCAAAAGGAATTGTAATTAGAAACAGAACAACCCAACCGTTATGCGACAATTGTTTGCGTTTTACCGTTGGAACAGAACAAGAAAATAAAAAATTAATAGCTGCATTAATTAATATTGCTACATCATAATATAGATGGAAAAGTCAAAATTTAAAACTAAGACAGATTTTCTTGAAGTCAGTGTGACTCATAAAATATATTATGAAGATTGTGGAATTCCTATTGATGAAACAATTTTGTTTATTCACGGTGGACCTGGTGCTGGATTTTCAGATCGTGATAAGCGATTTTTTAATTTTGATAAACAACGTGTTGTTTTTTTTGATCAAAGAGGAGCGTCAAAAAGTATTCCTTTTGGCTGTATTGAAGAAAATACGACGCAAGATTTAGTAAGTGATATAACCAAGCTTATTAATTATTTAGGGATAGATAGAGTGCTGTTGTTTGGAGGGTCTTGGGGGACAACCCTTGGATTGGTTTATGCAATTGAAAATCCTAATAGAGTAAAAGGATTATTGCTAAGAGGTGTTTTTTTAGCCAATAAAGCTTCAATTGATCATTATTTGGAAGGTGGTGTAGAAAAAGAGTTTCCTGAAATTTGGAATAGGTTTAGTCAAAATGGACCTAAAACTAGTACGTTATCAATTACAGATTATTATTTGAATAAAATGATAAATGGAACATCTACAGAGAAGCAATTTTTTTCTTATGAATGGGCATTTTATGAAATTTCGATTTATAAAAAAGGAATAACAAAAGAAGAGGTTGAAGCAGTTTTAGAGCGAATTCCCTATGAATCATTATCGATAATGGAAACACATTATTTAAGGAATAATTACTTTTTTGAAGAAAATTATATTTTAGATAATTTAAATAAATTAAAACATATTCCTGTGAAAATTGTTCACGGAAAGGAAGATGCTATTTGTCCAGTACGATTTGCTGTTGAATTGGATTCGTTGCTAAAAAATAGCGTATTATTTATTGTTGAAGGAGGACATTCTGATTCGGAACCAGAAATTGAACATAAATTGATAGATATAATAAATAGTGGTGTTTGGTAAATGAGGTTTAACGATATTTGTGGTTTTATTTTAAAAAAAATCATTTTCAATTGCGTGAGGGATAGTAGTGGAGCTCTTTTTATTTTTCAATTGCCTCGCCTTTAAAGGCGAGGCAATTGAAAAATAAAAAAGCGGGAACGAATAGCCCGCCCCGTAGTTTTTACGAAGGGTCACGCCCAAATAAATAAATAAATATAATAGTTGTAATATAATGAAAAAAATACTTTTTATAGATCGTGACGGAACAATGGTTTTGGAACCAAATGATTATCAATTAGACAGTTTTGAAAAATTAGAATTTTATCCAAACGCCTTCCAATATCTTGGTAAAATAGCAAAGGAATTGGATTTTGAATTGGTTATGGTTACTAATCAAGATGGTTTGGGAACTGATTCTCATCCGGAAATTAACTTTTGGCCAGTTCATAATTTAATCATAAAAGCTTTTGAAAATGAAGGTGTTGTTTTCAAAGATGTATTAATTGACAAAACATTTCCGCACGAAAATGTGCCAACTCGTAAGCCAGGAACTGCTATGTTGACCAAATATCTTAATAATCCAGAATATGATTTAGAAAATTCATTCGTGATTGGAGACAGAATAACGGATGTAGAATTAGCAAAAAACTTGGGTTCAAAAGCGATTTTCATTAACAGAGATGAAGCTTTGGGAGGTGATGAAATATCGTCTAAAAGACATGAATTGGACTCGGTTATTGCCTTGCAAACTACAGAATGGAAAACCATTTACGAGTTTTTGAAATTAGAGGAACGTTCTGCTTCAATTGAAAGAAAAACCAACGAAACGGATATTTACATCAACTTAAACCTTGATGGAACCGGGAAAAGTAAAATAGAAACTGGTATTGCTTTTTTCGACCACATGCTCGACCAAATCGCGCGTCACGGACAAATGGACTTGGAAATCCTTGTAAAAGGAGATTTAGAAGTTGACGAACATCATACGATTGAAGATACAGCAATTGCGTTGGGCGAAGTTTTTGCAAAAGCATTAGGAAATAAATTAGGAATAGAGCGTTACGGTTTTTGTTTGCCAATGGACGACTGCTTAGCGCAAGTGGCGATTGATTTTGGAGGCAGAAACTGGCTGGTTTGGGAAACCGAATTCAAACGCGAAATGGTTGGAAAAATGCCAACGGAGATGTTCTATCATTTTTTCAAATCGTTCTCTGACGGAGCTAAAGCCAACATTAATATCAAGGCAGAAGGAACAAATGAACATCACAAGATTGAAGCTATTTTTAAAGCTTTTGCAAAAGCAATAAAAGTAGCCGTAAAACGCGATACGGAGAAGATGATTTTGCCTAGTACGAAAGGAATGCTTTAAAAAATTATGAATTATAAATTATGAATTATTAAGTGGTTAATCCTTAATAAAACTTAATTTTTTAATGGTTGAAAAGAAATGAAAATAGTAATCATAAATTACGGCGCAGGAAATATTCAAAGCATAATGTTTGCAATCGAAAGATTGGGATTCAAAGCGGTTTTGAGTAATAATTCAGACGAAATTAAAGCAGCCGATAAAGTTATTTTTCCAGGCGTTGGCGAAGCCAGTTCAGCAATGAAAATGCTTTTAGAAAGCGGTTTGGAAACTTTGATTCCAACTTTGAAACAACCCGTTTTAGGAATTTGTCTTGGCATGCAATTGATGTGCAACAAATCGGAGGAAGGAAATACAAAAGGATTGGGGATTTTTGATGTTGATGTAATCAAATTCACGCCAAAAGTTAAAGTTCCACAGATGGGTTGGAACCAAATTTACAATTTAAAATCGCCTTTATTCGAAGGAATTAATGAAAACGAATATATGTATTTGGTTCATAGTTTTTATGCGCCAAATTGTCCCGAAGCCATTGCAAATACTGATTATGAAGTAGGATACGCCTCCGCTTTGCAGAAGGATAATTTCTACGGAACACAATTTCACCCAGAGAAAAGCGGTGATGTTGGCGAACAAATTTTAGGGAATTTCTTAAAATTATAATTTTAATGGCAATGGCAAAATTCAATAACAATGAAAATTAGTAAGTGAGATTGTTTCTTTCCTCGCAATGACAAATCTGAAATCAAAAATCGTTAATCAAAAATCATAAATCTCAATGAGAATAATACCCGCAATAGATATAATAGACGGAAAATGTGTTCGCTTATCAAAAGGCGATTATAACACAAAAATCATCTACAATGAAAATCCGCTTGAAGTGGCCAAATCATTCGAAGCCCACGGAATCGAATATTTGCACTTGGTTGACTTAGACGGAGCAAAGTCAAGCCAAATTGTTAATTATAAGATCTTGGAGCAAATTGCTACACAAACCAAATTGAAAATTGATTTTGGCGGAGGATTAAAATCAGATTCCGATTTGAAAATTGCTTTCGAAAGTGGTGCGAATCAAATTACCGGTGGAAGTATTGCCGTTAAAAACAGAGAACTATTCGAAAAATGGATTGCAGAATATGGTTCGTATAAAATTATTTTGGGAGCAGATGCTAATAATGAAAAAGTAGCAGTTTCAGGTTGGTTAGAAGATTCAAATGAAGATTTGATTCCATTTATTCAAGACTACCAAGGCAAAGGAATTCAGTATGTAATTTGTACGGATATTGCCAAAGACGGTATGCTTGAAGGGCCTTCTTTTGATTTATACGCTAAAATTTTGGCGGAAGCCAACGGCATAAAATTGATTGCTTCAGGAGGAATTTCTACTTTTGATGAATTACCAAAACTAGCAAAAATGGGTTGTGAAGGAACGATAATTGGAAAAGCAATTTATGAAGGACGAATTTCCTTGAAGCAATTGGAAAATTATATATTAGAAAAATGTTAACAAAAAGAATTATTCCCTGTCTTGATATAAAAAACGGAAGAACCGTAAAAGGTGTTAATTTTGTAGACTTGCGTGATGCTGGTGATCCAGTGGAATTAGCAAAAATATATTCGGATGAAGGTGCGGATGAATTGGTTTTTTTGGATATTTCGGCAACGGAAGAAAGAAGAAAAACCTTGGTTGATTTGGTTCGAAAAGTCGCTTCAACTATTAATATTCCTTTTACTGTTGGTGGTGGAATTTCATCCGTTGAAGATGTAGAAGTTTTATTGCAAAACGGAGCGGATAAGGTTTCTATAAATTCATCAGCGGTAAAAAATCCACAGTTGATTAATGATTTGGCACAAAAATTTGGAAGTCAATGTGTAGTTGTTGCGATTGATGCAAAGCAGATTGATGGACAATGGATTGTTCATTTAGTAGGCGGAAAAGTACCTACAGAATTGAATTTATTTGACTGGGCCAAAGAAGTGGAGCAAAGAGGAGCAGGCGAAATCCTGTTTACCTCAATGGACAATGACGGAACTAAAAACGGTTTTGCCAATGAAGCTTTGGCTAGACTTTCGGACTTAGTTAATATTCCTATTATTGCTTCTGGTGGTGCGGGAAACATACAACATTTTGTAGCTGCTTTTTTGGATGGAAAAGCTGACGCAGCCTTGGCCGCAAGTGTATTTCATTTTAAAGAAATTGAAATAAAAACATTAAAAACAGCTCTTAAAAATAACAATATCGAAGTTAGAATTTGATTTTTTTTTGACTTTAAAACTTTAGACTAAAAAACATGAACATAGATTTCTCAAAAAATACAGATGGATTAATTCCAGCAATAATTCAGGATAGCGAAACCAAAACGGTTTTGATGTTGGGTTTTATGAATGCCGAAGCGTATCAAAAAACGGTTGACACTAAAAAAGTAACATTTTATAGTCGCACAAAACAAAGACTTTGGACAAAAGGCGAGGAAAGTGGTAATTTTCTGAATCTTATTGACATCAAAAACGACTGTGATAATGATACTTTATTGATACAGGTAAAACCGGAAGGGCCAACGTGTCACAAAGGAACTGATACGTGTTGGGCTGACGAAAATAAAGTAGATTATGGCTTTATTTCGGATTTGGAAAATACAATTCAACTTCGAAGAGAAAATGCTGATTCTGAGAAAAGTTATGTTGCTTCCTTGTTTAAATTAGGGATGAACAAAATCGCTCAGAAAGTAGGTGAGGAAGCGATAGAAGTAGTTATTGAAGCCAAAGATGACAACGACGATTTGTTTTTGAGCGAAAGTGCTGATTTGCTTTTTCACTACCTTATTTTATTGCAAGCCAAAGGATTTAAGCTAAATGATGTTGTGGAAGTTTTAAAAAGCCGCCAAAAGTAAAATAGATTAAATTAATTTTTACCAATACAAACCCAATAGAAAATTCATTTGCTATTGGGTTTTCTTTTTTCTTTTATTTCAAATCGCAATCGACTATATTTACTATTTATTTTAAAATATAAGCAGAATAATGCAAGTGATGAATTCAGACAATACCACCTTTACCCAAGAATTAAATAATCCAATAATAAATACTGGTTTGTATATAATCCTTACAACCGACGAAGATGATGCTCGACCTGTTTATATTTCGGGGAATTTTAATAATTGGCGCACACAGGACAAAGAGTTTATGATGGAGAAGATTGGAAATGGTTTATATCATTATAAATTCCCACACGATTTTGATTATCCTGTTACGCTTTTGTATAAATTTACGAAAGGGGATTGGAGTGAAGTAGAAATTGACAGCCATGGAAATCGTACCGAAAACCGTTCAACAGTAGCGCATACTGGTATTCAAAAAGAACATGTTGCGAGATGGAGGAAAAACTGGTTGCCTTTTAAGCAGTCTTTTTTGCCACAAGTTCAGTTGATTTCGGATGAATTTATAATTCCGCAACTCAATAAAACGAGAAAGATTTGGGCTTTGTTGCCTCATGATTATGACAATTCAAGTGAAAGCTATCCAGTTATGTATTTGCAGGATGCCCAAAATTTATTCAATGAATCAGCCGAATTTGGAAATTGGGAAATTGATAAAAAACTGGCAGTTATGTCAGAATATAAAATTGGAAAAATTATCATTATTGCAATTGAACACGCCGAAGAAGACCGTATAAAGGAATACAATGTTGGAAAAACAGTTTTAGGAAAAGGACAAGGCAAAAAATACATCCGTTTTGTAACTGATACACTAAAACCTCACGTTGACAGCAATTTTCGAACTAAAAAAGAACGGGAATTTACTGGAATAGGTGGGAGCTCGATGGGTGGATTAGTCAGTATTTTTAGTGGATTGCGAAACCCGGAAGTCTATGGTAAATTAATGATTTTTTCACCTTCACTTTGGGTCGTTCCAGAACTAAAAATCAATTCTAAAAAAGCAAATGCGGCCGACACTAAAATATATTTATATGCTGGTGGAGATGAAAGTGCGACAATGATTGAGCACGTAAAAAAGTTTCAGGAAGATTTGATATCAAGTGAATTTGTAAAAGACGAATCGAAGATCAATTTAAATATTAATAGACAAGGAAAACATAATGAAACCTATTGGAGCGATGAATTTCCCAAAGCAATAGAATGGTTGTTTTTTAATACAAAAGAGGTGTAGAGATGCGATTTATCGCGTCTAAAACAAAAAAAATAAAAGGCATTTACATTGAGTTCAATCAATAAGCGATAAAAAAATTAAAAGAACAGATGAAAACAAATACAGTAGTAAACTTAGATAATTTTTCAGGAACAATTTTAATTCCGGTTTTTGAAACGTATTCAAAAAGTATCGTTCCAATTGCATTTAATGGACTGGAAATTACTTCTAAAGTTTTTTTTGGTAAAAAAGACACACACTATTTAGCCGAAAAAAATGACAATACATATATCTTTATTGGTTTAGGAAAAACGACAGACTATAAATCAATGAAAACTATTTTTCGCCGTATTTCATCTAAAGAAAAAGACAATTTAAGTTCGAATGTAGCTTTAGTTATACCCGAACAATTTACTCAGGATCAGACTGAAGCGATGATTTCAGGTTTGCTGTTAGGAACCTATGATTTAGGCCATTTTAAAGCGGATAAAAAGATACATCCTTTTCTTGAAGAGGATTTTACATTAACTTTAGTATCTGCAAAAGATCATTTGGCTACAGCCAAAAAAGCCATAAAAATAGCCAAGGCACAATTAGCAACCTGTAGTTTGGTCGATTTACCACCCAACACAATTAATCCTAAATACTTAGCCAATTGGGCTAAAGAGACAGGAGAAAAATATGGATTTGAGGTAGAAGTTTTAGGCTACGAAGCTTCAAAAATAGCTGGATTAGGTGCGTTTTTAGCAGTAGGAAAAGGAAGTGAAAATGAACCTCAATTTATTGTCATGAATTACACTCCTGCAGCGGAGATAAAACATATAAAACACGTCGGATTGGTGGGAAAAGGGATAACCTTTGATACTGGTGGAGTAAATATAAAAACGGCAGGAATGGTTCACATGAAATGTGATATGGCTGGCGGTGGCGCAGTATTAGGAGCGATGCAACTTATAGCCGATTTGCAATTGCCTGTAAAAGTTACCGCTATTGTTCCTTGCGCGGAAAATTCTGTGGATGCTAAATCATTTTTACCAAGTGATGTGATTCATAGTTACAGCGGACATTCGATAGAAATCATAGATACGGATGCTGAAGGCCGTCTGGTTTTGGCAGATGGATTATCGTATTTGATCAAAAATTTCAAACCAGAATATATTGTGGATATCGCCACACTTACCGGAAGCAGCGTTGGTACTTTTGGTTATGAATGTGGTGCTTTGTTTACCAATAATGCAGAAATGGCTAAAAAACTACAAGAAAATGGTGATGCAATTGGAGAGCGTTTGTGGCCTTTACCACTTTGGGATGTTTATAAATCAGATATTGAAAGTGATATTGCAGATGTAAAAAACTATAGCGGAAAGCCAGTTGCCGGTGCAATAAGTGCCGCTAAATTTTTAGAATATTTTACTCAAGAACACAAAGCTTGGGCACATCTTGATGTTGCAGGTGTAACATTTAATGATGATGAATTTGCTAAAAGCAAACACGCAACCGCTTATGGAGTTCATTTATTAACTAAATTCATTGAAAATTTATAACGTTATGGAAAACTCTAAAACCTTCATTTGTATTTCTAATTATTTCAAGGGTTCCGATTTTTTAATTAATTTAAAAAAATCAGGGAACAAAGTCTATTTGGTAACTAGCAAAAAATTAAGAAAAAGTCCTTGGCCTCACGAATATATAGATGAAATATTTTATATGGAAGGACAAGATATTGACTGGAATTTAGAGCATTTGTTATTAGGTGTGGGTAATTTGATGAAGTCTACAAAAATTGATGCTATTGTCGCTTTGGATGATTATGATGTCGAAAAAGCAACTTATCTCAGAGAAAATCTACGAATTGATGGAATGGGACAAACCACAGGACGTTATTTTAGAGATAAACTTGCGATGCGAATGAGAGCGAAGAGCTGCGGTATTCCTATTCCGGCATTTTGTTCCTTATTTAATGATCATGACATTAATACTATCGCAGATACTATTCCTGCTCCATGGGTTTTGAAACCGCGTTCTGAAGCTTCAGCAACAGGAATTATAAAAGTATTTGACAAAGAGAGTTTATGGATCCATATTAATGAAATGGGCAATAATAGATTCAAATATTTATTGGAACAATTTAAACCTGGCGATGTGTATCATTGTGATAGTTTGATTTTAGACAGTAAGGTAATTTTCAGTTTAACTTCCAAATATTTGGCTACTCCAATGGAAATTTCCCAAAGTGGAGGCGTTTTTCGTTCTGCCAACATTCCTTATGATTCGGAAGATGATAAAGCTATAAAAAGATTAAATGAACAGGTAATGAAAGGCTTTGGGTTGAAACATGGAGCGGCTCATACTGAATTTATAAAATCTAAAGAAAATGGAAAAATCTATTTTCTGGAAACATCCTCTCGTGTTGGTGGTGCTCATCTTGCAGAAATGGTTGCTGAAGCTTCCAATGTTAATTTATGGAAGGAGTGGGCAGCAATTGAAGATGCCTTGGTAAAAGAAACCAAATATACTTTACCAAAAGTAAAAAAAGGTTATGCAGGAATTGTATTAACCTTGTCTAAGTTTCAACATCCTAATTTATCTTCGTTTTCAGATACTGAAGTTTGTTTTAAAGTTCCGTTAGATTATCATGCTGGACTAATTGTAAAATCAGATAAACAAGAAAGAGTTTTAGAGTTATTAGAGGATTATGGTAATCGTTTAGCAGCGGATTTTACAGCGGTAGTTGAACAAAACAAAGTGTCCAATTTACATTAAGAAGTTAATTCTTAAGTAAACTAAATTTCTAAATTCATGAAACAATATTTTCGTATTATTTTTATCGTCCTTTTTATCACTAACGGTTTAATTGCACAAGATCTTGTTGGAAAATCAGAACAAGTTTTTACCAGACAAGATACTTTACGTGGTAGCATCACTAAAGAAAGAGCATGGTGGGATGTTAAATTCTATCATCTTGACATTAAAGTAAACCCTTTGGATAAAACTATTACAGGCTCTAATACAATACGATATCAAGTAGTAAAGGAATACAACCGTATGCAAATTGATTTGCAAAATCCTATGGAAATCTATAAGGTTATTCAAGACGGAAAAGAACTAAAATATAAAAGGGAAGGGAATGCTTTTTTTATTGAATTGGTTGCTCCACAAAAAATGGGTTCAATAAAAGAGCTAATTGTATTTTACGGAGGCATACCTAAAGCAGCTGTTAATCCACCTTGGGACGGAGGAATCACTTGGAAAAAAGACAGCAATGGAAATCATTTTATTGCTTCTTCCTGTCAAGGATTGGGCGCCAGTGTTTGGTGGCCGAACAAAGACCATATGTATGATGAAGTAGAAAGTATGGTAATCAGTGTAAATGTTCCTAAAGGTTTAATGGATGTATCCAATGGTCGTTTGCAAAGTGTAACTGAGTTGAAAGACGGTACCAAAACCTACAATTGGACTGTATCAAATCCTATCAATAATTACGGTGTGAATATAAACATTGGGGATTACGTTTCATTTTCGGAGAAATACAAAGGGGAAAAAGGTAATTTAGATTGTAATTATTATGTTTTGAGAGACAATCTGGAGAAAGCAAAAAAACAATTTCAAGATGCTCCACGTATGTTAAAAGCTTTCGAACATTGGTTTGGGCCTTATCCTTTTTATGAAGACAGTTACAAATTAGTTGAAGCGCCTTATTTAGGGATGGAGCATCAAAGTAGTGTAACCTACGGCAATGGCTTTAAAAACGGATATTTAGGAAGAGATTTGAGCGGAACGGGCTGGGGTTTAAAATTTGATTTTATCATTATTCACGAATCTGGGCATGAGTGGTTCGCCAATAATATCACCTATAAAGATATTGCTGATATGTGGATTCATGAGAGTTTTACCAATTATTCTGAAAGCCTCTTTGTAGAATATTACTATGGAAAAGATGCAGGATTTGAATATGTTAGAGGGACAAGAAAAGGAATAAACAATGACAAACCAATTATAGGGAATTACGGTGTAAACAACGAAGGTTCTGGTGATATGTATCCAAAAGGAGGGAATATGTTGCATACTTTGCGCCAAATTGTAAATGATGATGAGAAATGGAGAACCATTTTAAGAGGATTGAACAGTACTTTTTATCACCAAACGGTTACAACAAAACAAATTGAAGATTATTTGACTAAAACTACAGCAATTGAATTGAATCCATTTTTCAATCAATACTTGAGAGATATAAGAATTCCTACCTTGGAATATTTTTTCAAAGATAATAAACTTGGTTACCGCTGGACAAACTGTGTTCAAGGTTTCAATATGCCTTTAAAAGTAACTGTAAACGGAACCGAAAAATGGTTGAAGCCTGAAACAAAATGGGATACAATTTCTACTAAAACTGAAAATGCCAAATTGGAAATTGATACAAATTTTTATGTAGCGGAATTTAATATCTCGGAGTAATATTTCTTAATTGACTGAAAGCTAAAAAAAAGACCATTGTAAAGATGGTTTTTTTTATGCTTTTTTATCGTTCAAATAAACCCAATGTTCCGCCAACCCAATCTTTATCTCTATTGAATTTAACACCTATCATTTCGCCACGACTCAATCGGACTAAATTGCAAAGCAGAGTAGGAGTACTATCTTCTTTTTTCCAAACACAAAGTACACGAACTTCGGCTTTTACTTTTCCATCAGGAGATTGAACAATCGGAATGTAGTTTACTTTTTTCTGAAGAATATAAAGCTCTTTATCAACAACCGCTTCGATATCTTCTTTCTTGACATGAAAAATGACACCTGTTCCTGAGAATGAGAATAAAGGTTTCAAAACGTAGTTTTCTAAATCTTCAGGAATTTCTTTCAAATCACTTAATAAAGTAGTTTCTATGAAATATTTCCCTTTTAAGAAAGGCAAAATGAACTTACTGATTCTGAAAAACCAGTTAGGATGTCCTGCCCATTCTACATCTAAATCATCTGAAAAATGGAAATTTAGCTTCAAATCAGTTCTCAAATCCAATTCATCAAAAATAACTCGATTGTAAATTCGCTTCACGAGAATTTCATCGCCATTTTCATTTTTATAGAACAGTTGTCTTCCTTTTTTGATTAGTTCAGTCACACAAATTATTGGAATACCAATATCTCTTCGGCAATAATAAAAATCAATTTTTGTGTTTTGCTTTTCAGGTTCAATTTCAAGCAGAATAACATTTTCTTTAGGATGCTTGTTACAAATTACATCTTCCAGAATATCGATATATTCCTGTGGTACAATCTCGTTGATGAAAGGTGTTAATTCGTTAAGGAAAGGATAATGATTTTTGAATTTTTCATATAAATTAAATTGGTAATTATACAAAGAAGGAAAGCCTTGTACTTCAATTAATTTAGGAATGACAATCCCGTCTTCTTCACAAATTCCAAAATCAATAGCTAAAAAAGAAGTGTGTTCGTCTTCATTTGGAACTTTATGATTTAATTCTAATGCTTTATTAGTAAGATCCTTAAAGTTGCCTTGTTTAATTAAAGCTATAACTTCATTACATCCTTCAATCAATTGTTCTTTTAATTCATTTGAAATAAAAAAAGGCGTTTCCGCTACTCTAAAAGTTGGCAGGTAATCAAAATCGGAAGCAATATCATCTTTAAATTCTTGATATTTTTTGTCTGTAAATTGAGTATTAAATAACTCCCGATATTTTGAAATCATACACTATAAAATTTACTAATTAGACAACATTTTCTTCGTTTTCATCAAGTCATTTATGGCAATTCTAAGAAAGTTAGGAATTAAAGTTTCGTTGGTCCTGTAAATCTTATCATCATCCATTAAATCTTCCAGCATGCTTCTAAACTTCTTTTTGCCTTTCACATTTTTGATCTTTTCTTTCGCTTCTTTATTTCTCAAATGGGAAACAAAGCTTATTGGATCAGCTTCTGGGTGAAATTGCGTACCTACAAAATTGTCCGTAAAACGAACTGCCATGATAGCACGTTCGTATTGTACATTGTCTCTTATTTTTTCTAAAGAAATAATTTTGGCTCCTTTTTTGGCAAAAACACTCAATTTAGGTTGTACTACTTGATAATCTCGAGAATCGATAGCGTAAAAAGGATCCGCTAATCCTTCGAATAATGGATCAGTAAGCCCTTCTTTGGTTTTATGAATAGTCATTACACCAAAAGATGTATCGTTCCGCTTAGTTACCGTGGCTAAACCAAAATGTAGACAAGCCATTTGAAAAGAATGGCAAATAAACAATACATGTTTTTTTATATTATTTTCATTATTCCATTTAGTCAAAGAGTCAATAAATTCATAATATTTTTTATCCCACTGCCCATCACCTAACAATGGGTTTCCTGGCCCTCCTGTTGAAATATAAATATCAAACTTGTTAATTTCGGGTAATTCACATTTTAAGCGCACATCAAAAATTTCGAAACTCACAACGGGACTAAACCGGTTAATGACATCAATTATACAACGCATTCCCTGATTTGGCATACCATTGTACATATCTAATAAGGCAATTTTTATAATTCTAGTGGGCATAGGTTTACTTTAAAAAATCAATCGGCAAAGTTAATTTTTAATTTACAATCCTTTTGTAAATTCACCAGTAATAAAATCAACCACTCTGGAAAGATTACCCGTTTCTTCAAAAACAGCCAACTGTTTGTCCGCTCCAGTTCCGTTTTTCAAAATCTCATGAACATAATTGATATCATCTCGACTTCCCAATTCATCTACTACATCATCAATGAAATCAAGGAGTTCTAGAATAAGTATCTTCGTTTCCACCTCTTTTTGCAAACCAAAATCAATCATATTATTATCAATTCCGTAACGAGCGGCACGAAATTTATTTTCTTTTATCAGGGCTAGCCTATAAATATTAAAACTAGTATTATTCATATTAAGTTTATAGAGCTTAGCTACAATTGCTTGAATAATAGCCACAATACAAATGGTTTCGTCCACTGTTAAGCACATATCGCAAATCCTAAATTCAATCGTATTGTAAAACGGATGCAAGCGCAAATCCCACCAAATCTTTTTTGGATTGTCTATACAATTGGTTTTAACTAAGGTGTCTAAATAATTTTGGTATGCGGCAACCGAATCAAAATATTCCGGTAATCCGGTTCTTGGAAACTTATCAAAAACTTTGGTTCTAAATGATTTATAACCCGTTTTTCGTCCTTCCCAAAAAGGAGAATTCGTAGAAAGCGCAAAAATATGAGGCAAAAAATAAGTCGCCTGATTCATCAATTGCAATCCAATTTCGCGGTTTTCAATACCCACATGACAATGCATTCCAAAAATTAAATTGGATCGCGCTGCATCTTGCAATTCATTCACAATATCATGATATCTGGGATCATCGGTAATGGGCTGATCCTGCCATTTAGAAAACGGATGCGTTCCGGCACCACCCACAATTAAATCCTGCTTATCGGCTAATTCAACGATTTTAGAGCGCAAAAATTTAATTTCACATTTAGCTTCAGCAACACTTTTACAAATATTAGTCCCAACTTCTACAACAGATTGATGCATTTCCGCCTTCACCTGTTCGTTTAATATTATTTTGGCACCATCAACAATTTTAGATAAATGCGAACGCAAATCTCTTGTCTCAGGATCAATGATTTGATATTCTTCTTCAACACCTAATGTAAATACGGGTAGTTTGTTTAACATAATCATTTTTTTAGTGTTCAGTCGCAGTCGCAGTTTTCAGTGTGTTTACGGAAAACTGTGACCGAAAACTATTTTGCTGCATCTTTTATAAAAGTTCCCCAAGTGAGATTAATTTTACCCGGTTTTTGTTTTTTTGCGGCAGCGATAGCCATTTTTGCAGCTTCTTCAACTACCCATTCAAAGTTTTCGGCACCTACGGAAGTCAATTCAGCATCAGGAGCGGGATTTCCAAAATCTATTGCATAGGGAATTCCGTCTCGTACCGCAAATTCAACCGTATTAAAATCATATCCTAATCCTTTACAAAGTCGCAAAGTATAGTCTTTTATAGTTGCTAATAATTTTTTATCTGTTGGAGGTCCATCGATTACATAGCGCAAATGATGCGGATTTCTTGGTTCATATTGCATTATTCGCACGGCTTTACAACCCAAACAGTACACTCTGAAATATTCTGTAAAAACAATTTCTTCTTGTAACATCATCACAAGTTGTCCGGTTTCCTGATGTTTTTTCCAAAATTCTTCAACATTTTCCAATCGGTAAACGTTTTTCCAGCCTCCGCCAGCATACGGTTTCATATAAGCCGGAAAGCCTATATAGTCGAAAATCCCTTGCCAATCCATCGGATATTTTAAGTTTCTAAATGATTTCCCAGTCGTATCCGTAGGATGCTCCGCTGACGGAAGAATCACCGTATTTGGTAATGGAACTCCAAGCGTATCAGCTAATGCATTATTGAAAAATTTATCATCAGCACTCCACCAAAAAGGATTGTTAATCACATTTGTTCCTGTCAAAGCGGCATTTTTTAAATAGGCGCGATAAAAAGGAACATCTTGTGAAATTCTATCAATAATCACAGCATATTCACCGTCTTTATTTTGAACTACTTTATCAATGGCAACTGCTTCGGCAATAATTCCTTTTTCATTTTTCGAGTTTACTCTGTCAATAAATGCTTGTGGGAAGGTATCTTCCATTCCAAATAAAATTCCAATTTTTTTCATCCCTTAATTTTTTAATTACATAATACTTGATGCACGCAACTTTATAATTTTAAAAAAATTTGATTCTTGATAAATAATGAGGAAACATCTCTTTCCAGATTGGCCAATCATGATTTTTATCATGACGAATATCCAGCCAGTGATGGATATTTCTTTCACTTAAAATCTTGCTTAATTTTAGATTCGCATCAAAACAAATATCCCAGTTAGAAGTTCCTAAAACAATATCCATATTCCATAATTCCGGATCATTTAAGCCATATAAATAATCCTCCGGACTGTTGTAAAACACAGCATCATTATGAAAACCATCCATAAAATTCTTAATATTAAAAGCACCGCTCATAGAAAATAGGTGACTTACATATCCCGGATGACGAAAAGCAAAATTAGCGGCATGGTATCCGCCAAAACTGCAACCTGCCATAGCCACTTTTCCTGAAGTTGTGTTGTTTTTTATTTTTTCAACAATTTCATGACAAATCATTTTGTCATATTTAACATGATTTTCTATGCGATGTACAGGATGGATTTTTTTATTGTAAAAACTGTCTTTATCAACACTATCGGGACAAAATATTTGGAGTAAACCTTTCTTAATGAACCATTTTGCAGAGTCTATCAATCCCATATCCTTATTTTCATGAAAACTCCCCATTGAAGATGGAAATAGAATTATAGGATATCCAGCATGTCCAAAAACCAGCATTTCAATATCTCTAGTTAGATGCGGGGAATACCATTTGAAATATTCTTCCTTCATAATTTTAATTTTAACAATTATAATAAAAAAAACCGAGTAAAAATCACAAAAAATTAAGCTTAACTTATAATTATTCGATAAAGCAAAGAATATTATTAAATGGTAATGAAATTGTGATTTATATATAAACTAGGACTCCTTTTTTAAACTATACATAAAAAAACAAGAGGTTTCTTATACACTACATTTTTGAATTCAATGATGAAAGTGTTTAAAAAAACTAGAATTTAGGTGCAAATCTGATCTTCTATTAAAAAAATAGCAGAATAAAGCTTTTGAACAGTAATTCGAATTACAGAATTAGGAATTGACATTTGCTTCAAATAATTGTACTTGACTTTTTAATCTTTCGATAAGCATACTCATCATTCTTTTGTTGATACTGGAAGAATTTTTTATATACTCTGAATACTCATCGATGGTGAATAATCCTATTATCATTCCCTTTAAAGCATTTCTAAACTTGACGTCTTTTTGGATTGCATTTTCTATAACTGATAACTTTTTTTCAAGGGTGAAGCTATAAAAATCTGCTTTATTTTTTAAGACATAATTGATAAAAGAAGCAATAAACAAATCGTTTTGCAACTTTAAAACAGGTCTAAGCACTTCATTTTGAAATGATTCTTCGGTAGAAGACTGATTTGTCACGGAGCCTATTGTTTGTCCTCTAAATTCTTTTAAAAAAGTATCGCGTTCGTTCATGGTATTTTTCTTTAAAAATAAAGAAAATAGCCGTAAGAAAAGTTTATTTTTGCAGATATAAAGAAAAATTATGCGATTTCACACTAGAAAATGGGTAAAACCAGAAGATCTAAACCCTAACGGAACTTTATTTGGAGGTAAATTATTAGCTTGGATTGATGAAGAATTGGCTTTATACACCATTATTCAATTAGAAAATACTCGAATTGTTACCAAGCACATGTCGGAAATCAACTTTCGAAGCTCAGCAAAACAGGGTGATATTATAGAAATAGGTATTGATGTTGTAAAATTTGGAAATACTTCGCTAATACTAAAATGTGAGGCCAGAAACATGATGACGCGCGAAACAATTATCACTATTGATAACACGACAATGGTAAATTTGGATACTGATGGAAAACCAAAAGCTCATGGCAAAAAAACGATAGAATTTATTAAAGATCGTATGTAGTTTTCCCTAGATTGTAAGGAAACCCAAACAAAAAGCGGCTCTTAAACTTTAAAATCATTTTCGGAGACCGTTTCAAAAATTTCCAAATCAAAATAACCTACTGAGGCAATAATATGGTCGAATATATCCGACATGATGTACTCATAATTCTCAAATCGTTTGTCATGTGAAAATGCATAAACTTCAAGCGGAACTCCGTGAGAAGTAGATTGCAATTGACGACAAAGCATCAGCATATCTCTATTTAAACCGGGATAATTGAATAGATATTCTGTAATATATTTTCGAAATAAGCCTAAATTGGTCAAATTTCGTCCGTTAATAGCAATTGATTTATCTATTTTATTGTTAGAATTATATTTGTCTATTTCTAATTTTCGGGTGTCAATATAATCCGATATAAGATGAATTTTCTTCAAGTCATTTAATTCTGCTTCTTCCAAAAAACGAATACTACTCGTTTTAATAAGAATGTGCCTTTTGATACGTCTCCCATCTGAATTCAGCATTCCGCGCCAGTTTTGAAAGGAGTCAGAACTCAAACTATACGTTGGAATAGTGGTAGTTGTATTGTCAAAATTTCGAACTTTTACGGTTGCAAGATTGATTTCAATTACATCTCCGTCTGCACCAAATTTATCCATTGTAATCCAATCGCCAATGCGAACCATGTCGTTTATAGAGACTTGAACGCTGGATACAAAACCTAAAATTGTATCTCTGAAAATCAAAATTATCACCGCAGACACGGCTCCTAAAATGGTTAAAAGCTCTTTTTGGTCAATATCAAATAATTTAGAGATAATCACTGTAATTCCGACCATCCAAAGAGCAATCATAACTACCTGAATAAAGCTGTCAATGGGTTTGTCACTGTACCTGGGCTTTAGTTTTAAATAATCTCTTAAAGCATTAAAGATGGTTCGAATGATCCATAAAACCAAGATGACAATATAAATCCCCACCACTTTACCAAAAACACCTTCCCAATATTCATATCGCTCTAAAATTATTGGAACTGATTTATAAATAAACAATAACGGGATTAAATGGGCTATGTATTTTGCCGTTTTATTGGTTACTAATAAATCATCAAATTTAGTTTTGGTTTTCTGAGCTATAACCATCATGACAGTGACTAAAACGAGCCTGAATACGTAATAAATCGCGTAAGCCAAAAGGCAGAGAATGGCAATATTTAGAAGTAAACTCAGATAAGAGGCTAAATTGCTTCCTAATCCCCATTTTCTATATATTGGATATAAAAAAGTGAATAATTTCTCTATGAATTTATACATTTTTCAGGTATTTTTTATCTACATAAAAAGTGCCTAAAGGAATTAATGAGGCAATTAGAATAATGATAAAGTTTTTAAAATCCCATTTTTGAGATTTTTTCAATAAAAAAGCCAATATAATATATCCTATAAATAGTATTCCGTGACTCATTCCTATAGGATAAAGCAACGTTTTGTAAAGTGCTAAATTTGTAGGCTTGATAAAAAGCATATTCGAAAATAAAACTAGATAAGATATTCCTTCCAGAATTGCTATAACCTTGAAAATCTTGAGCATTTACTATATTTTTGATTGATAATGTACAAAAATAAGTATTATCATTGATTTTTAATCTATTGAATCCTAAAGTAATTTACTTTTGTATTCTTAAACTTTGATAATGAGCAAGCGCGATTTAAAAAAATATTTGACAGAACTCAATAAAGATCAACTCGAAGAACAAATTATAGAATTGTACGAGAAATTTAGCCCCGTTAAAGTGTATTATAATTTTGTTTTCAATCCAAAGGAACAAACCCTTTTACAGGAATGCAAACTGAAAATCTCAAATGAATATTATCCGATAAAAAAAACAGGAAGACGAAGCAAACCAAAAATGAGACGATCCGTTGCTCAAAAATACATCAAGCATTTTATTCTTTTGGGGGTAGATCCTTTTATAATTGCCGATGTAATGCTCTACAATATTGAAATTGCACAAACTTACTCCTCCGAAAATCTTATAAAGCAAGAATTATTTTTCAAAAGTATGTTCAATTCCTTTAAACAAGCTGTAATATTTTTGATTGCTAACGGAATTATAAACGATTTTAAGACAAGAATACTATCCATTCATAATCAATCCATTAAACAAAAATGGCATAATGAACCCGAGTTCAATGCGATAATAGAACGATTGGAATACTATGTTGTTGCATAATTCTATTTTATTTAATGACTCCTCTTTTTTTTTATTAAAATTGACAATAAAACTGTTTTTTAGGCGTATTTTTGCAAAAATCCAACAATAAGCAATGTCCCAAAACACTTTAGAAATCGAAATCGAAGACAAAAAAGAACTTTATGCCTACCAAAAAGGGGACATAGATGCTATCTTTGAACGTATCGACAATGGACCTCGTCAACATCATTTGTTGTACCAACTGCCCACTGGTGGAGGGAAGACAGTAGTTTTTTCTGAAATCGTACGCCGCTATTTGTCAAAACACGACAAAAAAGTAGTTGTTTTAACACACAGAATAGAGCTTTGCAAACAAACTTCAAAAATGTTGAAGGGTTTTGATGTGAAAAACAAAATCATCAACAGCAAAGTAAAAGAACTTCCGGACCAAAACGATTATTCTTGTTTTGTGGCGATGGTAGAGACTTTAAAAAACCGAATTAATGATGAAAAACTACATTTGGACAATATTGGTTTAGTAATTATTGATGAAGCGCATTACAACTCCTTCAGAAAATTATTAAGTTCTTTTAAAAATGCTTTCATATTAGGGGTTACAGCAACGCCTTTGAGTTCGAATATTAAATTGCCAATGCATGAAAGTTATGATGAATTAATTGTAGGAGATACCATTAGCTCATTGATTGATCAAGGCTTTTTGGCAAAAGCAATTACCTATAGTTATGATGTAGGATTGACCTCGTTGAAAGTAGGTATTAATGGAGATTACACCGTAAAATCATCGGATGATTTATATACGAACATGGCCATGCAGGAAAAATTATTGCATGCCTACACGGAGAAATCTTTAGGAAAGAAAACTTTAATTTTCAATAATGGTATCAATACCTCTCTGTATGTTTATGAAACTTTCAGAGAAGCAGGTTATGAAATTCGCCATCTTGACAACACCAGCAATAACGAGGAACGAAAAGATATTTTACATTGGTTTAAGAATACTCCGGACGCTATTTTAACATCCGTTGGAATTCTTACGACAGGTTTTGATGAACCTACAGTAGAAACCATTATTTTGAACCGAGCGACAAAATCTTTAACACTTTACTATCAAATGATTGGTCGCGGTTCTAGAAAACTGCCTAATAAAGATATATTTAATGTTATCGATTTAGGGAATAATGCAGCCCGATTTGGGTTGTGGAGTGAACCAGTAAACTGGCAACATATTTTTAAATCACCGGAGTTTTATCTAGAAAATTTACGTGATGATACGGAAATAGAATTGTATTTCAAATATTCAATGCCTCCGGAATTACGCGCTAAATTTAGTAAAACAGAAGTAGTAACTTTTGATGTGGATGAGGAACATAAGTTAATCATTGCATTAAATTTACGCTCAAAAGAAGTGCTGGAAAAATCATTGGAACAGCACGCTGCCATGTGTGTTGATAATTCTGAAACCTTACAAGAAGCCAAAGCATTAGGCAAAATGTTAGATGATGATATCGATTGTCGTATCAAGCGCTATTCAAAATGTTTAAGTCAGTGCAGTAAAAATTACCGTGAGTGGCTTGTTGACGATTACAAATTAAAACTAATATTGCTGACAGGGAAAAAATATCGTGAAAAAATCATGAACGAACCGGATGAAGATTAATATTTTCTTATCTAGTAGCTAATCCCACTGTACACTATATCTGTTATGGCGAACACCGCCACAACAGGATGCCGTTTCCATCGGGGCTAAAAATCACGTTTACAAAACAACTATTTTTATAAAATTATAAAATCCAAAAAAATGTCAAAACAATTCTCTGATTTAGGAATTTCTACTCCCATATTGAATGCACTGTCTGATTTGAATATTGTTGTACCAACAGAAATTCAGCAAAAAACAATTCCGTTACTATTATCAAACACAACTGATTTTGTAGGTCTTGCTAAAACTGGAACTGGAAAAACAGCGGCATTTGGATTACCATTATTGCAATTAATCGATCCTGATTCTCCTGTTATTCAAGCAGTAATTTTAGTACCGACACGAGAATTAGGACAGCAGATTTTCAGAAATTTGGAATCTTTCGCAAAATACCTGCCTGAAGTTTCTATTGCGGCAACTTGCGGCGGAATCCCAATAAAACCACAAATAGAAAGACTGCTATTGCCTACTCACATTGTAGTAGCAACTCCTGGACGTTTGATTGATTTGATTCAGCGTAAAGCGATAAACTTAAAAGAAACCAAATTCCTGGTGCTTGATGAAGCCGATGAAATGATTACCATTTTGAAAGAAGGTTTAGATGAAATAATTGCCGAATTACCTACATCTCACAAAACCTTTTTGTTTTCAGCTACTATGCCTGGAACCATTAAACAACTTATTCAAAATTACCTGAATAAAAACGTGGTACAGGTTAGCTCCAATATGGAAACGATAGGAAATCAAGGAATTGATCATGAATATATAGTAGTAAATCCTATTGAGAAACTGGATGTTTTGATGCATTTTCTAAATTCAAAAGAAGGCGAACGCGGTATTATTTTTTGTAAAACTAAAGCAGCGGTCAATAAATTAGCTAAAAATCTGGCAATCAATAGGTATTCATCTGGCGCATTGCACGGCAGTTTATCGCAAGGAATTCGTGATAGAATCATGGAGCAATTCCGTGAAGGACATATCAATATATTAGTAGCAACGGACCTTGCCGCGAGAGGAATTGACGTAAAGGAAATCTCTTATGTCGTGAATTACCATTTACCGGACGTTTATGAAACTTACGTTCACCGTAGCGGAAGAACTGCCAGAGCAGGAGCAAAGGGGCTTTCCTTGACTGTTTTACAACCAGAAGAAGAAAAAGAAATTGCCGATTTCGAAAAAGAACTGGGAATCAAATTCACCGAGTTCAAAAAACCAAGTGCGCTAAGCATCGAAGAAAACAACGCTCTATTATGGGCCAAACAAATATTCAAGACAAAACCCAACCACCAAGTAGATGCGGAATTGAAAAACAAAATAAAAACCGTTTTTCATCACTTGACAAAGGACGAATTGATCGAAAAATTATTGGCTAATTATTTGTTGCAAAACAAAAACGAACCGGCAGAGAAACCGGTGAAAAAACAAAAAATAAAATAGAATTTTTTCTGTTATATAATTGAAAAACCATTGCAATGCTTGATAAAGCGGTGCAATGGTTTTTTTTGTTTCTAATTAATTAATGATTGTGCTTTTAAATTTTTTATTTCTATTTTAGTTCCGCTGCTACATTTCTGAAAAATATAAACAAATATTACAATCATTATGATGACCAAAGCTAAATCGATTCGTGCTTTTATTGGTGCCAAAGACTTTGAAGTGTCTAGAAATTTTTATAGTGAGTTGGGTTTTGAAGAAACTATTTTGAGTCCAAATTTATCAGTATTCAAAGTGGATGGATTGGTCTTTTATTTACAAGATGCTTTTATTCAAGATTGGATAGATAACACGATGCTTTTCTTAGAAGTAGAAGATGTCAATCAATTTTGGAAAAGCCTTCTGGAACTAAATTTGACCAACAAATATAAAAAGGTAAAACTAGTTCCAATTACCGAATATGATTGGGGAAAAGAATGTTTTATACATGATCCATCTGGTATTCTATGGCATATTGGTGAATTTTATCGTTAAATAAAAGAGACGCTTCTATATAAAAAAAATAGAAAAATAATACAATCATAGTTATTTACTATTTGGAAATTTAACAGCCTCCAAATATATGAAGTATCTTTATGATATTTTTTTTACTAAAACCATAAATAACAGCTTATGAATATTGTAATCATTGGAGGCGGTTTTGCAGGAATCAATCTTGCCAAAGAACTTTTAAATCAAACAGGAATTCAGGTAACACTCGTTGACAAAAACAATTATAATTTCTTTCCGCCACTTATTTATCAAGTAGCCACCGCTTTTTTAGAGCCCTCCAGTATAAGCTATCCTTTTAGGAAATTTTTTGCCGGTAAAAAAAATCTAAAATTTCGTCTGGGAAACTTACTAAAAGTAAATCCTGCAGAAAATAAAATTATTCTGAATAATGGCGAACTAGAATACGATTACTTAGTTTTTGCCACTGGAGCTGAAACGAGTTATTTCGGAATGGAAAACGTAAAGAAAAATGCCATTCCGATGAAAACGCTCGTTGATGCCATTGAAATGCGCAATACCATATTAAAAAATTTGGAAAAAGCTACCATTTGTAAAGACATTCGTAAACGTAGAGCGCTTTTAACCATTGTTGTTGCCGGTGGTGGGCCTACAGGAGTTGAAGTTTCTGGCATGTTTGCTGAGATGAGTAAAAATATTTTATTAAAAGAATATCCGGAATTAAGTACGACCGCAAGTAATATTTATTTGATTGATGGATCAAATGCCGTACTGTCCCCGATGAGTAAAGCTTCTCAGGAAAATACATTGGAAGCGCTCACAAAATTAGGCATTATAGTAAAGTTAAACACAACTGTTGTGGATTATATCGATGACACGGTATATTTTGGAAATGGGGAAACAATTCAAACCAAAAATTTAATTTGGGCAGCAGGAGTTTCAGCAATGGTTTTCGAAGGGATTCCAGCTGAAAGTTATGGTCGCGGAAAACGAATGGCGACTGATGCATTCAATAAAGTTAATGGTACTGAAAACATCTTTGCTATAGGTGATACTTGCATCCAACTCACAGATTTAGATTTTCCTAATGGTCATCCTCAAGTAGCACAAGTTGCAATTCAACAAGGAATAAATTTGGCTAAGAATTTTAAACTAATGACAAAAAATAAGCCATTAAAACCCTTTAAATATAATGATAAAGGATCTATGGCAATTATTGGAAAAAATAAAGCGGTTGTTGATTTACCCAAACCAAAAATGCATTTCAAAGGATTTTTTGCTTGGATTATCTGGCTATTCATCCATCTTATTTCATTGATAACGTATCGCAACAGGATCAAAACATTTTTTAATTGGATGATTGCTTATTTTTCAAAAGATCAATCTTTGCGCATGATTATCCGACCTTATAAAAAAATATAAATAGAATCAAAATAAGACTAAATTACATTCAATATTAATCAAGTATTGCAATTCCTTCATCGTGAGAGGTTTTGGTAGTTTTTTTTATGGTTCGTTTTCCAAGAATTAAAATCAATAATGCTAAAAGTGTTGTAACTGTCATAATAACAACCATCGGAACTGAGGAATTTTTGACAAAAATACCAACGGCAAATGATGCCAAAGCACCTAATCCCAATTGAATAGCGCCCATTAAGGCAGAGGCACTTCCTGCATTTCTGGTAAAAGGAGCAAGGGTGAGTCCTGCCGTATTAGGATTAGATATTCCCAGACAGGCAAGGAATAAAAACAACATAGTAATTGTTCCGTACAAACCTAATAAACCATTCATGGAGAGTATAAGAAACACGATTACAATAACGGATTGTGAAATTAATGCCCCAAAAATCATTTGCTCGCTTTTGAATCTATTCAACAAAACAGAATTAAGCTGGCTGGCACTGATAAAACTCAACGACATAAAAGCAAATATCCAACCGTAAACTTTAGCATCCACTTTAAAAATATCCATAAATAAAATAGGACAAGCTGCTACATAAGTAAACAATCCGGAGAAAGCTACCGCTCCTGTAAAAGCATAGGTATAAAACTGAGGTTCTTTTACAATACCTATAAAATTAGTAATAATAGGTTTTGGTTTTAATGAAATTGAAGTGTCCGGTTTATAGGTATTTGGCAAACCAAAATGGGCTGCTAAAAGAATTAAAATTCCTAAGCACATTAGTATAAAAAAGACGGTATGCCAGCCGTAATCTGCCGTGATATAACCTCCAATTGTTGGTGCCAGCATCGGCGAAAGCCCAACAACCAACATTAATAATGAGAATACTTTTGGAATATCTTTAACAGGAAATAAATCACGAACCATAGAAACCGAAGCTACCGTGGCAGCACAGCTACCCAAAGCCTGAATGAATCGTAAACCAATAAAAGTATTAATATCAGTTACAAAAAAACAACCTAGTGATGCCAAAATGTAAACCAACAATCCTATAAATAGTGGTTTTTTTCGACCAAAGCGATCTAACAATGGTCCATAAAGCAATTGACCCGCCGAAATTCCAATAAAATAACTGGATAAAGTCATAGAGACATTTGCAACTGAAGTATTTAAATCCTTGGCAATTCCTGCAAAACCGGGTAAATACATATCAATTGAAAATGGACCCAGCGCAGTTAATGAACCTAAAATTAGAATTAACTTTATATATTTTGTTTTTGTATTTGATTCATTACTCATCAAATTGCATTTTTAAAATTTTTGCAAAGGTAAATATTTAAGATACGAATCGAATCACTTTCAGCTTTCAATGTAAGATTTGTTATTTAACTAATTATTATTTTACCAATAGCACGATTCCAGAAATAAAAAGAAGGATTAACATAATTTTCTTAAATAGAACCTCGTTTAATTTTAAGAAGACTTTATTTCCTAAAAATAGTGCTAATATAAAAAAAGGCAAGACATATAATGAGTTGTATAATTTACCGACCGTCAAAATTCCTTCAAAAATTAAAACAGGGATACGCATCATTGTAACCAATCCTAAAACACCAAACATTGTTGCTCGAAACGTCTTGACATCGGATGTTTCGCTCTTCACAACAACAACATATAGTGGTCCGCCACTGGAGAAAACCCCTGAAAAAAAACCTCCCAAAAATCCAAAAACATATTTCATTTTTGAAATGATAAGCAGTTCCTTTTTACTTCTCAAACTATTTAAAACAATCAAAATGATAAATAAACCCAATGCTTTTTTTAGAATTAAAGGTTGTCCATAGACCAACACAACAATTCCGATAAGCAGTCCTATAAAGGAAGATAACGATAGTTTTTTGAGAAGAGACTTATCAATATTTTCCCATTCTTTATACACATAAATGGGTGTCGAGATAGAATAGAAAATAGATAAATAGGCGATGGCATCAGACAATGGCATAACAAACAAAAGAAAAGGCAAAGAAACTAAAGCTCCTGCAAAACCAGTAATAGTTTGAATAAAGAATCCTATAGAAATTCCAGTAATAAGTAATAATAGCATTGTGTCCATAGTGCAAAATTAGAATAACGAATACTTAAAGTAAAATCTAATCAATGGATTTAGTGTCGTAATACCATAAAATAAATGTAATTTAGCCTTAATTAACACTTTATTTATGGTAGATGCAATCGATTTAAAAATAATAGAAAGTCTTAAAGTTAATTCCAGAACTTCATTTGTAGAGATTGGAAAGCAAGTTGGACTTTCTCCGTCATCAGTTCGTGAACGAATTCAAAAATTGGAAGACACGAATGTTATATTGGGATATAACGTACAGCTTAATAATACGAAACTTGGTTTTGGCTTAGAGGTTTTTATCATGTATAAACTCTTTAGCGGAAAACTGAAAATATTTTGTGATGATTTGAATCAGTTTCCTGAAATATATGAAGTTTATAGAATCACAGGAACTCATAATATTTTTATGAAAGTTGTATTAATTGACCAATTGCATTTGCAACAATTCATTGATAGGCTTTTAGTTTATGGTGAACCCACATCGCATTTAATCTTATCTGATTTAAAAGATTCTTAGTTGCTCCGAACACCATTCACTATATTCTTATATAAGGTTAATCTTGTAGACTAATGGATTGTACCGGTTAGCGTTATATTGCTTAAAAATCAATATATAAAAATGAACTATAATTTATATTATGTAAAATAGATTTTTTTGATTTACCTATTATTTATCCATTTTATAATAAATATAATTGTTCCTAAATTTAATTTGGTCCGATTAACGCACAGTCATAAAATATAAAAAGCACTACCTTTCACAAGTGCTTTTAGAGTTATATGAATTTAAAATAAATTATTTAACTGAAAATAGTATGTTCCATTTTTCCCAACTTAAAACAACAGTATCCTTATTTATAGTGTAAACTAATTTTTCAGCTATTGTTTCAGCAAGTTTTTGTTTTACAGTAACTCGTAACTGATCTTGTTTTTGATCATATTTATAAGTTCCCCATTGTTTTGGTTCTTTATTAAAAATGATAACACATTCTTTTTCATTTGGGATAACAAAAAAAGAATATTTACCGGCCGGCAATTTTGATCCTTCAATGGTCAGCTCTTTATCTGTTTCAAATGTGGTTGCATCATTTGCGCCCGCGCGCCAAACTTGATTAAACGGAACCAATTTGCCCCAGATTTCCCTAGTTCTCACAGATGGGCTACCATAATTAATAGTAATTGTAGCGCCATTAATTTTACCTGTAACAACTTCCTTAGTGCTTGTTGGCTTTTCTTGAGCATTTAGGAAATTAATAAACAACAATGCAAAAGTTAACAAGGGTATTTTTTTAAGTAATCTCATGATTTAAAATGTTTTAGTTATAATTACAAACTTAAAATAACTTTATTTAATTAATTGTAAATTCTTACTAATTTTAAGAAAAAAATAAGGTTTGTGTAAATTATTTTTTTTACTATAATATTGACTGTATTGTAATTATTTAATTTGTTATTTTTACAATCAATACTTTATCTATTTGTAGAACTATGAATTCAATTGCTGAGCACATTGCTGATTTTTTAAAGGAATATCCACCATTTAATCATTTGACTTTTCAAGAATTATCTGAAATAGCTACAAGCATACGCGTCGTAAATTTAGAAAAGCATAAAATATTATTTCAAATTAATGATGTTTTGCATGACAGTTTTTATGTTGTGGCTTCTGGGGTTATCAATTTGTCAGTTATAGCTGATGCGGAAGAAACGTTATTAAACAAGTGTCATGTGGGGGATATTTTTGGTTTACGTCCGTTTTTTGCCAAAAACAATTACATGATGACTGCCAAAGCTAGAGAAGAAAGTATTATTTACGCCATTCCCATCGCCACTTTTCGTCCTTTTGTTGCCAACAATTCAGAAGTTCTTAATTTTTTACTGGAGAGTTTTGCAACAAATACGCCGAATCCAAAAGACAAAGAAAATTTAAGAGGAAAACTGATTTCGGATAATGTATACTATTCGGATCAACAATCTGAAATGCAGTATTTTCAATCACTAAATTATAATAATTCTCCTTTAAAAACAACAATTACAAGTACTGTAATAGAGGTCGCTCAACTTATGACCGAGAATCTAATGAATAACGTCATTGTTTGCGATAACAATATGCCTATTGGTATTGTTACAGATAGCGATATGCGTTCAAAAATTGCAACCGGTAGATTTGCCTTAACAGCGTCGGTGGATAAAATAATGTCTTCTCCAGTAATAACTGTACAAGAGAATGTTTCCTTGGCAGAAGCTCAATTGCTTATGCTGAAACACAATATGACTCATTTGTGCGTGACGCAAGACGGGACAGATAAATCTGCAGTAAAAGGAATAATTTCTGAAAGAGATTTGATTATTGCACAAGCCAGTAATCCGGGTGTTTTAATAAAAGAAATTAAACGTTCCCAAACTCCAAAAGATTTAAAACAAATTCGGGAACGATTGGCTGATCTTATTCAAAATTCGATTCATAAAAACATTCCTCTTTCTCATATAAATAATATTGCCAGCGAAATTAACATGGCTCTGATTAAACGTTCGGTTGAATTGTCAATTTTAGATTTAGGGTCCCCTCCTGCCCGTTTTGCGTGGTTAAGCATAGGTAGTCAGGGAAGAAAAGAACAATTGTTGCTTACCGATCAAGACAGTATTTTGATTTTTGAAGATGTGACACCAGATAAATATAGAGATGTAAAAGACTATTTTCTGAAATTAGGAAAAAAAACAACTGCAACGCTGGAAAAAATAGGCTATGAACTATGTCCAAATGGGCATATGGGAAGCAATATTCTTTGGTGTAAATCATTGACAGACTGGACTAAGCAATACAACAGCTGGATGAATACTCCAGGTGAAAATAGCAATGATTTAAGTAGTATTTTCTTTGATTATGAAATTGCGTTTGGAGAACAAAAAATTGAAGAAACCATAACTGATACCGTTTTCAAGAATGCTAAAAACAATACTTTGTTCTTTGATTTTTTAGGGAATGATGCCTTAAGAAAAAACTCTCCTTTAACTTTTTTCAAAAATTTGAATGTAGAAGAAGAAGGACCAAACAAAAATAAATTTGATATAAAAACGCGTGCTTTAATGCCATTAATTGACGGAGCGCGTTTATTCACTTTAAATTATAATATAAAAGGAATTAACAACACCTTCCTTAGATTCAAACAATTAGCAATTACTGATGTGAAAAATTCAGAGATTTATCTTAATTGCGCCGAAGCATTTTTGATTTTATCAAAATTTAGAACAGTTGAAGGATTAAAAAATGATGATTGTGGTCAATTTATAAATTTGAATGAATTATCAAAAATTGATAAAGAAAAATTAAAAAATGCTCTTGCTCCAATGAAAGAATTAGAGGAGTTAATAAAAAGTAAATTTCAACTTACCCAATTTTCATAAAGTATGATCGACTGGCTGAAAAATATTAATAAAGAACATCCTGAGTTTTGGAAGGCGTACCTTTCTAAATTTGATAAAAAATCAAAACGTTTTGTGATTTTATCGACCGAAACTTCTGGTTTAAATTCTGTAAAAGACGTTATTTTATCGATTGGCTCTTTTGCAGTAATCGATAACAGTATCGTTATTGGAGACAGCTTTGAGGCCGTTTTGCTACAATATAAATTTCTTCACGATAATGGACTTTCGAACGAATTTATCGTAGAAAGTAAAATGAAAAAATTGGGGGAACCTGAAGCTATAAAATTATTGATTGATTATATTGGAAATGCAGTATTGGTAGGACATCACATTGATTTCGATGTAGAAATGATCAATGCCGCACTGGAAAGATTGGATTGTGGTCGTCTAAAAAACGAAGCTTTAGATATAGATGTGATGTATCGTAAACTTCAGGATATTAATAATAAACAATTCTCATTAGACGAATTGAGTACCATATACAACCTACCAAAAAGTGATCGTAATTCTTCATCCGAAGATGCTTATAAAATTGCATTATTATTCCTAAAATTAAAGTCTAGATTGGGAATTAAATAACAACTGAATTTATAAATCAAAGGGTAATTCCTTTCCAAAAACGCCCGTGATGAGAAATCGATACGGGCTTTTTCATTTTAGTAAATTCTTCAATTATAAAAGGAATCCCGTTCGTTTTGCAGATTTTAGCATCTAAATTCAGGTCCTTAATTTGGATAAAATAATCTTCTTCTGTAACTGCAATTGTATAAATACTTTCATCTGAAATTTTGGTATTTGTATAATAGATAGTACCATTACAGCTGACCATTCCTGAAGTCTCACTTTGATAAAAGCACTCTAGTTTCAAAGGAAAATACCCACGAATATTAGTCTGCCTGTTATAAATTTTATACGCAGCTTCTTTTCTGGTCCATAAATTCCAAACGGTGAATTCAGGATTTTCCATACTATTGATTAGCAACTGTTCTTTTTGAGTGAAAATTTTATCTAAAAAACCTTTGCGCTGCCAGTTGCTTTCTTTTCTGGCTAAAGCCAAATCTACTATATCGTTTCCAATCACTTTATCGTACTATTTTTAAGTATTAGGCATGTTATTCTTTTTCTGATAATTTAGCTTGAATAATTTCCATTGCTGATTTTACGTTGATCATTCGTTCCATCGATTCATTATCAATTACGATGTTGTATTTTTCTTCTATATCTAAAATAACATCAACTAAATTAGCAGAGTTAATTTTCAAGTCATTGATGAAATCAGTTTCTTCCGTCAATGTTTCCAATGCTTCCTGATTTGCGACGTATGGTTTTACGATATTTTTTAATTCGCCGATTGTTTGTTCTTTATCCATATTCAATTTTTTAGCCTACAAAGGCGATAAGATGAGACGTTTATTTATTAGTTCGAATACTGTTAACTATTAATTTTTTGGATTAGGCTCCCTTCCCTTTGGGAAGGGCTGGGGATGGGATTTAAACTTCTTAAAAATAACGCAGCCATTGACATCTCCAAAACCAAAACTGGCTTTTACAACGATATTTAGTTCTTTTTCAATTAATTTTCTTGGGATTCGGGACTCATTAATAAGAGCTGCAATTTCGAGATGTAAATCTTCACAATTTATATTTGGAAAAACAAACCCCTCATGTAATTGCAATACCGAGGCCACACTTTCAATACTACCAGCGCCTGACAAACAATGTCCTACCATTGATTTCAAAGAATTGATATACGGAAAATCACTTCCCTTTCTTTCTAAAGCTTCACTCCAATTCTGGATTTCTAAACTATCTTTTGATGTTGCTGTCAAATGCCCGTTAATAGCATCGATCTCATTTGGATGAATTCCTGCATTTTCAATGGCATTTTTTATACATTTCTGAACTGCGACGGGATTTGGAGCTGTCATAGTTCCTAATCCGCGTTGTCCACCAGAATTTGCATTTCCGCCTAAAACTTCTGCGTAAATTTTTGCACCGCGAGCTACCGCAGTTTCTAAATCTTCCAAAACCAAAGCTCCTGCTCCGCTTCCGGGTACAAATCCCGAAGCACTTGCACTCATAGGTCTCGAACCTTGCTCTGGGGAATCATTATGTTTAAAAGTACAAACGCGCATTGCATCGAATCCACCCCAAATATAAGGACCTGAATCACTAGTGCTTCCTGCTAAAATACGTTTTGCCAGGCCTGATTGTATGCGTTCATATGCCATCAAAATACTTTCAGTTCCGGTAGTACAAGCCGAGGAATTCGTGGTTACCTGATTTCCTAAACCTAATTTTCCTCCTAAATAAGCACTAACGCCACTATTCATTGTTTGAGCCACGGCGGTGCTTCCTAGTTTTCGAGTTTGAAAATCGTCAATTTTATAAATACTTTCTCGAAATTTATCAATTCCTGAAGTTCCTGTGCCAAAAACAGTTCCGCTATCCCAATCCGGTTCTTCATTAATTTCTAAAGATAGACCGGCATCTTTCCATGCATCAATTCCTGCAATCACTCCGTATAAAATTCCCGTAGAATTGAAGTTACGTAACTCTAATTCTGAAAAATATTGCAATGCTAATTCAGTAGAAACTTCAGGCTTTCCGGAAATCTGACAGGAGAATTGCAATCGTTCTAATTCCGGATCCTTTTTAATGCCCGAAACACCATTTTTGATGGCATGAGTAAACGCATCAAGCCCTACTCCATTTGGAGCAACTACACCAAGCCCCGTAATTACTACTCTTTTTTTCATTTATTTAGAAATTATCATCCCTGCTATTACTCCTGTGCAAACAACTTCTCCTTTTTCATTTTTCATGATTACTTTACATTTTAGTTTTCCAAATCTAAAATATATTTTTTCCGAAATCACAATCACTTTTTCATTTGGAAAAACAGGTTTTAAAAATTCAATATCATTTGATGTTAAAGCAATTGAAGTACTTTTACTAAATGTATTATTTAATAAAAATATACCTAGACAAACCAACCCAATTTGAGCCATAACTTCCGTTAAAATAACACCAGGAGTAACTGGAAAATCCTTAAAATGTCCTTTGTAAAAATCCAGATTTTCATCAAAAGTATAATTACCTTCCACTCCATTTTCATCAATATGGATAATTTCGTCCACAAACAAAAAGGGTTTGGAATAGGGTAATTGTGATATGATTTCTTCTTTTCTCATAGATTTTCTACTCCCCTTTGGGGGTTAGGGGCTAAAACTGCAATAAAACTCTTTGTGCCGAAAATCCAGGTCCAAAACTCAGCATTAATCCTTTCTCTCCTTTTTTAGGCTGATCATCCATTATTCGCTCTAAAACATACAAAACCGTAGCGCTCGACATATTCCCGTATAAACGCAAGACTTCTTTAGTATCGTTTATATTTTTCCCTAAATCCGAAAACAAGCCTTCAACCGTTTGGACAATTTTCTTTCCACCTGGATGAAAAATCAAATGGTCAATATCCTCCATTCTCAGATTGTTTTTTTCCAAGAAAGGATGAATAATATCTGGAAAATGGGAAGCAATCGTTTCTGGAACTTCAATATCCAATACCATTTGCAATCCCGAATTTGTAAGTTTAAAGCCCATCATGTGGATATTATCATAAAAATGATACATTTCCTCCGCCAGAATTTCGGGTCCTTCATCTTCTTCATGGGAAGAAAGTAAAACACAAGCCGCTCCATCACCAAAAATAGCCGCACTTACAATATTCGCCATCGAAAAATCATCCAATTGGAATGTTGCCGTTGGGCTTTCGACAGCAATTACGGCAGCCCGTTTCCCGGGATTGGCCTGCAAGAAATTTTTAGCATAAATAATTCCGGAAATTCCCGCTGCACAGCCCATTTCAGTAACGGGAAGCCGAACAATATCCTGACGCAATTTCAATTTATTAATTAAATAGGCATCTAATGAAGGAATCATAATTCCTGTGCAACTTACGGTGATGATATAATCCAAATCTTCGGGATTCCAATTCGCTTTTTCCAACGCCTTTTCGAGAACTTTTTCACCTAATTCAATTACTTCACGTACATAAATATCGTTTCTTTCTTCAAAGGAAGTTTTCGTAAAAACCTCGATTGGATCCATAATCGAGTACCGTTTATCAACAGCAGCACCTTCAAAAATTTTCTTTACTTTTCTAACGAAACGTTCGTCTTGTCCGACCAGCCAAGCATCAAGAAACGGAATGATTTCATCAGTATTCCTTGAATATTTGGGCAACTGTTTGCTTACTGTTTTTATTTTTACACTCATATTTTTGAAATTATCCATTGGTAACGAAAAGCCCACTTCCATTGGATTTTATAGTTGCTGAAATTTAATTTTTCTGAAAAATGTATTAATTCTACTTTTTTAAACCCTCTTAAAATCGAAATTAACCCATCCTCACGGGACATATCATTCAATCGAAAGACAAGACATAATGCTTGAAAAAGACGATACGCTATTGCACTCCTGTGCAAGTCATTAATAACAATTCCAATATTCGAATTAGCATTAAACACATTTAACAAATGAACTATTTCTTTGTCTTTAAAATGATGCAATGTCAAAGTACACAAAACAATATCGTATTTTAATTCTTCAAAAGATTTATCAAATATATCCTCACATTGGTAACTTATATTAGGATAATTTTGAGATAATTGCTGCGCGTGTTTTACAGTGAAATTATTTGCATCAATCCCTATCAATTGAAAGTTTAAATTATTTTTCAACCCATAATCTGCTATGGTTCGCAACATATCACCATTCCCACAACCTACATCCACGATCGAAATTGTTGTTGTTTTGGAAATGCTTCCTACAAGTTTCTGAACCCCTCGTAAAGTTAGCTGGTTTCCTCCTAAAAGCTGGTTAATTTTAGCAATTTTGTCTAGGGCATCACGTAAGATTTCTCCTTCCATGGAAAAATCGTCCATTGTTTCAGGTTCATCCGTTCTGTATTTGGTATTTAGAAGCATTTATAAGTTTAAAATTATAGGTTTACCGTGTGTCTTTTTAATGATTTTTGGCAATAAAAATGGAAATATAATTAATATACGCATCAATACACCGGATAGTTTTTGCTTTTGCAAAAGATTCGATAAAAATCTTCCCATTTTCAATCGTTGACTAAAATTAAAATTCCATTCCTGAATGTATTTTTCTTCTAATTTATTTCTGGATTTGATTTCTTTTTTGAAATATTTATCAATTAATTCTGAAACAATTTTAGCACTATGAATAGCCATTGCCATTCCGTTTCCGCATAAAGGATGAATTAATCCAGCCGTGTCACCAATCATTAAAATATGATTTTCAACAGCTTGTTTCTTCTCAAAACAAATCTGGCTAATCGTTAGAGGTTTTTCAAAAACGAGTTTACTTTGTTCAAAAATTGTTTTTAAATGTGGATTCTGAGAAACTACTTTTTCTTGATAATCGTCAATATTTTTAAATTGTTTAAAGGTTTTATAATCTGCCAAATAGCAAATATTAATAATGTCATTTTCTACTTTTGAAACTCCGCAATATCCACCTTTAAAATTGTGCAAGCCGACCAAGTTATTAGGAAAATTTCCTGAATAGTGCGCTTTCACGGCCAGCCATGGAGACTTTTTCTGAATGAAATTGCGATTTAATTTCTGATCGATATTGGATCGTTTTCCAAAAGCACCAATTAAAACTTCCGATTTTAAAATAGTCTTATCTGAAGTGGTCAGGGTAAATTCATCATTATCAAAAACAATAGATTCTGCAGTTTCCTTGATTATTTCGCAGCCATTTGCAATTGCTTTTTTAAATAAATATTCATCGAGAGTATAGCGACTAATTCCGAATCCTCCAAGAGGCAAACTGTTTTTAATTGTTTTTCCGGAAACCGTTGAAAATTCAAGATGAGTAATATTTGTCGGATGCAAAGAAGCGATATCTAAATTAAGCCAATTAAGATATGGCAAAACTTCATTCGATATATATTCGCCACAAACTTTGTGTTTTGGAAATTCATTTTTTTCAACAATGGTTACTTGGAATCCAATTTTGGATAAATGTATTGCAGCAGTCAAACCTGCTAAACCGCCACCAATAATCAAGACTTCCTTATTTTTCATACAGAAGTAAATTTATGGATTTGTTTTCTAATGCAGCTATGTAATCTAATATAAAACTTATATAATTAAATTTGATAATTCCTTGTATAGTAAAAGAGATGCCAAAAAAAAGCTGTTTTGATTACAAACAGCTTCTAATTCATTTACAATTTCCCTTCTTTTATTTCCTTAATAACTTCAGGATTCAATAAGGTTGATGTATCTCCAAAGTTTGAATAATCACCCTCCGCAATTTTACGCAGAATCCTACGCATGATTTTTCCGGAACGTGTTTTTGGTAAACCAGAAACAAATTGAATTTTATCCAACTTGGCAATTGGCCCAATGTGATCGGCTATATGCTGATTAATTTCTTTGATCAGATTTTCTTTATTTCTGGTTTCGCCGGTTTCTTTTAAAATTACAAAACCATACAATGCATTTCCTTTAATATCATGTGGGAAACCGACAATAGCTGATTCAGCAACTGCCGGATGCTCATTAATGGCATCTTCGATAGGAGCGGTTCCCAGATTGTGTCCGGAAACAATAACGACGTCATCTACTCTACCAGTAATTCTATAATAGCCTACTTCATCACGTAAAGCACCGTCACCAGTAAAATATTTTCCAGGAAAAGTCGAGAAATAAGTGTCTTTATACCGTTGATGGTCTCCCCAAATAGTTCGGGCAATTCCTGGCCAAGGAAATTTAATACACAAACTTCCTACCACTTGATTACCCTCGATTTCATTTCGTTTTTCGTCCATCAAAACGGGTTGAATTCCCGGTAATGGTAAAGTCGCGTATGTTGGCTTAGTTGGAGTAACAAATGCAATTGGCGAAATCATAATTCCACCCGTTTCGGTTTGCCACCAAGTATCTACAACAGGACATCTTTTGTCCCCAACGTGGTCATTGTACCAGTGCCAAGCTTCTTCATTTATTGGTTCTCCAACAGATCCAATAACCTTTAAAGATTTTAAAGGGTACTTTCGCACATATTCTAAATTTTCTTTCGCTAATGCACGAATAGCTGTTGGGGCAGTATAAAATTGGGTCACTTTATGCTTTTCGATAATTTCCCAAAAACGGCTAAAAGCAGGATAGGAAGGAACTCCTTCAAAAATAACAGTTGTACCGCCGTTCAATAAAGGACCATATAAAGTATAAGAATGTCCGGTAATCCAGCCTATATCAGCGGTACACCAAAAAATATCGTTCTCTTCATGATTAAAAACATTTTTAAAGGTATAGGCTGTATAGACCATATAACCAGCTGTAGTATGTACCATCCCTTTAGGTTTCCCAGTAGAACCGGAAGTATAAAGAATAAATAACGGATCTTCGGCATCCATTATTTCGGCTACATTATTATCTGATGCTTCGTCTAAAAGAGGTTGCAACCATTGGTCACGCCCCTCTTTCATGTCAATTTGTGAATGTATTCTTTTTGCAACAAGTACTTTTTCTACTCCAGGACATTGTGTCAATGCTTCGTCGATTATTCCCTTTAAATCAATTGTTTTATTTCCTCTGAATCCACCATCAGAAGTGATGACCATTTTGCAATCGCTATCATTTATTCTTGTCGCTACAGCGTATGATGAAAATCCTGCAAAGACAACCGAATGTATTGCTCCAATTCTGGCGCAAGCTAAAGTAGTAATGGCTAATTCAGGAATCATTGGTAAATAAATACAAACGCGATCTCCTTTTTTTATTCCTTGTTCTCGTAGTACGTTTGCCATTTTACAAACGCGTTGGTATAACTCATTATAAGTAATGTGTAATGCTTTTTCATTAGGGTCATTAGGTTCAAAAATTATAGCGGTCTTCCCTCCTCTTTTATTTAGATGTCTGTCAATACAATTTTTTGTAATATTTACTTTCGCTTCAGTAAACCATTTTACTTCAGCTTCTGCCATATTAAAATCAACAACTTTATCCCATTGTTGGTACCAAGTAAAGTTTTCTTCTGCTATTTTTCCCCAAAATTTTCTTGGTTCACGAACTGATTTGTTATAATGTTTAAAATATTGTTCTAAATTTTCAATTTTATAATAGCTCATGTTTTAATTTTTTATAAAAGTATCAAATCTCTATCTATTCCTAAAATTATTTAAAATATTAATTTCTATAAAAAAATTATTATACCATAAAAAAAATAGCTTTTAAATGAATATTTGTTGGTTTTTTGTTGTTTTGGATAGAAATGTTTGACACCAAAAAAGCGAGATAGTTTTTTTTTATCTCGCCCTTTGTCTCAACAAAATTTAACAATAAATAATTCAGTAATAATGAATACTAATTTCTAAACATACTAACCAAAATAATTTAGACTTTTTAACAAAATAAGCATTACCAAAAACTTCAATTATAAAACCACTGGAAATTCGAAAAAATCAAAAAAAGATTCTCTAATTATATTGTATAAAATATTAGGGATTGCTTCACTTAACTTTCAAGCTCGTTTGAAGTTAAGTGAACATTGTATTAATATTTGTTTCATTTTTAAGATAAAAAAAGTACTAATTCAATTACTCATAAAACAAATAACACATCGCAAATCCCATGCACTCAGTGGAGTGTTAATATTTTTCATTATCCTATTTTCTTCATGGCCGTCATTGATTCTCTCAACCAAGCTCCTACTTCTTCTATAGGATGTTGACGAATACTGCTATTGACAGCAATAAGTACCGCATTATCTACTCCATTTGAAGTAGAGAAAGGTTTTCCTATCACATTAGTATCTACAGTTTTCATGAATTCAGTTAATAACGGTTTGCAGGCATGATCAAATAAATAACAACCGTATTCTGCAGTATCTGAAATGATTCTGTTCATTTCATATAATTTTTTTCTGGCTATTGTATTTGCAATCAAAGGCAGTTCGTGCAAAGATTCATAATACGCTGATTCTTCAATGATACCTGTTTGGGTCATCGTTTCAAATGCTAACTCAACTCCGGCTTTTACCATGGCAATCATCAAAACTCCGTTATCAAAATATTCCTGTTCTGAGATATGAGCAGCTGTTGGTGCTGTTTTCTCAAAATTAGTTTCTGCGGTTGCACCTCTCCAAGTCAATAAATTAATATCATCATTAGCCCAGTCAATCATCATGTTTTTTGAAAATTCACCTGAGATAATATCATCCATATGCTTTTGAAACAATGGACGCATAATGTCTTTTAATTCATCTGCCAGTTCATAAGCTTCTATTTTTGCAGGATTAGAAAGGCGGTCCATCATGTTTGTGATTCCACCATGTTTCAAAGCTTCCGTTACCGTTTCCCAGCCGTATTGAATTAATTTTGAAGCATAAGCAGGCTCGATTCCTTTTTCAACCATTTTGTCGAAACATAAAATAGATCCAGTTTGCAACATTCCGCAAAGAATGGTTTGTTCCCCCATTAAATCCGATTTAACTTCCGCTACAAATGAAGAGTTTAAAACTCCAGCTTTGTGACCACCAGTAGCAACTGCATAGGCTTTTGCTTGTTCGAAACCTTCTCCGTTTGGATCATTTTCAGGATGAACCGCTATTAATGTTGGTACTCCAAAACCTCTTTTATATTCTTCACGAACCTCAGATCCTGGACATTTAGGAGCACACATAATAACCGTGATGTCTTTACGGATTTGCATTCCTTCTTCTACGATATTAAATCCGTGAGAATAGGCTAATGTTGAACCTTTTTTCATCAATGGCATAATCGCAGTAACTACTGCTGTATGCTGTTTATCAGGTGTAAGGTTACAAACCAAATCAGCTGTTGGAATTAATTCTTCATAAGTTCCCACTTTGAAACCGTTTTCAGTTGCGTTTTTGAAAGAGACTCTTTTTTCTGCGATTGCATCTGCACGCAATGCATAAGAAATATCCAAACCTGAATCTCTCATGTTTAATCCTTGGTTCAAACCTTGAGCTCCGCAACCTACGATAACTACTTTTTTTCCTTTTAAAGCTTCTATGCCATTTTTAAATTCAGATTGGTCCATGAATTCGCAAACGCCTAATTGTTCTAATTGTAGTCTTAGTGGTAATGAATTGAAATAATTTGCCATTTTTTTTTAAATATTTAATGAATGTAAAATTTAATGATTGAAATAATTAATGATTGTAAGATTGAGATTCCTCCTTCGTCGGAATGACAAACTACACTGCGACTGAACACCGCAAACTGATTACTCTAAGAAAGTTCTTCTAATAAAGTTGATATTTCCATTTTTTCTTTGGAAACTGATATTCTTCCGGATCGCACAAACTGCATGATTCCGAAAGGTTTAAATCTTTCGTATAATTCTTCAATTTCGGAACGTTTTCCAGACTTCGAAATCACAAAATAGTCTCTTGAAACCGTAACTATTTCGGAGTGACTTTCTTTAATGATGTTTTGTATCTGTCTTTCGTCAAATAATAAACTCGAATGTATTTTAAACAAAGCACTTTCTAAGAAAATAGTTTCTTCATCAACATGATAAAAAGCTTTAATAACTTCGATTTGTTTTTCTATTTGACCTACAATATTTTGCACCCATTTTTCCGTTGTATCCACAACTATGATGAATCTGGAAACATTTTCAATCTCAGATTCAGATACATTTAAACTCAAAATATTGATATGACGTTTCAAGAATATTCCAGATATTCTGTTTAATAAGCCAACGTTGTTTTCTGAATATACAGAAATGGTGAATGTTTTATTTTCCATGTTTTTTGTTTAAAGTTTTTTATGTTTAAAGTTTAAAGTTGAGCAACATTCTTATTTTACTGCTAGTGTTTCATTCCAACAACTTCTAAACTTTAAACTTTAAACTATTTTAGGACAAACGAATGTCTGAAACCGATGCTCCTGTTGGAATCATTGGGAATACGTTATTTTCTTTTTCTACCATAACTTCAAGAAAATACGCATCTTTTGAAGCCATCATTTCGGCAACAGCTGCGTCTAAATCTTCTCTTTTAATTACTTTTTTAGCTTTAATATAATAACCCTCAGCAATAGCGGTAAAGTTTGGATTGATCATTTCAGTAGAAGCATATCGTTTGTCAAAAAACAATTGCTGCCACTGCCTAACCATTCCCAAAAATTCGTTGTTTAATACCACAATTTTCACAGGAACTTTAGTCTGAAAAATAGTTCCCAACTCCTGAATAGTCATTTGAAAACCACCGTCACCAATGATAGCAACCACTTCACGATCTGGCATTCCCATTTTGGCACCAATAGCAGCAGGCAAAGCAAATCCCATAGTTCCTAAACCTCCTGAGGTCACATTACTTTTAGTCGAATTGAATTTGGCATAACGGCAAGCAAACATTTGATGTTGCCCTACATCCGAAACCATTATCGCATCTCCTTTTGAGTGTTTGTTGATCATTTCTATCGTTTCACCCATCGAAATTCCCTTATTATCTGTAGGTTTTAATTCCTCATTTATAACAGTTTCTAATTCAATTTTATATAATTCCTTGAATTCGTTGTGCCAAGATTCATGTGTTCTACTTTCAATAAAAGGAAGTAAAGCCGTCAATGATTCTTTTACATCTGCCAAGACAGCTACGGTAGTTTTTACATTTTTATCTATTTCTGCCGGATCAATTTCAAAGTGAATTACTTTGGCTTGTTTCGCATAAGCAGCTAAATTTCCTGTCACACGATCGTCAAAACGCATTCCGAGTGCAATTAAAACATCACATTCGTTAGTCAAAACATTTGGACCATAATTACCGTGCATTCCTAGCATCCCCACATTTAATAGATGATCAGTCGGTAACGCAGAAAGACCCAAAATAGTCCAGGCAGCAGGAATTCCAGATTTCTCCACTAAGGCTTTTAATTGTTCTTCGGCTTCGCCAAGAATAATTCCTTGTCCAAAAACGATATATGGTTTTTTTGCATTATTAATTAATTCCGCTGCTTCCTTTATTCTTTCTAGATTTAAAGTTGGTTTTGGATTGTAACTTCTAATACTGGTACATTTTTTATAGCTGAATTCGATTTCGTCAAACTGAGCATTTTTTGTAATATCAATTAATACGGGACCCGGACGACCTGATTTTGCAATAAAAAAAGCTTTAGCCATTATCTCCGGAATTTCAGAAGCCTCCGTGATCTGATAATTCCATTTGGTTACCGGAGTTGAAATTCCAATAATATCGGTTTCCTGAAAAGCATCTGAACCCAATAAATGTTTCCCAACCTGGCCTGTAATACAAACCATTGGTGTTGAATCGATTTGAGCATCGGCAATTCCGGTAACTAGATTTGTTGCTCCAGGACCTGAAGTAGCAATTGCTACACCCACTTTTCCTGTTGCTCTTGCAAAGCCTTGTGCCGCATGTGTTGCCCCTTGCTCGTGACGTACTAAAACATGATGCAACTGATCTTTAAATTTATATAATTCGTCGTAGACCGGCATGATTGCTCCACCTGGATAACCATAAACTAAGTCTACTCCTTCTTCTAATAAGCATCTAATAATGGCTTCTGCACCTGATATTTTATTTGTTCCCATGGGTACCTTTATTTTTTCCTCACCCCAGCCCTCTTCAAAGGAGAGGGAGGGATAACGAAATGGAATTGTTTTTCTTACTTCTGACTTTTGAGCCTCGACTCACCATCCTTCGGAGGGGGTTGGGGGGAGGATTATTTATCGGTTACGCAACCTGTTGAGGCGCTTGAAACTGCTCTTGCGTATTTTAGCAGCACTCCTTTTGTGACTTTTAAGGGTGGCTGCACCCAACTTGCTTTGCGAGCGGCAAACTCTTCATCAGAAATCTTCAAATTAATTGTATTTTTTATCGCATCAATTGTTATTGAATCGCCATTTTGAACCAATGCAATTCCGCCACCATCGAAAGCTTCGGGTGTAATGTGACCGACCACAAAACCGTGTGATCCGCCAGAAAATCTTCCGTCAGTTATTAAAGCTACTGATCCTCCAAGTCCAGCACCCATAATTGCTGATGTAGGCTTGAGCATTTCTGGCATTCCAGGACCTCCTTTTGGGCCTACATACCTTATTACAACTACGTTTCCGGGTTTTACAAGTCCATTTTGAATTCCCGGAATAACATCAAATTCGCTTTCAAAAACAATGGCTTCACCTTCAAAAAATTCGCCTTCATTTCCACTAATTTTTGCAACGGCACCATCTTCAGCCAGATTTCCATACAAAATTTGGATATTTCCTGTTGATTTTAAAGATTTTTGAATTTCATGAATCACATCTTGACCATCATCTAAGTCAGGAAGATTTGCTAAATTTTCAGATAGAGTTTTTCCAGTGACAGTCATACAATCGCCGTGCATTAATCCTTCTTTCAATAAATACTTCATAACTGCTGGAACTCCTCCTACATTATGTAAGTTTTCCATTAAATATTTACCGCTTGGTTTTAAATCGGCTAGCATAGGAGTTTTATCACTAATATCTTGAAAATCTTTCAATGTAATTTCGATGTCAACAGAATGGGCCATAGCAATTAAGTGCATTACCGCATTAGTTGATCCACCAAGCACCGCAACTATAGTAATCGCATTTTCAAAACCCTTGCGAGTCATAATGTCTTTTGGCTTTATATCTTTTTCTAATAAAATTCTAATATGTTTTCCAGCTTCTAAACATTCTTGTTTCTTTTCGTCACTTAACGCTGGATTTGACGAACTGTATGGTAAACTCATTCCGAGTGCTTCAATCGCTGATGCCATTGTATTAGCCGTATACATTCCGCCGCAAGCTCCTGGTCCAGGACAAGAATTTTTTATAATCCCTTTAAAATCTTCATCAGAAATTGTGTTTTGAAATTTTTTCCCCAATGCTTCAAACGAAGAAACTATATTTAGACTTTCCCCTTTCCAAGTTCCAGAATGGATTGAACCTCCATAAACCATTATCGATGGACGATTTACTCTTCCCATTGCGATCAAAGCACCAGGCATATTTTTATCACAACCCGGTATTGCAATCATTGCATCGTACCATTGCGCTCCCATAACGGTTTCAATAGAATCAGCTATCACATCTCGCGAAACCAAAGAAAAACGCATTCCTTCAGTGCCATTTGAAATTCCGTCACTGACGCCAATTGTATTAAAAATCAAACCAACTAAATCGGTATCCCAAACCCCTTTTTTTACATCTTTTGCAAGATCATTTAAGTGCATGTTACAAGTGTTTCCCTCATAACCCATACTAACAATTCCTACTTGTGCTTTCTTCAAATCTTCTTCTGTTAAACCAATTCCGTAAAGCATCGCTTGAGCTGCAGGTTGAGTTTCGTCTTGAGTTATGGTCTTGCTATATTTATTTAATTCCATTTATATGTTAATTTGTGTTTTGTTTTAGAATTGAGAAATTACGCTTCGATTAAACGATTGTCGATTGTCCTATTTTTATATTATCAATTTTAAAATATAAATCATCTTTACTTAAAATGAAGTTTGCAATAAAATCACCCACTTCATTGGTTCCAAATTTTGAATCTGTGTTTAAGTCAACAGTAACCACATTATATTCTATCGCTTTTTCTACCGCTTCATATACTTTTTTAGCTTCTTTATGTAGTCCAAAATGTTCCAATAACATTGCTGCAGATAAAACGGAAGCAATAGGATTCGCTATGTTTTTTCCGGTAGCTTGTGGATAAGAACCATGAATAGGTTCAAAAAGTGCGTTTGTTTTTCCTAACGATGCCGATGCTAATAATCCAATAGATCCTGTAATTACACTGGCTTCATCAGATAATATATCACCAAATAAATTCTCGGTTAAAATCACATCAAATTGTCTTGGATTGAGAATAATTTGCATCGCTGCATTATCAACAAAAAGAAAATCTAAAGCTACATCAGGGTAATCTTGACTTACTTTTTTTACTACTCGTCTCCATAATCTGGATGTTTCAAGCACATTGGCTTTATCAACCATAGTCACTTTTTTTCGTCTGTTTTGAGCACTTTTAAATGCTAAATGAGTGATTCTAGTAATTTCTTCTTCCGAATATTCACATAAATCTGAAGCTATTGTTCCGGACTCATTTAATTTTTTTTCACCAAAATAAACACCTCCCGTCAGCTCTCTAAAAAGAATGAAATCAACACCTTCAATTATTTCTTTTTTTAAAGGAGACGAATTTAATAAAGAAGAATATGGTTTTATAGGTCTGATATTAGCAAAAAGCCCCAATGATTTTCGTAATTTTAATAAACCTTGTTCTGGACGTACTTTGGCATCCGGATTATTATCGTATTTTGGATCACCAATAGCTCCAAATAAAACCGCATCAGTATTAAGACAAAGATTCAATGTTTGTTCTGGGAGTGGATTTCCAGTTTTTTCAATAGCAATTGCCCCAACAAAGGCATCTTCAAAAACAAACTCATGGTCAAAAACTAAACCAATCGCATATAGCGCTTTCTTTGCTTGTAAGATTACTTCTGGTCCTATTCCGTCTCCTGCTAGTACTGCTATTTTTAAGTTCATGGGATTGTATTTTAAAATTGTTTGCTAAAACTTTTTATCTAATATTTATATTAACTTCTAATTAATTCACTTTGTATTTTGCAGACTTCAATAATTTGATGAATATCGCCATCCAATACTTCTTTTTTGATATCGGCAAATCTTAAAAACTCTGTATAGACGATATCCAATTGTACTTTTGAAAGTTCATAACCTACTTTTTTGGCTCTATAAGCCAATGCAGCTCTTCCGCTTCTGGCTGTAAGAACTATAGAAGACTCATTGACACCAACGTCCAATGGATCCATGATTTCGTAAGTGGATCTGTTTTTTATAACTCCATCCTGATGAATTCCGGAGCTGTGTGCAAAGGCATTAGCACCTACAATAGCTTTGTTAGGCTGCACTATCATTCCCATGCTTTCTGAAACCAAACGACTCATTTCATTCAATTGTTTTGAATCTATATCGGTATATAAATTCAAATATGGATGTTGTTTGAAAATCATCACTACCTCTTCAAGTGCAGTATTTCCTGCTCTTTCTCCTATTCCATTAATAGTACATTCAATTTGTCTGGCTCCGTTTACAGCACCCGCAATAGAATTGGCAGTAGCCATACCTAAATCGTTATGACAATGACAAGAAAGAATTACATTTTCAATTCCTTTTACGTTTTCTCTAAGATATTTTATTTTCGCTCCATATTCTTCCGGCAAACAATATCCTGTAGTGTCCGGTATGTTAAGTACAGTAGCGCCTGATTTTATTGCTTCTTCACAGACTCGAGCCAAGAAATCATTATCAGTTCTACCAGCATCTTCAGCATAAAACTCTACATCCTCTACATAAGATTTAGCATGCGAAACAGCAAATTTTGCTCTGGCTATAACATCTTCTCTAGTTGTGTTTAATTTGTGTATTATATGAGAATTTGAAGTCCCAATACCCGTGTGAATACGAGGCTTTTTTGCATATTTTAAAGCAGCTGCGGCAACATCAATATCATTTTTTACTGCTCTGGTCAAACCACAAACCGTAGCATTTTTTACAATCTTGCTAATTTCTGTAACAGATAAAAAATCCCCAGGACTTGACACCGGAAAACCAGCTTCAATAATGTCAACTCCCATCTCATCTAAGCGATTTGCTATAACAAGTTTTTGTTTGGTATCTAGTTTACATCCTGGAACCTGCTCTCCGTCTCTTAAAGTGGTGTCAAAAATTTGGACTTTCTCTCTATTCATTTTCATTTATTTAATGTAATTTCACATCTTAATAACAAAAATAGATTTCAACACTTTAAATATAAAATTCATTTTAACCAAATATACTGCTTATAAAGCAACTAATAAAGACTTAAGTTATTTATTTACAGTGTATTGCACTTCTATATTTTACAATGGCTAACCATCAAAAAGATTTTTTATTTGTATTAATAAAATCCCTTTCCAAGTCTGAAAAGAGACAATTTAAGATTTTTGCAAGTAGACTGGAAACAAGTTCAAATACAAAATTCATCGAATTATTCAACATTTTAGACAAGTCGGAAATGTATGATGAGAAACTTATTTTGAAAAGTGGTATTATAAAAAAAGTGCAGTTATCAAACCTAAAATCCTATTTATATAAACAAATATTAGTCAGCATCCGTCTGAATATTCCCAGTCAAAACATTCGCTACCAATTACGCGAACAAATTGATTTTGCAACCATATTATACAACAAAGGCTTGTACAAGCAAAGTTTGAAAATCTTGGATAAAACAAAAATTTCAGCTTTAGAAAATGATGAAAAACTCATGGCCTATGAAATTGTGGAATTTGAAAAATTAATAGAGTCACAGTACATCACCCGAAGTATTCAAGGACGAGCCGATGAATTAGTTATACAGGCAAAAGAACTAAATTACCGGAACACTATATCCAGTAAATTATCCAATTTATCCTTGCAGTTATACGGAATAATGCTCAAAACAGGGTATGTAAAAAGTGACGAAGAATATAAATACATTGATGATTATTTCAACAAACACATCGCCAAATTAGATGAGAAAAAATTTGGATTTCGGGAGAAATATTGGTTCTACAATGCAAATCTTTGGCGTAGTTTTTTAGTACAGGACTTTTTAGCCAGTTATAAATATGCGTATAAATGGGTCACTCTTTTTTATGATAATCCCAATATGATTTATCTCAATCCTGTCTTTTTCTTAAAAGGGAATCATTATTTACTGGAGTCTTTATTCATGCTAAAATACAAATCGAAATTTAAAAAATATTTGTTTTTACTGGAAGAAACTATCAATGATCCGCGTTTTCCGGTAAATGATAATATTGCTTCGTTATCGTTCTTGTATTTGTATAACAATAAATTAAATTATCATATTTTGGAAGGCACTTTTGCGGAAAGTGAATACCTAATTCCAGAAATTTTAAATAAATTAAAGTTACATAGTGAACATCTTGATGAGCATCATGAAATGTTGTTTTACTATAAAATAGCTTCTATTTATTTTGGAAACGAAAAATATAATGAATGTATATTTTATTTAGAGAAAATTATAAATAACAAGAATCTTTCCATGCGAGAAGATTTAATGTGTTTTGCCCGATTACTGAGTTTAATTGCCCACTATGAATTAGGCAATGATTATTATTTGGAAAATCAGTTAAAAAACACTTATAAATTTTTATTGAAAATGAATGATTTGCATGAGGTGCAAAAAGAAATCATTAAGTTTTTGAAAAACTTAAATTCTATATATCCAGGCGATATCAAAAAGGAGTTTATCAAAATGAGGGAACGATTTATAGAATTAGATAAAAATACCTATGAAAAAAGGGCGTTTCTTTACCTCGATATTATCTCGTGGTTAGAAAGTAAAATCGAAAACAGAAAAATCAGTGATATTATCAAAGAAAAAGCAAAATTGAGTAATCGATAATATCGTTATTAAAACCAATAATGTATTTAATTCTGTCATTTCGACGAAGGAGAAATCACATAACGAGAGCAACCAATGAGATTTCTCCTTCGTCGAAATGACAAATTAGTTAAAAAACATTCTATTATGTTGCAATCCGAAAGAAAACGAGGTAAGAAGAAGAAATCGCTTTGATTAAGAAAATATTTTTGGAACTGAACTAAGATACTACTTTCAAAAAATATTGATTACTTTTAAAGGAAACTTAAAAAGATAAAATTATGAACGGATTCTTCAAAACAATACTAGCAGGTTACGGCGCCAAAAAACTAGGCGGCGGTTGCTTTGGGACAATTATACTATTTATAATTATCTATTGGATATTAGGTTATTTTTAGAATTAATACTCGAAAAATAACCCAATTACAAGTTCAAATATTAGTATTCTAACAATTCTTGTAAAGCGATTTCAAATCTTGCTTTCGGCAAATATTGATCTTCCAAGGCTTTTGCAAACGGAATTGGGCTGTCTAAACTTGCCACACGCTTAACTGGCGCATCAAGATATTTAAAGCAATTTTCCATAATCAGAGCCGAAATGTCGCTGGCAATTCCTCCAAACATACTGTCTTCCTGATAAATAATCACTCTTCCTGTTTTCTTCACCGATGCAAAAATAGCTTCGGTATCTAATGGCTGTAAGGTTCTCAAATCTAATAAATCTGCAGAAATTGTTGGGTTTTTAGCCAAAGTATCTAATGACCAATGCACTGCAGCTCCAAACGAAATAATAGTAACATCAGTTCCTTCTTTCAATAAAGCGGCTTTTCCTAATGGAATGGTATAATAGTCTTTTGGAACATCTTGGTATACACTTCTATACAATTGTTTGTGTTCAAAAAACATTACAGGATTTGGATCGTTTATGGAAGCGTTTAATAAACCTTTGGCATCGTATGGAAATGCCGGATAAACTACTTTTAAACCTGGTGTTTTAGTAAACCAGGCTTCATTAGTCTGAGAGTGAAAAGGTCCTGCTTGTGTTCCGCCACCGCAAGGCATTCGGACCACAACATCAGCATTTTCAAGCCAACGATAATGTGATTTGGCCAATAAATTAACAATTGGATTGAATCCTGTGGAAACAAAATCAGCAAATTGCATTTCTACAATCGCTTTGTATCCATTTATAGACAAACCCATTCCTGCCGAAACCACTGCACTCTCGCAAATAGGTGTATTAATAACTCGTTCTTTACCAAATTGAGCTACAAAACCATCGGTTATTTTGAAAGCACCACCATATTCGGCAATATCCTGACCCATTATCACAGAGTTTGGATGTCGTTCCATCGATTCACGCAAACTGTTTGAAATAGCATCTATAAAACGAATATTCTCTTTTTCTTCAGATGGGTTAACTAACTCAAATTGATAGGGTTTATAAACGTCATTTAATTCTTCACTGTAATAATATTCAATTTCAGGTTCTGCATTGGCAAGAGCCAAACTCTCATCAATTTCCTTCTTGATTTCACTTCTTAAAGCCGAATCAAACTCATCTGAAAGTATTCCGTTTTCAGCCAGAAATTTTCTATAATTATCAACAGGATCTTTTATCGCCCATAGGTCCATTAATTCTTGAGGAACATATTTTGTACCACTCGCCTCTTCGTGTCCACGCATTCTAAAAGTTTTAAATTCTAATAAAACAGGGCGTGGCTTTTCAATCATGGAAGCTTTCAATTCAGATAATAAATTAAACACTTCAAGAATATTATTACCGTCTATAATATGACTTTCTATTCCGTAACCAATCCCTTTGTCAGCAAGGTTTTCACAACGATATTGCTCATTTGTAGGAGTTGATAATCCATAACCATTATTTTCTATAACAAACATCACCGGCAGTTCCCAAACCGAAGCAATATTCAATGCTTCATGAAAATCACCCTCGCTTGTCGCGCCTTCACCAGTAAAGACAGCTGTTATTTTACCGTTTTTTTTGAGTTTATTGGCTAAAGCAATTCCGTCAGCCACACCCAATTGCGGGCCAAGATGAGAAATCATTCCAATGATCTTGTATTGTTGGGTGCCAAAGTGAAAACTTCGATCACGTCCCTTTGTAAAACCATTCGCCTTACCTTGCCACTGCGAAAAAAGACGATACAAAGGAATATTTCTCCCTGTGAAAACGCCAAGATTTCTGTGCATTGGCAGTATGTATTCATCCGTATCTAAAACTGCCGTAACTCCAACAGAAATTGCCTCTTGACCAATGCCAGAAAACCATTTAGATACCTTTCCCTGACGAATAAGTATCAACATTTTTTCTTCTATTAATCTTGGCTTCAGTATTCGTTTATATAAATCTAATAATTGATCGTTGGTAAGATTTTTTCTGTCAAAGGTCATTTTCTCTGTTTTTAATGTGGTTCAAAGATAAAAAAATATAACAGTTTTGGTATAATTTGTTATATTTTTTTATTTTAATACTAACTTTAAAATTTATGAATTAAAATTATTCTATATCTTTGTCTTTGCAAGATTTAAACCTTGCTATTTATAAAAATATTTAAGTATGCAAAACATTCCTAGTGTTGACTTGCGTGATTTCCTTTCGGACGACCCGAAACGTAAACAAAAATTTGTAAATGAAATCGGAAGTGCATTTGAAGATATTGGCTTCGTAGCACTCAAAGGGCATTTTTTAGGCGACCAACTTGTTGATGAATTGTACGGCGAAATTAGAAAATTTTTCGCTTTACCATTAGAAACAAAACACAACTATGAGATTCCTGGAATTGGCGGACAAAGAGGTTATGTTTCTTTTGGAACAGAACATGCCAAAGGCAGAAAAGAAGGAGATTTAAAAGAATTTTGGCATTTTGGACAATATGTATCCAAAGATTCAAAATACGCTTCTGAATATCCTGAAAATGTTGAAGTAAAAGAATTGCCTCGTTTTAATGTTGTAGGTAAAGAGGCGTATCAAATGCTGGAAAAAACAGGCGTTTACGTTCTGAGAGCTTTAGCAATTCACCTTGGTTTAGATGAATTTTATTTTGACCAATATGCCAAAGACGGAAATTCAATCTTACGACCAATTCATTATCCACCTATTACGGCAGAACCTGCAAATGCAATTCGTGCCGCAGCGCATGGAGATATCAATTTAATTACGTTATTGATGGGCGCTCAAGGGAAAGGTTTACAAGTGCAAAACCACGATGGAGAATGGATTGATGCAATTGCAGAACCGGATGAATTAGTAATTAATGTAGGTGATATGTTATCTCGCCACACGAACAATAGATTGAAATCTACCATACATCAAGTGGTAAATCCGCCTAGAGAATTATGGGGAACTTCACGTTATTCTATTCCGTTTTTTATGCATCCTGTGAGCGATATGAAATTGGATTGCTTGGAAAATTGCATTGATGCAGAACATCCAAAAAAATTCGAAGATATTACTGCAGGAGCTTATTTATACGAGCGTTTAGTAGATTTAGGGCTTATTAAAAAATAATTCTTAATTTATAGTTCAAGAAAGACATCGAGTTCGCTTGATGTCTTTTTGTTTTTTTACCATTAAGAAATTATGGTATATTAAGAGCCGTAAAAAACTTAATTTTCTTAACTTCTTAATGGTTTAATAAATCAAATTAATTTTAAAAAATGGACTTACAAGACCAATTAAAAAACCTTTTTCCGGATCACGAACCATTGCCTGAGGAGGCAGCTGAAGAAGTTGTTCACGAATTATACGTTCAAAAAGAACCCATGATTTGCAAATTCGAAAAACGCAAAGGAAAAGCCACCACTATAATTGAAGGGTACGAGGGTACTGACGAGGATTTTAAAATTTTGGCCAAAGAAATAAAAACAAAATTGTGTGTTGGTGGAACTTTTAAAGACGACTCCATCATCATTCAAGGCGATTATAGAGACAAAATCATGGTTATTTTAAAAGCCAAAGGTTTTAAAGTAAAACGTGTTGGAGGGTAATCCCCACCTAACCTCCCCGAAGGAGAGGAACCAAAAAGAAATAAAAAAATTCAATATAACTGGCTCCCTTTCCTTTGGAGAGGGCTGGGGAGAGGAAAAAATAATTTAACAATGATACAATCATCAGAATTAATATTAAATCCGGACGGTAGTGTTTACCATTTGAATTTAAAACCAGAACATATCGCAAATGACATCATCTTTGTAGGGGATCAAAATCGCGTGGAGAAAATCACACAATTTTTTGACAGTATTGAATTTTCGACACAAAAAAGAGAATTCAAAACGCAAACCGGAACTTTCAAAGGCAAAAGAATAACGGTGATGTCAACAGGAATTGGTCCTGATAATATTGATATTGTCATCAACGAACTGGATGCATTGGTTAATATCGATCTGGAAACCCGACAACCAAAAGAAAAGTTAACTTCATTGAACATCATCCGTATTGGAACTTCGGGTTCATTACAAGCAGATATTCCTGTGGATAGTTTTGTGATGTCAAAATTTGGTTTAGGATTAGACAATATGCTTCGCTCCTATCTGATTAATGAAGTTTCGAATATCGAAATGGAAGATGCTTTTGTAAAACACACCAATTGGGATTTAAGAAAAGGAAAACCATACGTGATTGCTTGTTCCGAAAAATTGGAAAAATTGATAGAAAGCGATAAAATGCACAAAGGAATCACAGCAACCGCCGGAGGTTTTTATGGTCCTCAAGGACGTGTTTTGCGATTGAATATTCAAGATGAAGATTTAAATTCAAAAATGGATAATTTCAAATTTGAAGACAATCGCATCACTAATCTGGAAATGGAAACTGCTGCTATTTATGGTCTTTCCGCACTTTTAGGACACAATGCATTGTCATTAAACGTTATAATTGCCAATCGTGCTTCGGGAACTTTTAGCGAAGATCCGTACAAAGCGGTTGATGAATTGATTGCTTATACGTTGAAGAAACTAGCATCTAATTAATTATTTAAGTAGTTTTTCTCGTTATTAGTTCCAAATGAAATTTCACTGAACTCCTATTAAAGTGAAGTAATCTTTTTCGGCAAAATGCTCAAAAAAGGATTTTCACTGTTGGGGAGCAAATCTTAAACTATGAAACTACGAATTGCCAGACATACCAACGATTTAGAAAAAATAAAATCTTTTTATATCGATATATTAGGATTAGAATTGCTGGGGACTTTCGATAATCACGATAATTACAATGGGGTTTTTATTGGAAAACCAAATTTAGATTGGCATTTAGAATTTACAAAATCAAATGATTTAGCCAACCATACTTTTGATGAAGACGATATTTTAGTATTTTACACTGAAACATTTTTAGAGCATAAAAAATTGATTAATAATTTATTAAATGGTTCTTTTTTAACAATAACTTCAAAGAATCCATATTGGAATGAAAACGGTAAAATGTTTCTTGATCCAGATGGTTATCGAATTGTTATTTCAGATTTAAAAATAAAATAAATGACGCAAGAAACAAACCGACTCACTCAACTATTAGAAGAAATGGAAAATTTATTTTCTACTCATTCTATTGTAGATTTTGACGTAAAACCTTTTGATTCTGCTTGGTCAAAAAAAGAAATTTTAGGGCATTTAATTGATTCTGCATTAAATAATATTCAACGATTTACTGAAATTCAATATAGTGAGAAACCTTATCAAGTAAGGAAATACAATCCTGACGAATTGGTTAAGGCAAATAATTACAAGTACAAAGATAATGGGGATTTATTCCAGCTTTGGCTTCACTTGAACAAACAGATTAGCTTTATTATGCATAATCAAACCCAAACTGCGCTGCAGTATTCCATTATCTTACCTGATGGACAACCGAAAGATTTAAGATTCCTGTTAATCGATTATATTGAACATTTGGAACATCATCTAAACCAAATAAAGAGCTAATGAATATTATTCTAGAAACCGAACGCCTTATTCTCAGAGAAATGCTGCCTTCAGATGCTGAAGCTTTATTTGAAATGGACAGTAATCCTAATGTACATCAATATCTTTGGAAAAAACCATTGACTTCTATCGACCAAGTATACAAATACATAGAAATGGTAAGAAATCAATATTTGGAAAACAATATTGGACGATTTGTTGTTGTTTTAAAAGAATCCAATGAATTAATCGGTTGGGCTGGAATAAAATACAATACTGAAATTGTAAATAATAAGATTCATTTTTATGATATTGGGTATCGCCTGAACGAAAAATTCTGGGGAAAAGGATACACCAGTGAAGCCAGCTTTGCTTGGCTGGATTATGGATTTAATGTAATGAAAATAAAAGTTATGGAAGCAGCAGCGCATACCGGTAATATTGCCTCAAACAGAATACTTCAAAAAATAGGAATGAGAATGACAGAACAATACTTGGAAGAAGGTGTTTCTTGGAATTGGTATGAATTAAAAAATCCTAAAGTATAATGAAAACAATAAAAATAGCGGGCGTTCCAGAACATTTCAACTTACCTTGGCACTTGTCAATAGAAAACGGAGATTTCGAAAAGGAAAACATCGATTTACTTTGGACTGAAGTTCCCGAAGGAACAGGGAAAATGTGCCAAATGCTTCGTGATGGCGAAACTGATATTGCCGTAATTCTAACCGAAGGAATTGTGAAAGATTTAGTTGCCGGGAATCCAAGTAAAATTGTTCAAATTTACGTCGAAAGTCCATTAATTTGGGGAATTCATGTCGCCGCAAATTCCAATTATAAAACAGTATCTGATTTAGAAAACAAGAAAGTGGCAATTTCCAGATTAGGTTCCGGTTCACAATTAATGGCATATGTCAATGCAGCCGACCAAGGATGGAAAACCGATGATTTAAAATTTGAAATCGTAAATACTATTGATGGAGCAGTCGAAGCTTTAACTAATGGAACTGCCGATTATTTTATGTGGGAACGTTTCATGACCAAGCCATTGGTCGATAAAGGAATCTTTAGACGAGTTGCTGATTGTCCCACTCCTTGGCCTTGTTTTGTAATTGCAGTCCGTGATGAAATTCTGGAAAATGAACCGGAAATGATTGCAAAAATCCTTAAAGTAATTAATAAAAAAACATCCGAATTTAAAGAAATTCCAAACATTGATGGAATTTTAGCTTCTAAGTATAATCAAAAAATAGAAGATATTCAAGAATGGCTATCTTTAACCGAATGGTCTAAAAAACCACTAACGGAGAAAATGTTAAACAATGTTCAAAATCAACTATTTCAGTTAAAAATTATAGATAAAAAAGTTACTTTTGATGAAATTGTAAAAGCATACTAGATTTTAGCTTTTATTGTTACTATGATAAAAATAAAAAATATTACTTTTCAAGGTATTAAACAAAAATTTCAGGTCAAAAAACCCTGGGACGATGTTATTATTTTTATTTTAAACATATTAATTGCTATTCCAGTATTTATTATTGTACATCAAAACTTAATAAATCCTAACTGGTTCTTTAATCTTGACAGAGTTATTTTGTTTATCCTAATTGTGGTAATTATTCAATTAATTCTACGCTTTTTGAGAACTATTATTCTGATTTGCATTGCCTTATATTTATTGGTCTTGTTCTACGGATCTGTGATAGGTAATTATGGTTTTAACAGTGTTTATGAAGATTACAATTCGATGATGTACACGATGTCAGACAACCCGTTTCCTCAGGATATAATCATAGCTAAATTACTACCCTTTCCCAACAAATCAAAAATCATAAATGCGATTGAATATCAGAATCCAAAAATCAGAAATTTTGCGATTATGGCTACTTCAAAATATTTCAAAGACATAAAAGGTTATTCTGATTATAGAACTATTATTCAATCTTTTGCTGTATTTAAAGAAATAAACCATAGATGGAATTATGTAAGTGACCCAAAAGAAGGAGATTATATTGCCTCGGCAACGGAATCATTACTTTATTTTTCAGGTGATTGCGACGATCATTCGATACTAATGGCAGCAAGCGTAAAGGCAATAGGAGGAACACCTAGATTGATTCATACAAAAGGACATATTTACCCAGAAATATTAATTGGTTCCAATATCGATTTAGAAAAGGTAAATTTTCTAATCAAGAATATTCTATTTGTAAATGAAAGCAATGGAAAACAGCTACATTATCACATAGACGAGCGAGGACAAGTTTGGCTAAACCTTGATTACACCGCTACTTATCCTGGAGGTCCCTTCTTATCCGAAGAAATATTGGGGGCTTTGACTTTAGATTAATTATTCTTTAAATTTCCGACGATTTCATAAGAATGAAGTCTTGCTGTATGTTCGAAAACAGCAGTTGCAATCATCAATTCATCTACTTTCGTTTTATCAAGAAATTGTTGCAGTTCTCTCTTTACTTTTTCCGGTCCTCCAATAAAGGTATACGCAATCATTTGTTGCAATGCAGCTTCCTCTATAGGATCCATAAAATCTTCATCAGGAGTAACGGGCGCTTTTAATTGTTGTCGATTTCCTGTGATAATGCCAAGAAATAATTTTTTGAAAGAAGTTGCTAATCGTGAAGCTTCTTCATCAGAATCAGCTGCAATCACGTTAACGCAAGCGATTACATAAGGTTCTTTAAGAAACTCCGAAGCTTGAAAATTATTACGGTAAATAGCTATAGCAATGTTCAGTTGTGCAGGGGCAAAATGACTTGCAAAAGCATAAGGCAAACCTAAAGCTGCAGCTAAATATGCACTGTCAGTACTGGAACCCAAAATCCATATCGGAATAGCTAATCCCTCTCCAGGAATAGAGCGAACACGACCATTTTTATTGGATGCAGACAAATACATTTGCAATTCCTGTACATTTTGAGGAAATTCCATTGCAGCGTGCTCATCTCGACGTAATGCCGCTGCGGTAAACTGATCCGTTCCAGGAGCGCGACCCAAACCTAAATCGATTCGGTTAGGAAAAAGTGTCGCAAGTGTTCCAAATTGTTCAGCAATTATTAATGGTGCATGATTGGGAAGCATAATACCCCCAGATCCGACTCTTAACGTGTGAGTTCCAGAAGCGATATGCCCAATCAGAATAGAAGTTGCGCTGCTGGCTATTCCTTCCATATTATGATGTTCAGCCAACCAAAATCGATTATAACCCCATTTTTCTGCATGTTGAGCGAGATCCAAACTGTTTTTAAACGTAACCGATGTTGTACCTCCTTCTCTAACTATTGCAAGATCAAGAACCGATATTTTTGTTTGTGACAAACTATTTTTATTCATTGGGAATCATTTACGATTTAACGGCAAAAATAAGGATTGTAACTTTGGTTTTGGTATAACCAAATAATAATACAAAGTTAAAATAACAATCACAATTGGTTTTTAATGATTCAGCCAGTACAAAAACTTACAAGATTCAACTAATGGATAAAAAGACTCCTCAAAATAATTGATAATTTTTGTGGCAATGGGAAAAAAGGAAAATTGTTTAGCCCTCTAAAATTAGATACTGATAAATATTTTTAAAGAATTCCAGTCTTTCTTTTTTATAAACGATCATTTCTCAACAGATTTATTTTCATATCAATATATTGCAATTGAAGATTGTTTTTTAACACATCATACTCAGCCGACAGCAATTGATTTTTTACTGCAGAATATAAAATAGTTTCTACTTTTCCACTGCTAAATTTAGCTTGAGTAGTGGCTAAAGAAGCTTTGGCAAACTTTTGTTTCTCTATCAATTTATGATGAAGCTGCAAATAATTTCTTTTGTTTTGTTCTTCCAATACGACTTGTTTGTCCAATTGTTGTTTTTCTTTTTCTATGGCGAATTTTGCCATATCACCTGCTATTTTTGATGCGCTGATTTTTTTGTTGTTTCTAAAGCCATTGAAAACAGGAACGCTCAATTGCATACCAACTTGTTGACTTTTATTGTCTTCTAATTGATTAAAAAAAGGATCTGTGTTGGCATTTGCTTGTTTAATATTTTTATAGTAAAAAGTGGAATACCCATAATAGGCTGACAATATGGGATAATTGCTGGCTCTTTCTAAACAAATCGACTTCAAACTGTTTTGATAATTGAGCTCGGCAAGTTTTATCTTAGGATTATACAACTCATTTTCAATATCCTTGGTTCGTTCCTTTAAATAAGGTTCTAATACAACTTCATCGATTGCCACATCCGTAACATTCATCAACTGGAATAGTTGTATTTTTTTAATAGCATACAATTGTTCGGTTTCTAAATTTCGGTTTTCTTCCTCCGAGAAACTCAATTGCATGTCATACAGATCGCTTTGTGGCTTACTGCCAATAGCGACTTCTTTTGTCACTCTGTCCAAGTTAAAAGCAGCTTGTTTGAGTTGTTCTTTTTGGATTTTCGATAATTCTTGCGTGTAAAGTGCCTGATAATAGCTTTCCAAAAGCTGCAGTTTATATTCGTTTTCTAAAACTTCTTTTTCGGCTTTGGCTTGTTCGATATTGATTTTATCTTTTTGAGCATTCGCAAATGCGCCGAAATCAATCAGATTCGTTCTGGCATTGAGATAAAAATTATCACTTTGAAAATTAGAACTTACCCTTGCATTAGTGGCTGGGTCAATCGTGGAACCTAAAATGTAGCCTTGTTGTCCATTTAAATTGATAGTTGGCAACATTCGATTTAAAACCGAATTTTGTGATCGCTCTGTTCTTTTTATTTCTAGCTGCCTAATTTTTATTTCGATCGTATTCTGCAAACCCGTTTCCATGCATTTTGTAAGCGACCAAGAATTTTCTTGACCGCTGGCAAAAGCACTAAAAATTAAAAATAAAAGTGTTATCACTGTTTCTTTATTCATATTTTAAATATTTCAAAACATCTGTTTTTGTTGCTTGATAGGCTCTTGACAAAACAATGATTAATGTTAAAACCAATAGTATAATAAAACCAAAAAGGAATGGAAACAAGGTCATTTCAATTCTAAAAGCAAAATTCTCTAACCACATATTCAACAAATAATAAGTAGGAAACAAAGCAATTAAAAAACCAATGATGCAATACAAAATATATTGTTTAGACAATTCTTTCAGTAGCACATTCGTTTCTGCACCAAGGGTTTTACGGATGGCTATTTCTTTCATGCTACTTTGTATCGAATACGAAGCCAAAGCAAACAAACCAAAAAGAGCAATGCCAATCACCACAAAATTTAGCAATGAAAATAGGTTCTTTTGTTTTACATAAGATTCATATGTTCTTGCATATTGTTTGTCTACAAAATCATATTTAAATGGGTAGTCAGTATCAACCGTTGCCCATAATTTGTCAATGTCAGCAATCGTATTTTCAATATTATCCGATTTTAGTTTTACGAAAACCTTATTGATGTTTTGAGCAATATCTACGGTTTTAAGATGATAGAAATACATTCCTGACACCATTACTTCAGGACTTAATAAATTAAAATCTTTAACAACTCCTATGATTTTTAACTTTCGTTCTTTAACAATAATTTCTTGTCCAATTGGCTCTTTCATACTCATTAATTTTTGGGCTGTTTCATTAATTAGTACAGAAGTAATGGTGTCTGTAGCGTATTTTTTATCAAGTCCCCTACCTTTTATGACTTTAATTTTCATCATTTCGAGCAAATCGTAATCTACCGCAATTGTTCGTCCTTTAAAAAGCTCTTCTTTATACAATACTCCACCTAATGAATCGTCTGAACCATCGAATGAAACCAGACCTGTAGAAGATTGTTCAACTCCTTTTATTTTAGCCAATTCTTGTTTAATAGTACTGTATTTGTTGTAAATATTTTGTCCAACCTTTTTCACTTCATAATCGGAATTAGGAAAATTCAAATTTATTTCAATCACTTGATCTCCTTTAAAGCCTAAATCTTTATTAGTTAGATAATCGATTTGCTGATACACAATATAAGAACCAACAATAAAGAAAGTAGCCACCATAAACTGGAAAATCAACATTCCGTTACGCAACCAGGTTCCGTTTTTACTTCTTCCAAAATTGCCTTTAAGAACTTTTAAAGTTTCGAAATTAGCAACATAAACGGCTGGAAGTATTCCTGCCACCAAAACTGTAATACTGAAAATCAGAATTAATTGCATATAAAACTGACTGCCAATTATTCGTAAACTCTTATTTAAAAATTCGTTGTAATACGGCAAAGTCAACTCAACAATAACCAATGCTAGTAAAATCGAAAACAAACTTATTAGAGCAGTTTCAAAAATAAATTGAATAACAATAGTACTTTTTGAAGCACCCACAACTTTACGAACACCAATTTCTTTAGCACGTTTAACTGCATTAGCTGTAGCCAAATTGATATAATTTACAATCGAAAGAATGAGTATTAAAACAGATAACCCGACCATAATCAACAAAAACTGATAATTCCCTCTGCCTTCAGGATATCCATCTGCAATAGAATGTAATCTCGCTTCTGAAAGTGGCTCTATAACTACATTAAAATAACCTATTTTCTTAGCCATTTCCTCGGGAGTAAACCCCTCCAGCTTAGCTATTCTTTCAATGAAATCGCCATTATACATTCTTTCCAAGCTCTTTCGAGTATTCTCAATTTTTGACGGATCTTTAACTTTTAAAAGTAATTTAAGGACAAAAGGAGATGTCGTATTCCCACTCGTCCATTCTTTCATTTTATTCATCACGACATCTGGAGCAATTGAGGAATTCCCTGGAATATTATACACAGCGCGTACCACAAACATTTGATCCAAACATTTTATTTGTTTTCCAATTGGATTTTCGTTACCAAAAACTCGTTTAGCAATATCATCTGAAATAGCAGCACTTGAATCATCTTTTAATGCCGAAACAGCATCTCCCTTAATAATTTCGAATGGAAATAGCGAAAAGAAATCAGCTTCAACATTGATAATTTTATCAACTATTTCTTTCTTGCCTTTGTAGATAATTTTATCCTTTTGATACCAACTGTCAGCATAAACGATCTTTTCTACATTAGCATCTTTATCTAAAATAGGTTTTAGGAATAAAGCACAATCTGAAAAAACGGGCATTCCTGTTAACTCTACTAAAACCTGATGCACATTGTCTTTTTCGGGATTCCAGGCGTCATAACTTTGTTCGTCGTTCCAATATAGTAAAGCGAAAATTAAGCCTGCAATTCCTATTGCTAGTCCGAAAACATTGAGAAATGAAAACAGTTTGTTTTGCTTTAAATGATAGATGAATATTTTTATATAGTTTAATAACATTATTTAGGTTTTGGTTAGTTATAAAAGGGTATAAATCTTTTTAATTATTCGTATTTTAAATATTTTAAAACATCCATTCTGGTTACTTGAAAAGCTTTTGCCAAAACAACAATTAATGTTAAAAACAGTAAAGACAGAAAAGCAATTGCAAAAGGAAGAATTTGAATTGTAATTCGGTATGCAAAATTTTCGAGCCATTTTTCTAATAATAAGTAGGCTGGAACAACGCCAATGACAAAACCTGCTGCACAAAAAACTATATATTGCTTTGATAATTCTTTGAGTAAAACATTGGTTTCGGCACCCAAGGTTTTTCGAATAGCGATTTCTCGTAATCTTCGCTCCATAGAGAAAGAAGCCAAAGCGAACAAACCGAAAATGGCAATAAGAACAACCACCACATTAAGGATTGAAAATAGATTTTTTTGTTTTACATATTCCTTAAAAGATCGTGCGTATTTTTTATCTACAAACTCATACGAGAACGGATATTCGGTATCAACTTTAGTCTTCCAAAATTGTTCAATATCGCTCATCGTTTCTTCAATATTTTCTCCCTTTACTTTTACAAAAATTGAATTTACACCTTGCAACATCAATGGCATTGTCTTTAGATGCGTAAACACCATTGGTGCGTTTTTTTGTTGAGGTCCTCTTAAATTGAAGTCTTTGACAACGCTGATTATTTTGAATTTCTCACCATCACGAGAAACAATTTCTTTTCCTACTGGCTGTTTGATTCCTAATATTTTTACAGCTGTTTCATTAACCATTACATTATTGATGGTGTCTGAAGCGAATTGAGAATTGAAATACCTTCCTTCACTTAATTTGATATTCATCATTTCCATCATTCCAAAATCAACAGCCATGTTTAGCCCTTGAATGCGAGCGTTTTGAAAAACATAATCGCTTGAAGAACGTGCACCATTTCCAAAAGAGAAATTTGCAGTAGCCACTTGATTAACGCCTTTCATTCTGCTCAATCTATCTTTTGTTGCCAAATAGTTCTTAAAAAAATCGTTCTTATAACTTGCCTCAGATTGTTTGTCAAATTTTTTCAGAAAATCAATTTCAATAACTTGATCACCCTTAAAGCCAAGGTTTTTATTGGTTAAGTAATTTACCTGTTGGTAGACAATCGTTGTGCCGATAATAAAAAAAACAGCTATAGCAAATTGAAAAACCAACATACTGTTGCGCAACCAAATTCCAGTCTTACTTCTGTTAAAATTCCCTTTTAAGACTTTTTGTGCTTCAAAACTTGAAATATATAGCGCTGGGAAAAATCCTCCTAATAAAACCACTGTTCCGAAAATAAATAACAATTGTAAATAGAATTGACTACCATAAATTTTCAAATCTTTGTCTAAAAGTTCATTATAATAAGGCAATGAAATCTCGACAATTACTAATGCGAAAAGAATAGAAAGGAGAACAATTACTAGTGTTTCCGAGATAAATTGAAATGTGATATTCCTTTTACTTGCACCCAGTACTTTGCGCACTCCTACCTCTTTTGCTCTCTTAATAGCACTGGCAGTAGCTAAATTTATATAATTAATAATGGAAAGAATCATTATTAAAATAGACAATCCTGCCATTATGATTAAATATTGATAATTTCCCACTCCTTCTGGATATCCCCAACCTCCTACTAATGAAGAATTGAGACGAGCCTCTTTAAGTGGTTCTAGATTTATAGCAACTATCCCATTTTCTTTTATTTGCTGTTGTAAACTAATATTGGCTTCTTTAGCTTCGGGTTTAATAACATTATCAATAAAAAGTTGCTCAATTTTTCGTTCTACTAACTCTTTTTTAGAATTATCCTTAAGTTTTATAAGTAAACAAAAATTAAAAGTCTCCCATTGGTCTAAACTCTGTGTTATAACTTTTTTAAAGTTATCTGTCATCACAACATCAGGAGCAAAAGAGCTTTTCATTTCATTTTTATAAACACCACTAACGGTATAAAAGTTTTCTCCAAATTTTATTTGCTTACCTATTGGGTTTTCTTTGTTAAAAAAAGTATTATAAATTTTCTCAGAAATAGCAATAGAAGAATCATCTTTTAAAGCATTTTTAGCATTTCCGAAAATAAAAGGAAAGGGGAAATAATCGAAAAATTTGTTTTGAGTATTAAATGCCTTCGCTATTTTTTGTTTTCTCCCATTATAGCTAAACAAATCTGAATCATACCAATTATAGCTGTAATTGTAACTTGCTACATTGGGATCATTTTTCAAATATTGTCCTATGGGAGCAACTGTATAAGGCCATTTATTGTTGTTCAAAGTATTTATAACCATATAAACGTTATCCTTTTCAGGATTCCATTTATCATAACTATGTTCGTCATTCCAATATAAAATGGCGAAAATCACGCCTGCAATACCAATGCTCAAACCCAAAACGTTGAGAAAAGAAAACAATTTATTTTGCTTTAAATGATAGAGAAATATTTTTATCCAATTGAGAATCATAACTTTTTGATTGATTTAATTTTGATTGATGAAGTTTAAGTGGTTTACAAAAGTATTTTGCAAAGCAACTTAAAAATGATTGTGATAATTGATATGAGAATAATTATCATTTTTATACTTTAAAAACATCAACATTTCTTTGATTTACCTTTTCAGAAATGACAACTCCATCTTTCATCAAAATTGTTTTTTGGGAAAAAGACGCATCGTACTCAGAATGTGTAACCATCAGGATCGTTGCTCCGTTGGAATGTAGATCAGTGAGCAATTCCATAACTTCATTTCCATTTTTGCTGTCTAGATTTCCTGTAGGTTCATCGGCAAGGATGATTTTCGGATCGTTAATTAAAGCTCTTGCCACGGCCACACGTTGTTGCTGCCCTCCGGAAAGTTGCTGCGGAAAATGTTTCAATCGGTGAGAAATTCCTAGTTTATCAGCTATTGCTTCTACTTTTTTCTTTCTGTCAGATGATGGAACTTTATTGTAAATCAACGGCAATTCAATATTGTCATAAACTGATAATTCATCTATTAGGTTGAAATTCTGAAAAATAAAGCCAATATTTTCTTTTCTTGCTTTCGATTTTTCTTTCTCTTTCAGCCCAAACATTTCCTGATTGAGTAACTGATAACTTCCGCTTGAAGCACTATCCAGCAATCCTACAATATTTAATAAAGTGGATTTTCCGCTTCCCGAAGGGCCCATGATGGATACAAAATCACCTTGATTAATGGTTAGTGAAACTTCACTCAATGCCATAGTTTCTACTTCTTCTGTTCTAAATACTTTTGAAAGATTTTTAATTGTGATCATACTATTCGTTTTTTGATTGATGCTATTTTTATCTGAATTAATTATTCACTACTTTTTTTATTCTAAATTCAAAACTTCGACTTCTTTATAGTCTTTATAAGAGGAAGTGATCACTTTTTCACCTGCTTTCAATCCGCCGAGTACTTCATAATATAATGGATTTTCTCGACCCAATTTGATTGTTTTTCTCTCTGCTTTGTTGCCATTGACTACAAAAATCCATTTTCCACTAGTTTCTTCGTTAAAGCTTCCTTTGGAAAGTACTACCGTCTTGGTTTTTTCTGACAGGTTTAATTTTACGCCAAAACTCAATCCTTGTTTTAAATCTAATTTTTCAGATGAAACAAAATCCAATTCTACTTGAAACCTTCCATTTTTTATTTCAGGAATCACTTTGGTTATTAGAACTTCGATGGATTTATTTTCAAAATCTACTGTTCCTTTTTGTTGCTCTGCAATTTTATCCAAATAAAATTCATCGATATCAGCTATCAATTTATAGCCTTTTCTGTCATCAATAGAACCAATACTTGTATTTTGTACATAGGTTTTCCCTAGTATAGGTTCAAAGGAAGAAAGTCTTCCAGAAATTGGTGCTGTAATAAGGAAATTCTTTTTATTCAATCTCAAAATATTCAAACTTTTATTCATGAAACCAATGGATTGATTCAATTGTCCAATCTGGACTTGATTTGCTAATTTTTCTTTTTTGACACTTTTTTTGATGATATTCATGCGCTCTTTTTGAAAACGATAATTTTCTTGGGTCTTTTCCCATTCATTTTTTGAAAGTATTTCTTTGTCAAAAAGTTTTTGGTTCAATTCAAATAAGTTTTTAGCATCAAGATAATCGTGTTCAATAGCAATCAAGTCTTTTTCTAAATTAAGCTCCTGATTTCTCAAATCGAGTTTGCCCTTATTCAAATTATTAATTTGTTCGATAATGGCCGTTTCTTGTTGCATGTACGCCAGTTCTGCATTAGGATTATATAAGCGCGCTAACGGTTGTCCTTTTACGACCATGTCTCCGTTTTCTACAAATATTTCCTGAACGGCTCCCCCTTCAATGATATTAATTAACATTGAATTTAAAGGAACGGCTTTTGCCTGAAAAGACATAAAATCTTCAAATAAATTATTTTCAACGGTCTTAATCGTAATTTCAACTTTTTTTACGTTCAAACTTCTTTTTTTGGTAGCAGAAGTAAAGACAAAATACCCGAAGAGTAAGATAATTGGCAAAGCAATTAAAAGATACTTATTTTTGTTAGTTTTACGTACGATTTTGGTGTCCATTGTTTATTTTTTGTATAGTCTATTAGGATAATCGTACCCGAAAATTAAAAACTGTAATAATCTTATTATTAGGTTTTTAATTATAATAAAATTTACACGGTGTCCATAATTGAACACTATTTGTCCGAAACCGAACAATGATTCCATTTTCTGAATAAAAAAATACAGATATTACGTTAGAATGAAAAAGACCAACGCCTCCATATTAGTCATAGACGACCAAGAAGACATTCTTTTTGCTTCCAAAATGCTCCTTAAAAAGCATTTTGAAAATATTTACACGCTCAATAACCCTAAAAATTTAGTTGAATTATTATCCCAAAACAACATTGATGCCGTTTTGCTCGATATGAATTACAGAATAGGATTTGAGGACGGCAGAGAAGGTTTGTATTTATTAAAAGAAATAAAAACGCTTTCGCCAAAAACTGTCGTTATTTTGATGACCGCTTTTGGTAAAGTAGAAACGGCTGTAGAAGGTTTAAAAGCTGGTGCTTTTGATTATATTTTGAAACCTTGGGAAAATGAAAAATTACTTAGCGTTGTGAAACAAGCCGTCGATAAAAGCCGGAAAGAGCAAAAGAAATCAAATAATATCGAGAGTGCAGATGTTTTTTTTGTTGGTAATTCAGATGTTATTAAAAAAGCCTATTCTCTGGCCGATAAAGTGGCCAAAACAGATGCCAATGTTTTAATCCTTGGCGAAAACGGAACCGGTAAATATGTTTTGTCACACCATATTTATCGCCAATCAGAACGGAAAAATAATCCTTTTGTTCACGTTGATTTGGGCTCGTTGAATTCCAATATTTTTGAAAGTGAGTTATTTGGCTATGCCAAGGGCGCTTTTACAGATGCGAAAGTTGATACGCCAGGACGTTTTGAAATGGCTCAAAACGGCACTATTTTTTTGGATGAAATAGGAAACGTCCCATTGCATTTACAATCTAAACTGTTGCAGGTTATTCAAACCAAAATGGTAACCCGATTAGGAGAATCAAAAGCAAGGCCATTAAATATTCGCATAATTACAGCTACCAATATGAATCTAAAACAAGAAGTTACGGATAAAAATTTCCGTGAAGATTTATATTATCGGATCAATACTATGGAAATTGTATTACCTCCATTGCGAGAACGAATTGAAGATAAAATTCCTTTGGCGCATTATCTTTTGCAAAAAATGATCACAAAATATGGACGGGACGAAATTATTTTTTACGAAAAAGCTTTGGAACAAATAGCAAATCACGCTTGGAATGGAAATATCCGAGAAATGGAGAACCGAATAGAACGTGCCGTCATTCTTTGCGAGAACAATCATATTACCGTTTCGGACTTGGATTTGGAGCAAATAACAACTTACGAAGAAAACCAAGACGATATTCAACTTTCGGCTGTCGAAAAAACAGCCATCGAAAAAATATTGTTCAAGAACAACAACAATATCAGTAAAACCGCTGAGGAATTGGGATTGTCCAGAGGATCATTATACCGACGTTTAGAAAAATATAATATCAACTAATATGTTTAAATCCTTGAAAACCTACCAACTCCTTTTTCTTCGATTGATTCTTATTCTTTCTATTGCTGGAATTTCCATCTTTCTTTTTCAAAAAGAATTGATTTTTACAGCTATATTTGGTCTTTTTACAGTTTTCTTACTTATCGTAGAAATGTATTTTTACATTAAAAATGCCTTTCTGCTGTACGACAGAACAATCGTTTCCATTTTGCAAAATGATTTCACCTCGGATTTTTCCAAACATAAATCGTATCAAAATTATTCTAACTTATTCAAGTTGTACGAAACGCTGAAAGGTAAAGAAAACGAGCAGGTTTCAAAAGATATTGTGTATCGTTCTATTCTAAATACTATCGAAACGGGAATTATTATTCTGCAAAAAGATAGAAACGACTGGAATATTTTTTTGATGAATGATTATTTTTCCAAGCATTTTGATGTACCAAAAGTTTCCAAATGGAAATACTTAAAAAATCAGTTGCCTTCTCTATGTGAAATTATTGAACAGCGGGATTTTCAAGAAATTAAAACGTCATTAGAAATACGTGTTAATCAGCAAGACACACAAACTTTTGTGATACAGACTTCCAGAAGTGAAATTTACAATCAGGATTATTTTATTGTTTCACTAGATTCGATTCAAAGTGTAATTGAGAAAAAAGAGAAAGAAGCCTGGAGCAATTTGATGAAAGTAATCTCGCATGAACTCTTGAATTCGATAACTCCAATTCGCTCACTTTCTCAGAATTTACAAGACTTGGTGCAACAGGAAACCATTTCGGCAGAAGATTTAGACGATATGAAAAGTAGTGTGACCACGATGTTGAGGAGAAGTGATCACTTGCAGCAATTTGTAGAAAGTTATCGAAAACTGGCCATGTTGCCTTCTCCCAAAAAACAAATAATGGAACTGTCAAAATTGATTGACAACAGCTGTCAAATTATGAATCCATTGTTTAAAAAGGAACACATAGAAGTCATAAATACTATTGCTTTTGACCGCAGACTTAATATTGACCCACAGCAGATAGAGCAAGTATTTATTAATCTTTTAACGAATTGCATTTACGCATTATCTAATTCAGAAAAAAAACAAATTATCATATCGGCAGAAGTCAAAGAAAACAGAATTTTTATCATGATTTCTGATAATGGGAAAGGAATTGAAAAAGAAATAGAAAACAAAATATTCTTGCCCTTCTTCACCACCCGAAAAGAAGGAGCCGGAATTGGTTTGACGCTGTCCAAAAGCATTGTTGAGGCTCATGGCGGCTACTTGGCATATAGAAATGATGAAGGAATGACTACTTTTGTGATGTGTTTGATTGATCCCTAACTAATATTTATGCTAAATTTTATCGCTCCACAGGTTTTGGGATTGATCCAGTAAAACCAATATAATATCTATTTTTAATTTCACTAAAAAGTATATAAACTATGTATTCCATAAAGTATAAGGCATAAAAAAACTCCATCATTTCTAATGGAGTTTATCTTGTGGGCGATGAGGGGTTCGAACCCCCGACCACTTCCGATAAAATCGGAATGCTATGAACCAGTTGAGCTAATCCTTTTTTGAAATTAATTCCTGAATTTTAATTCTACTTTTCCAAGATTTAATTTGTAATTCTCTTTGCTGAGCCTGTTCTTTTATTTCATACTTTTCGGTATAAACAACTTTCCAATCATTTACGTTACCAGTGAAACCTTTGCTCTTTTGATTGTGACGAATAATCCGCTCTTCTAAATTAGAAGTAAAACCAATATAATATCTATTTTTAATTTCACTAAAAAGTATATAAACTATGTATTCCATAAAGTATAAGGCATAAAAAAACTCCATCATTTCTAATGGAGTTTATCTTGTGGGCGATGAGGGGTTCGAACCCCCGACCCCCTCGGTGTAAACGAGGTGCTCTGAACCAGCTGAGCTAATCGCCCTATTTTTGCAGTTTGACAACTTTCGATGCCGTTATTGCGTGTGCAAATATACATCTAGAAATCGTATTTACAAGTAAATTCTAAAAATAAATTAATAAAATTTTCATTAAATCTTCTTTGGTACTCTTTAACAGCATTTTAAATAAAGGATGAAACCGAATGATTTTTTTGTATTGACTTCTTATAGTCTTACATTTGCGATATAAATAATAAAACATGGCAAGATTCAAAGAAAACGATTTACCAAAGTCAAAAATTACTGCAAGTTCGCTCAATAAAGCGACAATTATTTTTCAATATGCAGGAAATCATCGTTGGAAATTTTATGTTGGTTTAGTTTTTCTATTATTTACCGGTGCAACTGCTTTAGCTTTCCCTAAATTAATGGGAATGCTTATCGATTGTGTAAAAAACAAAGACAATTCTCAGGCGAATACTATCGCTTTGGGTTTGCTAGTTATTTTATTTTTCCAATCTATTTTCTCCTTTTTCAGACTGTCGTTATTTGTCAATTTCACGGAACATACTTTAGCAAATCTAAGATTAGCACTCTATAGTAATCTAGTAAAGTTGCCCATGTCGTTCTTTTCACAAAAACGTGTTGGTGAATTGAACAGTAGAATTAGTTCTGATATAACCCAAATACAAGACACCTTAACGTCAACAATTGCCGAATTCTTAAGACAATTCATTCTAATTATCGGGGGCGTTCTTTTATTGGCTAACGAAAGTATAAAATTAACGTTATTGATGTTATCAGTAGTGCCGCTTGTTGCTATTGCTGCAGTTATTTTTGGTCGATTTATTCGAAAATATTCAAAAAACGTTCAAGATAAAGTTGCTGAAAGCCAGGTTATTGTTGAAGAAACTATGCAAGGAATTACTATTGTTAAAGCTTTCGCCAATGAATGGTATGAAATTGCCCGCTATAACGGAAAAATAAAAGAGGTAGTTAAAATAGCTATTAAAGGAGGGAAATATAGAGGTTACTTCGCCTCATTTATCATTTTTTGTCTTTTTGGAGCCATTGTTGCCGTGGTTTGGTACGGTGTTCGTTTAAGCATCAGTGGAGAAATGAGTGTGGGCCAACTAATTTCATTTGTTTTATACTCCACTTTTGTGGGAGCTTCTTTTGGAGGAATTGCGGAACTTTATGCCCAAATCCAAAAAGCGATTGGCGCAACAGAACGTGTTTTTGAATTATTGGATGAAACTCCTGAAAAAATTAATTCGGTTCAAAACACTGCTGAAAACAAAAAAATAAAAGGGAATGTCACGTTCAAAAATGTAGCTTTCAGTTATCATTCGAGAAAAGAAATCAAAGTATTGAAAGACGTCAGTTTTACCGCTAATTTTGGTCAAAAAATAGCGATTGTAGGACCAAGTGGAACCGGAAAATCGACTATTGCTTCCTTATTATTACGTTTTTATAATATTGAAGAAGGAGAAATATTGGTTGATGGGAAAAATATTTATGATTATGATTTAGAAAAGCTTCGCGGGAACATGAGTATCGTTCCGCAAGATGTAATTTTATTTGGAGGAACCATTAGAGAAAATATTGCCTACGGAAAACCAAACGCCACCGAAGAAGAAATTATTTTAGCGGCGAAACAAGCCAATGCTTATAATTTTATTGAAAGTTTTCCCGAAAAATTTGAAACAATTGTAGGTGAACGAGGAATTAAATTGTCTGGTGGGCAAAGACAGCGTATTGCTATTGCAAGAGCATTGTTAAAAAACCCAAGCATTTTGATTCTGGATGAAGCCACATCATCATTAGACAGCGAAAGTGAAAAACTAGTTCAGGAAGCATTAGAAATTTTAATGCAAGGAAGAACCAGTATTATTATTGCTCACCGTCTTTCCACTATTAGAAGTGCAGATCAAATTTTAGTTTTGGATAAAGGAAGAATCACAGAGCAAGGAACACATCAGGAATTAATTGCTTTAGAAAATGGAATGTATAAAAATTTAAGTAATCTGCAGTTTAGCAATTCGTAGTATTCGTTATCAATTTGACGTAAAAAAACTCCATTCTGTAAACTGAATGGAGTTTTTTATGAAAATTTTTATAGATTCTAATATAATTGAATACTAAAAACTGATCACTGATCACTATCCTATTTCCCTTTTCTTCTTTTTCTTTCCGCTTTAATCATAGACAACTCACGACTGGTTTGCCCCGCTACAGATGTATTTTCTTCGGCACGACGAATCAAATATGGCATAACATCTTTGACAGGACCAAAAGGTAAATACTTAGCCACATTATAACCGTGAGCGGCTAAATTATAACTGATATTATCACTCATCCCGTATAATTGACCAAACCAAACTCGATCGTCGTTGGTTTTAATGCCTTTCTCTTGCATTAATTCCATTAGCGTATAAGTACTTGACTCATTATGTGTTCCTGCAAAAATAGCCATGGTATCAATATTATCAACCATATAGCGAACAGCAGTATCATAATTTTCATCTGTATCTTCCTTTGATGGACAAAGCGGCGATATATATCCCTTCTCGTTAGCTCTTACAATTTCTTTTTCCATATAAGCGCCGCGAACCAATTTCAATCCTATAAAGAATCCTTCTTTTTTAGCCTGTTCGTGCAATTTTTTCAAATAATCCAAACGATCCCAACGGTACATTTGTAATGTATTAAAAACAATGGCTTTTTCTTTATTGTATTTACGCATCATGTCCGTCACTAAATCATCAGCTGCATCTTGCATCCAACTTTCTTCACCATCAATAAGAAGAGCTACATTTTTAGAATGGGCATCTTTACAAACTAAGTCAAAACGTGCTACTACTCTATTCCATTCCGCTTGTTCTTCGGTTGTTAAGGTTTGTTTTTCTCCTAATTTTTCATACAATTCAAAACGTCCAAAACCAGTTGGTTTAAAAACTGCAAAGGGAATTGCTTTGCGTTCTTTGGCAAATTCTATGGTTTTCAAAGTCATTTCGAGGGCAGCATCAAACTGATCTTCTTCTTCTTTTCCTTCTACAGAATAATCCAATACCGAAGAAACGCCTTTAGTATACATTTTATCCACGACAGAAAGACAGTCCACTTCATTTACTCCTCCGCAAAAATGATCAAAAACAGTAGCACGAATCAAACCTTCAACTGGAAGATTTGCTTTTAAAGCAAAATTGGTAACAGCAGTCCCTATTCGAACCAAAGGTTGATTGTCAATCATTTTAAAAAGAAAATAAGCTCTGTCAAGCTCGGTATCACTTTTTAATGCAAAGGCAACTTGTGTATTATCAAATATTTTTTCCATTATTTGTTGAATTTTTGTACAAATATAGAGAGAGTTTTCAATATTATTTAGCAAAAATTACCTTATTTTGCGCTTTCAATTAATCAACAAAGATGCAAACAATTCAAGCCAACAATTACCCAATCTATTTCAATGAAAAAGGATATGAAGCACTTAACCTTTATCTAAAAGAAAATAAGTATTCGAATCTATTTATTATTGTAGATAGTAATACCAATGAGTTTTGTTTGCCAAATTTTCTGCCCTTTTTAGAAACAGAACTTACTATTGAAATCGTTGAATTCGAAGCAGGTGAACAAAATAAAAACATTGAAACTTGTGTCCAAATTTGGAATGTACTTACTGAACTTGGTTCCGACAGAAAAAGCCTTGTTATTAATTTAGGTGGTGGAGTTGTAACGGACCTCGGTGGCTTTGTTGCTTCAACATTCAAGAGAGGAGTTGACTTTATTCACATCCCCACCACTCTACTTTCTATGGTTGATGCTTCGGTAGGCGGAAAAAATGGAGTTGATTTAGGGAATTTAAAAAATCAAATTGGCGTTATCAATGTGCCTAAAATGGTGCTTATAGATACGCAATATCTAGAAACTTTACCGCAAAACGAAATGCGTTCCGGACTTGCTGAAATGCTGAAACACGGATTGATATATGATAAAGCGTATTGGGAGCAATTTTTGGATTTAAAAGCTATCGATTTTGCTGATTTTGATGAATTAATTTATCGTTCAGTTGAAATAAAAAATGAAATTGTTAAGCAAGATCCTACTGAAAAAAACATTCGTAAATCGCTGAATTTTGGTCATACTTTGGGTCATGCTATAGAAAGTTATTTTCTGGAAAATGAAAACAAGACTACTTTATTACACGGCGAAGCGATAGCTGCTGGAATGATATTGGAAAGTTATATCTCACTGCATAAAAAACTAATCAAGCAGGAGGAATATATTCAAATAAAATCTACCATAAAGAGTATTTATGAAGACATCCTATTTGATGAAAATGACATAGAACCAATTCTGGAACTACTGATTCATGACAAAAAAAATGAATATGGCACCATTCAATTTGCATTAATTGAAGGAATAGGGAAAATCAAAATTAATCAATCTGTTGAAAATGAATTAATTCTTCAAGCCTTCCAAGATTATAAATCATAATTATATTTTTAATAAAAAGGATTGCATTGCGTATATAATATTTTTTACATTTGCCACGATGAAAAAAAGTCAAAACAAAATAAATTATAGTTCCAATAAAAGCAGAAACAACATGTCTTTTCTAAGAATGTTGAAACGTTTTTATTCTATTAAAGGAAACTTTAGTTTTGATATTTTCCAATATTTGAAAGCAGATCATGAAAAGCTTCAAATTATTTATGCAAATATTCGGGTTTGAATTTTAGATTAGTTTATTTTTACATTACTTTCAATCTAAAATATTAAATATCAAATGAATACAAAATATTCTGATTTAATAAATCAAACTTATTATTTCCCTCAAGAAGAGTTTACATTAAACAAAGATAATCTTCAGTTTCACAATATTGATTTGATGAAACTTGTTGAACAATATGGTACGCCATTAAAGTTTACCTACCTGCCTCAAATATCCAATAACATCAACAAAGCCAAAAGCTGGTTTCGTAAGTCAATGGAGAAAAATAAATATGAGGCAAAATACTATTACTGCTATTGCACGAAAAGCTCTCATTTTGAATACATTATGAATGAAGCTTTCAAGAACAATATCCACATTGAAACTTCCTCTGCTTTTGATATCAACATCGTTGAAAATTTATTGGCAAACGGTAAAATCAACAAAAGCACTTATGTAATTTGTAATGGTTTCAAAAGAGATCAGTACATCGAAAATATTGCGCGAATTATCAATAATGGTCATAAAAATGCAATTCCAATTATTGATAATTATGAAGAGCTGGATCTTTTACAAGAACAAATAAAAGGGAAATTCAAAATCGGAATTCGTATTGCTGCCGAGGAAGAACCTAAATTTGAGTTCTACACTTCAAGATTAGGAATTGGATACAAAAACATTGTAAATTTTTACAAAAAACAAATTCAGGAAAATAAAAAATTGGAACTTAAAATGTTGCACTTTTTTATCAACACAGGTATAAATGACAATGCTTACTACTGGAATGAATTAGTAAAATGTATCAAAGTTTATATTGCATTAAAAAAAGAATGTCCTACGCTTGATGGATTGAATATTGGTGGTGGTTTTCCTATCAAAAATTCATTGGCATTTGAGTATGATTATCAATATATGATTGACGAAATTATCAATCAGATAAAAATTGCCTGTGACGAAGCAGAAGTAGATGTTCCAAATATTTTTACTGAATTTGGATCTTTTACAGTTGGAGAAAGTGGCGGTGCCATTTATCAGATATTGTATCAAAAACAACAAAATGACAGAGAGAAATGGAACATGATTGACTCCTCTTTTATCACAACTTTACCTGATACTTGGGCAATAAACAAGCGTTTCATTATGCTGGCTGTCAACCGTTGGAATGAAACTTATGAAAGAGTATTATTGGGCGGAATGACCTGTGATAGCGATGATTATTACAATTCTGAACAGAATATGAATGCCATTTATTTACCAAAATACAACAAAGAAAAACCATTATATATTGGTTTTTTCAATACTGGAGCCTATCAGGAAACTATTGGCGGATATGGAGGTCTACATCACTGTCTGATTCCTCAACCCAAACATATTTTAATTGATCGCGATGAAAATGGGATCCTTGCAACGGAAGTATTTTCGGAACAGCAAACATCAGAAGACGTATTAAAAATTTTAGGTTACGACAAAAAATAAATAATTAAATACACAATTAGTCAATTTAAAAATTCATTATATTTGAATATAGCATAGATTCAAATAATTAATTTTTAAATATTTAAATCCAATAAAATGAGTAAAGGACCTATCAGTCAGTTTATTGAAAAGCATTATTTGCATTTCAATTCTGCATCTTTAGTTGATGCTGCAAAAGCATACGAACAACAATTAGCAAATGGTGCCAAAATGATGGTGAGCATGGCTGGTGCAATGAGTACAGCCGAAATTGGAAAGATATTTTCTGAAATAATTCGTCAGGATAAGGTTCATATTATCTCTTGTACAGGTGCAAATCTTGAAGAAGATATTATGAATTTAGTGGCTCATTCACATTACGAAAGAGTACCGAATTATAGAGATTTGACTCCACAGGATGAGTGGGATTTACTAGAAAGAGGATTAAACCGTGTGACTGATACTTGTATTCCAGAGCATGAGGCATTCCGTCGTTTGCAAAAACATATTTATAAAATATGGAAAGATGCTGATGACAAAGGAGAAAGATATTTTCCGCATGAATTTATGTACAAAATGTTGCTTTCAGGCGTTCTTGAAGAATATTACGAAATTGACTTGAAAGACAGTTGGATGTACGCAGCCGCTGAGAAAAACTTACCTATTATAGTACCAGGATGGGAAGATAGCACAATGGGAAATATTTTTGCGTCGTATGTTATCAAAGGTGATTTGAAAGCTTCTACAATGAAATCCGGTATTGAATACATGGTTTTCTTGTCAGATTGGTATCCAAAAAACAGTACTAACGGTGTTGGTTTCTTCCAAATTGGTGGTGGAATTGCCGGTGATTTTCCAATATGTGTTGTTCCAATGTTGTATCAAGATATGGAAATGCATGATATTCCGTTTTGGAGTTACTTTTGTCAGATTTCAGATTCAACAACCAGTTATGGTTCGTACTCTGGAGCGGTACCGAACGAAAAAATTACTTGGGGTAAATTAGATATAAAAACTCCAAAGTTTATTATTGAGTCCGATGCTACAATTGTAGCACCTTTAATTTTCGCTTATTTATTAGATTTATAGAATAACCTTTATGAAAAGAGTAATTGTAGATTACGCAAAACTTACCAATGAAATTTTGAACCTTTTGGTTGAAAAATTTCCTGATGGTTATGATGATTCGAACATTGTACGTTTTAGAAATGCTAAAAACGAATTAATTGAAGCTGTAGAAGTGCGAACTGAAGATACTATTTATTTAGTAAAAGTCAGTACAAAACTCGCTGACAGAATTGAAAATTATGATGAAGATGATGAAATTGATAATGTTGTAGAGCCAATTAGCGGAATTGAACTTGATGACGATGATGCAATTGAAGATGATGATGATGACGATGATAATCTAGACAAACCAGACACTGATTCAGAAGACGGGGACGAAGATGATGATGATAAAAAAGTATTATCAGATGATTTTGACGATGAAGACGAAGACGAGGATTAAAAAATGCGTTGAAAAAAACATAAAAGGAACTCTCCATGAGTTCCTTTTTTTTTAAATTTAGAATTCAAAATACAAAGCCAAAATGACAACGTCTATTTTACACGCCACGCTTAAAGAAAACTTTGGTTTTGAAAAATTCAGACCCAATCAGGAAGACATTATAAATTGTATTCTCAATAGTCATGATACATTGGCAATTATGCCAACTGGTGGAGGAAAATCAATCTGTTTTCAACTACCCGCGTTAATTTTACCCGGAATTACAATAGTAATCTCTCCCCTGATTGCGTTGATGAAAGACCAGGTTGATAGTCTTAAAGCTAATGGTATTGCAGCCTGTTTTATCAACAGTAGCCAAACGGAAGACGAACGTCAATTTTATATTGAAAGCTTAAAATCAAACCAAATAAAATTAGTTTACGTAGCCCCTGAAAGTTTATCCTATCTGGATAATATTTTCAATAGTTTAAACATAAGTCTCATAGCTATTGATGAAGCCCACTGCATCTCGGCTTGGGGACATGATTTTCGTCCTGCTTATACTAACTTGGGTTATCTAAAAAAACGCTTCCCTTCTACTCCAATCTTAGCTTTAACAGCCACTGCGGATAAAGCTACACGCAAGGATATTAGCGATCAATTAAACTTGGTCAATCCTAGAACTTTTGTCGCTTCTTTTGACAGAAAAAATTTAAGTTTAGAAGTGCGTCCCGCTTTAGACAGAGTAAAACAAATTATAGATTTTATAAAAGAAAAGCCAAATGAGTCTGGCATTGTTTATTGCTTGAGCCGCAAAACAACCGAAGAACTCGCCGAGAAACTACAGAAAATTGGCATCAATGCAAAAGCATATCATGCAGGTTTGGATAATAAAATTCGTTCCAAAACCCAAGATGAATTCATTAACGATGATTGTCAGGTGGTTTGTGCTACAATAGCTTTTGGAATGGGTATTGACAAATCAAATGTGCGCTGGGTTATTCATTATAATTTACCCAAAAACATAGAAGGATATTACCAGGAAATTGGTCGTGCCGGTCGGGATGGATTACCTTCAGAAACGGTTTTGTTCGAAAGTTATGGCGATGTAATTCAACTTCAAAAATTTGCCTCACAGGGTTTAAATGCCGAGGTGCAATTGGCAAAACTGGAAAGAATGAAACAATACGCGGATGCTTTGAGCTGTCGCCGAAAAATATTGCTTTCTTATTTCGGGGAATTGGTTACCGAAAATTGTGGGAATTGCGACATTTGCAAAAATCCACCTGCCTTTTTTGACGGAACTATTATTGCCCAAAAGGCATTGTCTGCGATTATTCGTTTGCAGGAAACCGAACCGCTGCCTGTTATTATTGATTTTTTGCGTGGATCAAAAAATGCTTATATTTTCGAAAAAGGATATCAAAATCTAAAAACTTATGCCGTGGGTAACGATATCTCTTGGCACGACTGGAACCAATACATCATTCAGTTAATAAATCAAGGGATTTGCGAAATCGCTTTCCATCAACAAAATAAAATCCGATTAACATCTTTAGCTGCTGAAGTACTATTTGAAGGAGAAAAAGTACAATTGACAACTGTTCAGAAAATCAACATTGATAAATCTGAAATCAATGTAGTAAAAAGCAAATCCGTTGCTAATTCTCTTTTTGAAACTCTTAGAAAATTACGTTACGAAATTTCCAAAAAAGAAAATGTTCCCGCTTATGTGATTTTTAGCGATGCGGCTTTGCGCCAAATGGAAACCGAAAGACCAATGAGCGACGAAGAATTAATAACAATTGATGGCGTTGGGAAAGCAAAACTCGAAAAATACGGAGATGCATTTATAAAAGCTATCATTGATTTTCAGAAATCTAAAAATAGTAAGAAAAAGAAAGAGGCTACAACTTATAAAGAAACGCTACTTTTATTTCAAGATGGTCTTTCTGCAGAAGAGATTGCAGCCAAAAGAAAATTAGGCCTTACTACAATCATTTCTCATTTAGCCAAATTATATGTGGATGGACATGAAATCGATTTAAGTACATTCGCTTCGGAAGCGGAAGTCTCTAAAATTAAGATAGCACAAATTAAACTGGAATTCCCTACTACTTTGAAACCTTACTTCGACTTTTTTGAAGCACAACTTTCCTACGATACAATTAGAATCGGTTTAGCCATAATCGAAAAAGAAAAAAACATTTTAATTTAACATGATAAATTCATTTCCTCCTTTTATAAATTCTTCCACTGAAATTTTGATTTTAGGAACTATGCCTGGAGTGGCTTCTCTTTCCAAACAGGAATATTATGCTCATCAAAGAAATCATTTCTGGAAAATCATCTATACACTATTGGATGGATTACCAATTTCAGAAATTTTTAAAGAAAAGATAGAATTACTCCAAACGAATAAAATCGGATTATGGGATGTGCTAGAAAATTGTGAAAGAAAAGGAAGTCTGGATATTCATATTAAAAATCACAAAGAAAATGATTTTGAATCGCTCTTTAATAAATTTCCTGCTATTACTAAAATAGTTTTCAACGGAAAAGAAAGCCACAAATACTTTTTGAAAAAATTTGGACAAATAGAAGGCATTACTTATTTTGTTATGCCTTCTACAAGTCCCGCTAATACTATGTCTTTTGAAAATAAATTGAAAATTTGGTCCACATTTTTAGACTAAACTACAAATACCTTTTTTGAAAAACTTTTTGATGGTGTTTTTGATGGCCAATGATAATAAAACCAATGGCTCGTACAGAAACATCGGCATTAGAAGCTATTCCCATTCTTTTTAACTGTTCCTCTGAGAAACTTTTGAAAAGCAACAAAGTAGACTGCCTTACAGCAGAAAACTCCGTTAACAAATCCTGGATACTTCTTGCGTTTGCATTTGTATTATCTACATAATCATTCTCTTCAAAGCCCGGCAAAGGCGTTTTATCATTTCTTGAAATTCGAAGGGCGCGATAACTAAAAACACGTTCGGCATCAATAAGGTGTTGAATAATATCCTTGATTGTCCATTTGCCTTCGGCATAGCGAAAATCAAATTTATCCATGGGAATGTTTTGCACAAATTTGATAAAATCATGCAGACAAATTTCTAATTCTTCTAGTAAATCCACATTGCCTAAAGCATTAATATAGGGTGAATAAAACGCGGCATATTCATTTACGGGCAGTTGATTTGATTCCATATTTTTATATTAAGCTGAATTTCTACTTGCGTTTGTATTTCCAAAAAGAGAACGTGTCACAATTTTTTCATACACTTTAATTAAATCTATATTCGGGTTTTCCTCTTTATTAATTTCATTAATTCTCAATAAAGCATATTGTTGTATAGTCAACAGCGGCAATACAATATGTTCTCTAATATCAATTGAAGCTTTACCATCAGGATAATTTTCCATTAGTGCTTTATGACCGGCTATTTTCAACAATAATCGTTTTGTTTCTAAAAATTCATCATAAATAATTTGCCAGAATTCTCCAAATTCAGGATCTTTTCTCATATAAGCCGTTAATGGAAAAAAGGATTTAGCCAATGACATCATACTGTTCTCAAGAAGCGTTTTAAAAAATAACGAATTATCATAGACACTTTGCACTTTATCCCATTGATTGGTGTCCTCAAAATGTTTCAAGGCAGAACCAACCCCAAAAAAACCAGGCACATTTTGTTTCAATTGACTCCAAGATCCTACAAAAGGAATTGCTCTCAAATCAGCAAAATCTAAACTTTCTGATTTACTTCTTTTTGAAGGTCGGCTACCAATATTTGTTTTGGCATAATATTTCAAAGTACTCATTTGTTCCAAATATGGAATGAATTTAGGATGATTCTTGAAACTCAAATATTTCTCATAACCCAATTCCGCAAGTTGATCTAAAATTTCTTTTTCATTGATTGTCAACTCATTTTGACCTTTACTAAAAACCTGATTAGTGACACCCGCACTTAATAAATTCTCTAAATTATAACGACAAGAATCCAAAGTTCCAAAATTAGAACTTATTGTTTGCCCTTGTACGGTAATCTGAATTTCATTATTTTCAATGTTTGGACCTAATGAAGCGTAGAATTTATGCGTTTTTCCCCCACCACGGGCTGGCGGACCACCGCGACCATCAAAAAAGATGGCTTTTATACCATATTTTCTGGAGATTTCAGTAAGCTCTTCTTTTGCTTTGTAAATACTCCAATTTGCCATTAAATAACCTCCGTCTTTCGTACCGTCAGAAAAACCAAGCATTATTGTTTGCTTGTTATTTCTATCTTTAAGATGTTCAGCATAAGCAGAATTGGTATACAATTTCTCCATGATAGCATGCGCATTTTGCAAATCATCAACTGATTCAAAAAGAGGAATGATGTCAACTGATGGGTTTTCCCAGTTGCTTAATTTGAAAAGAGCAAAGGTTTCCATTACATTAAGTGCACTTTCATTATTGCTAATGATGTAACGGTTTGCGCCAAATTCCCCGTTCTTCTCCTGTATCGTTTTTATGGCCTGAATAGACTCAATAGTAGAACGTGTCATTTCGTTTTCGAATACATTCGAATCAAGATTACCGCTAACATTAGAAACCACGTCAAGCTTTTCTTCTTCTGTCAATTGAAAATAATTCTCCGGAAAAACAGAAGGATTTGATTTTAAATAATATTTCACTACATCATTAAAAACCGTGTCATGTATTTTACTGTTTTGACGAATATCTAAAGAAGCAAAATGGAAACCAAATAAATTCACCTTAATAAGAAGTGCATCAACTTCATCTAAATATAAAGATTGATGTTGATCTATAATAATTTGCTTTATTTTATTTAATTGCTCATTAAACTCATTCAAAGTGATAAAAATGTCACCTCGAGAATAAAACACTGATCTGTAAAGTTTATATTCAAGTTCAGACACCAAAACATCTACACCTGAAAAAGTTAACTTTCTTTTTAAATTTCTAATTTCAATATAATAGCATTTCAATATCGACGTTCTCAAACGCTCCGCAACTTTCAAAGTAATTTCTGTAGTCACAAATGGATTACCATCACGATCGCCGCCGGGCCAAAATCCGAGTTTAATTAATGGATTATTAATCGAATTTCCGTGAAAAATATTCTTTTGAAGATAATGAACCATCTCGCCGGAAGTTTCATAAAATACATTTTCAAGATACCAAATCAAACTGACTGCTTCATCATAAGGATTGGGCTTTTCGTTTTTTATAAACGGGGTTTTACCTAATTGAGCTAATAATTGTTTGATATCTAACAGGTTATTTGTTCGGATTGCATCCGTTAAATCATTGATAATACCCAATACAGCTCCAGGATAAAACTGTGTTGGATGAGCAGTCAAAACCGTTCGTACATTGAAGTTCTCTAAAAAATCAATCAGCTCCTCCTCCTTATCTTTAGCCTCTGACTTCTCTTTAATATCTCTCAAAGAACCTATTCCTTCCATATTGTTAACCACCGGAAAAGCAGCATCTTCAATCGCATCAAATAAAACGATTTGACGTTCAATATATTGAATAAAACGAAACATCAAATCAATTTTGTCCGTTTCTGAAGCGCTATGCAAATATTTTTTAGCAAAAAAATCTACAATTTCTTTAGGAGTCTCTTGTTTTTTAAAACCCGTATCGCAAACATCCGTAAATAAAGGAAGTAAAACACCCGTATTATCTATAGAATCAAACGGCAATGTTATAAAAACACTATTATAAATGTTGTATTTCGAAAGAACGTCTTGATTAAAACGTTCGATTTTTGGTAGTGTGTACATAATTCAATTGTGGTTGGTTTAATAGGAAAAATTGTCGTAAAAAAAACCCCAAGAATTAACTTGAGGTTATATTTTAAAATATAGCATTCAAGATTAATTACATGTTTTTAAAAATAGTATGCATTAATCGCTTTTTATCATTGATACTTTCTTCTAGAGAAATCATAGTTTCAGTTCTGTAAACACCATCGATATCATCAATCATAAAAATTACATCTTTAGCATGTTTGGTATCTTTCGCTCTAATTTTACAGAAAATATTAAACTTACCTGTAGTCACGGAAGCAACTGTTACGTAAGGAATTTCGTTAATTCTTTCCAAAACAAACTTCGTTTGAGATGTATTGTTAAGAAAAACACCAACATAAGCAATAAAAGAATACCCTAATTTATCATAATCGAGAACTAAAGAAGATCCCATTATAATTCCTGCATCTTCCATTTTTTTAACTCTGACATGTACCGTTCCAGCAGAAATTAACAATTTTTTTGCTATATCTGTAAATGGAACTCTTGTATTATCTATCAACATATCTAATATCTGGTGATCTACTTCATCTAAACGAAACTTACTCATAATTCTTTAATTTTTATTACTAATCACTATTACAAAGTATAAAAATATACATAAAAAACAACAAAATGATACTAAAATTATATTTTTATCATTCCGTTAACAACTTTTATGTCATTATCTAAATAAAAATCAGCTTTTTGATTTAATTTCGGAAAGTTATCAAATTCATCTTTATATAGTGCTCCTTTAGCATCATAGTCAAAATGACCGAAATAATTTTCCAAATCACCCACTTGTATTATGTAGGCATTGAAACAAATCTGATTTTCAATTAATTCTTCTTTGTATTGTGCTGCAAAATTGGTGATTATTTCATTACCATCATAATTTATCTTGATGTTTTTGTATATAAAATCATAAAAAACGACTTTATTTTGAGGAATATTCAAATATTTGTCAATTCCATTATCAACTATATCGTTTTCGCTAAGTATCGCAAAACTAGAAACTAAGGCCATGAAAACGTATTTTCTCGTTTCTTCTCTCTGATAATCATCCTGAAAATGCCCTGCTTCAAATAATAAAGTAGGAACTCCTAAATTCTGAAAAGTATCTCCAATACAATTAATATTAAAAGAATCATCAAAACGACCAATCTGATATGGTAAATACTCCTGCAAAACATCATTTATTCCTGCAATCAAGTTAATTGCTTTCAACCTGGATTCATTTATTTCACGTTCCTCATTATAAGAAGGCGCCAAAAAGGATAAGGTAGCCGGTTTGCCCGTATCACTTACTCCAAAGATTGTGCGTTGATCATGGAGGTTAAAACAATAATCAGGAGCAAAACCCTCAAAAACAGCTCTTAAAACCTTACTTTCTGGTTGCGTAAGGTCTTGAGAATCTCTATTCAAATCGACTTTATTCGCATTTTCACGCGTATATAAAGACGCTCCATCGGGATTTAACATTGGAATACAACAAAAAGTGAATGTTTTCAGGAATTGTTTTGCCAATTCTGAATCACTGTTTAGCACATATAAAAAATCAAAAAGTGCTTTAGTTGTTGTGCCTTCATTTCCATGCATTTGCGACCAAAGAAAAATTCTGGTTTTTCCAATTCCAATTTGATAGGAATAAATTGCTTTTTCAAGCACTGATTTACCAACAATTTTAAGTTGATTATCCCTGTTTAATTTCTGCAATAAAGGCTCAATTGAATCTATGGTAATGTAACGACCCTCTATAGATTCTTCTTTAAATTCCGTAAATAACTCTTCTAAATTCATACCGTATTATTTGATTTACAAAAGTAAACATCTTTATATTTACATTTGTAAACAATATTAATTTGAAATATTTTAGATCTGTAAACAGTTCTACTTCCGTTATTCGTTTAAATAAGTTCATTACTATTGACAATTGTCACCTGTTTTATTTTAATGTATCTATTTGTTAATTATCAATGACTTAAGGTGTCTTTAATAAACTAATACTTCGCCACTATTACACTAAAAAAACCATTTTACACTTTTAATTTTGGCGATTTGATTTATTTTGATTACATTTGTAACTAGCTTGTTTTAAAATATAATTTACAATGGTAAACATAGAGGATTTTATAAAAAGATTAGAAATCATACTGGATTATTATAGCCTGAATGCTTCTTCTTTTGCCGATAAAATTGGGGTTCAACGCTCGAGTTTGTCTCACCTGCTTTCCGGCAGAAACAAACCAAGCTTAGATTTTATTCTTAAAATTTTAGAAGTTTTTCCAGAAGTAGATTTGTACTGGATTTTGAATGGCAAAGGAACATTTCCAAAAAACACCCTCAATATTGAAAAAAGAGAAAACCAAGTGGAGGATGTTTTAAAACAAAATATCCCTACTCCTTTGAAGGAAGAAAAAATTTCAGAAAACTTATTTTCCGAAATACAGAATCCAATGAATAGAAATTCATTGGAAACAAAAAAAATGGAAAATCAAAATATGCCAAAAGATGTTTTTTCTAGCGAAGTAGAAAAAATTGTATTTTTTTATAAGAATGGAACTTTTAAGGTTTTTAACCCAAATTAAAGGATTTGTCTTTTAATTAAAACTTATGCTTTAAATCCCTTTTCGGGAACTTTGCCAAGTACGCCGATAAAATGTTTATTCAAAATAATTAAGTCCTCCTCTAGATTACCATTTGGCATTAACGGTTTTCCCAAATTGACGACTTTTTTTCCAAAATCAAAAGCAACTGGAATTATCGGAACATTTGCTTTCAGCGCTATATAATAAAAACCTGTTTTAAGAATAGTCGTTTTTTTTCGAGTTCCTTCAGGAAGCACGGCAAGTCGGAAAGTTTCTTTTCTTTGAAAAATAGCTGCAATCGAATCTACTTTATTTAGTCCTCCTGCTCTATCCAATGGCTCTCCTCCCATATATCTAAAATAAAATCCTAATGGAAAACGGAACAATTCTTTTTTACCCACCCAATTCATCTCTAAACCCGTAATTCCTCTGGTAAAAATACCCAGATAAAAATCATGCGCACTCGTGTGAGGCATGACCATCATGACACATTTCTTTATAGCTGGATCTATTGAACCTTCAATTTTCCAACCCATAAGCTTGAAAAATATCCATTCGTACAATTGTTTCTTCATTCTTATATTTATTTTAATACAAAATAAATAATTTAAATCTTATTTTTGAGAAAAACTGCAACTTATGATTAAAAAACTTTTCAGTTACCTTATTCCTATAAAAATTTATGAGGCAAAATCGGCTCTGAGTAAATCCATAGAAGTGACTTGGGCAAATGGTGAGTTGGTTTTAGATTCGGAAAATACTAATTATTCGTATGGCAGTTTGCAACGCATTTTGAAAGTTGGTCTGAAAAACATTGGTTACGAAAAAATTACTGCCATGGATTCCATTTTAGTTCTGGGTGTTGCCGGTGGAAGTGTTATAAAAACTTTGGTTGATGAAATTAAATTTGAAGGAAAAATAACGGGTGTTGAACTTGATTCTGAAATAATCAAAATAGCAAATAAATATTTTAAGCTTGATGAAATTAAAAATTTGGAAATTGTAATTGGAGACGCTTTTGAATTTGTTTTAAAAAACAAAAAGAAGTACGATTTGATAATTATCGATATTTTTCAAGATACTACTATGCCTAACTTTCTATTTGAAACTTTTTTTATCAATCGCATTTGTTATCATTTAAAAAATAAAGGCTTCGTACTTTTTAATACAATGATTATGAATGAAACACAAAATATGAGAAATAAAAAATATGTGGCTGATTTTTATGAACATCAATTTAAAATGAGAACTATTCCAAGAATTGAACTTCACAATGAATTAATCGTAATTGAAAAGCTCGTGTAGTAAAAGTTCGACTTGCGCTTTTAGAGTTGCGGGAATTATTTTGTACATTTAGATAGTATTCCCTAATCGATAATTAGATGAAAAAAATCATAAAAAAATTGCTGTTGGGAAATATTTCCAAGGTTGCAAAACCTGAATTTAATCCTGTTGAGAAGCGCATTCAAAATATAAAAGCGATTTGGAACAACGATCATCAGGATGATAATGGAATAGAAAAAATGGTTCGTTTATTTCTGTCCTCTTCCCAATTGCTGTTTCCGGGAATTTACATCAAATTTTTTGCTTTTAAAAAAGGAGCTGAATATGAGGATTTGGCAGTAGATTTTTATGTTTTACTTAAAGTCACATTCCCTTTAGTGCTTTTAGTAAGCGGTTTACACAACAACCCATTTCTTGTTGCACTTCTAGTTTATGTTTTACTGGAAACGATCTTGTATATACCAACATTGATTTTTGCTTCCGACTTATTTTCAAAACCACGGTCTTACAAAAGATCCATGTTATTACTTTTCCTTAACTATCTGGAAATTGTTTTTGCCTACGCCGTTTTATATTCTTGTGACAGTTATTTGAATAAACCTTTTAGCAACTGGTTTGATGCTGTTTATTTCAGTATCATAACTTCATCTTCCATTGGTTACGGAGATTTCTATCCGGTAACCACTCAGGGTAAATTTTTGGTAAGCACGCAAGCGCTGTTATTTTTATTTTTTGTGGTGTTATTTTTAAATTTTTTCTCCACTAAAATAAAATCGAAAGGATACTTTGAGCAAGAAAATGAAAATTAATTTACAACATCTTTCTGGCTTTTTCTAAATCTTCCGGAGTATCAATTCCAATTCCAATATGAGTGGTTTCGACCATTTTGATGCGTTTTCCAAATTCTAAATAGCGCAATTGCTCCAGTTTTTCGGATGCTTCCAAAGATTTCATCGGTAAATGGTAAAAATCTAATAATGCCTGTTTTCTAAATGCATAAATCCCGATGTGTTGAAAATAACGAACACCCACATTTTTCTCTCTTGCATATGGAATTACCGAACGCGAGAAGTACAACGCAAATTCGTTTTGATCCACGACCACTTTTACATTATTGGGATTATGGATTTCATCCTCATTTTTTATTTCGCGCATCAAAGAAGCCAAATCGACTTGTTGAGTCGCATCATGTCTGAAAATTTCAATTAGTTTTGCTAGTGGTTCCGCATCTATAAAAGGTTCGTCTCCCTGAACATTCACCACAACTGAAACATCAAGATGTTCAATCGCTTCCGCAATTCGATCACTTCCTGATTCGTGTTCCTTGATGCTCTTGATGGCTTTTCCACCATTAGAAATGATTTCATCATAAATTATATCTGAATCCGTCACCACAAAAACATCGTCAAACAATTGCGTGTTTATAGCGGCTTCATACGTTCTTAAAATCACGGTTTTGCCTCCCAAATCCTGCATCAGTTTTGCGGGAAATCGTGTGGAAGCGTAACGGGCGGGAATGACGGCTATTATTTTCATTTTTATATTGTTTTAATTTGCCACGAAGACACTAAGTCGCAAAGTCTTATTTTAAATTGCTGGTGCGAGCGTCCCGCTCGTATCTAACACAAATATATTAATTGTAATTTTTATAGTAACGATCGTTACGCTCGCACTCGCGGGGATTTTTTTATCGACACAATTAAGGTGCTTGCAATATCATAGATATCATCTAAGTATCTGTGAAATTATTCTTCTAATATCTTATTGTACAAACTATATTGCTCATCTATCAAAGATACTGTTGCAAAGATTAGCAAATTCCATTGGCTATCAGTTAAATCATATTCTTCATGATTAGCCCTAAAATGCACAATAGAGTTTCTTAATTTATAGAAATATTTATAATCAGTTTGCGTTTGAAGATATACCGAAGAATCAAGAAATACTCGGAATGCTTCTTTTGTATTTAATCTGGAAATACTAAATATCTTTTCGATGGCTTCGTCTTCTCTAGGTCTCCAACTAGTAACATTTTCTAATTCAGATGTAAATTCCAAAAATGTTAGCTCAGTAATTATTTTTTGGTGAAGATCTTTCAAATAATTTATTGGAAATAATCTTTCTACTAATCTGTATAATTCTAAAAACGAATGCTTATAATTTGTAGATAATAAACTATAAAGTAACAAACCATAAGATATGTTTTTTGAACTAACCAATGAAATATCTGAAACAAGTTCTAAAACAGATTTATTAAATTTTAAAATTAAATTATTAGGATTATTTGAATAAACATAAATTAAAATTCTGTGTAAATTCTCGTTTATTAGTAATGAACTGTCAGGTATTTTAAAAATTTGAAAAGGTTCTAAAAAATTTAATAAATCAATATAATTGTGTCCTTTATAGTCAATATCTTTATGTTGTGACATGATATTATCATCAAACTCAAGAAAATTTATTGTAGGGTTGATTCTTAAGTAATTTTCAGATATCAATAAAGTAATTAATCCTGCGTTACTATCATTTTCTTCTATTACTGTAGAATCATATTCATATTTTTGATTCGTGACACCTATTAAAATTAAAAAAATAAAATTATCAAATTCTACTCTTAAAGCTCTCACATTAGGTAAAACATTTAAACATTCAATAACTGCAGTTTCCGATAACCATCTTTTTTCTTCAGGATTTGTCGATATAAATCTTTTTCCAAATTCTGAAATAATATTAGCAGAATCAAATAATTGATTAATTAAATTTTCAAATGCCTTTATGTTCGAAGCAATCATATTTCTCATATATATGAAATTAATATGAAAGCCAACAAACATCCATCGAAACAATTTTACTTGCTTCTTCTATTAATACTTCAAAAGATTTTGTGAAAAATTCTCTTTCAAAATCTCCAACTCTTGAAGATTTAATAGATAACTTTTCACTTAAAAGATTTAAAGAAAGAAAATCTCCAAGTTGCGTGTTATTAAACAATTCTAATTTTTCTATTAAATTATCTAATTTTTTGAATACTTGAATCTTTATTAATTCAATTTCATCATGACTTCTTTCGACACCTGGTCTACCATAAATACTTTTTGCAATTGAGGTAATAAACCCTACTCTTGCGGGTTGGCTTTTGAATAATTCAATCCCATTTGAAAATCTATATTCATTATCACCGCTTTGATATCTACTAATTTGAATATCTAATAAAGTTAATCTTTTTAGTGAACCATAAAAAATATCAGAAAATGTTGGATTTTCAGTTGCTTCAATAAAATCTAATCTAGTAAATTCATCAGCAAGCCTTTCTTTTGTATCAACTTTTTCTTTTCTGCCTCCAAACGCTAAGTATAATTCAATTAAATCATTTGCGTGATATTGTCCCCCTTTTGTTCTTCTACTAGGATCATCCACAGTATAAACTTCCATTTCAGGTACTGATAATGCTATTTCATTAATCATTGTGCTGAAAACGGTTTCAATCTGTCTTCTTAAATTCCATGGCACTTGACCTGTATTAAGTATTAACATCCTGTAAATCAAACTATTAAGCTTTGTTGATATCCAAAATTCAATTCTTATTAATTGCAAATTATTAGCACCTTCTTCAATTGCTTCATTTAAAGCAGTTGTTCTTTGCATTCCATCAATTATAGTTAGATTTCCATCACTCGGAGAGTTAATTATTTCTGTTAATCTCTCAAAATTTATCTGAGGAATTTCTGCAAATTCTACATCGCTTACAATTAGCCCCAAAACAATCGGAGGTAAAATTGTTCCCGATTTTATATCCTTAACCATTTGTTTACGAATTCTCATTGCAGAACTTGATTTCAAAGGTTCTCTTTGTCCTTTTAACCCACCTTTCTTCCGATATATATTATTTACTAAATCCAAATAATCAGTAATAGTCATTTCTACAATTATTGAATAGCATTCAGTTCTATTATCCTTGAGTCTTGTAACATTATTTAATTGCATCTAAATTTATTTATATATTGTGATTTATGTTTTTAAAACTAACTAAATTTCTATTTAAAATTGAATTAATGTTTGTTGTAAATTGCTACTAAGCTCCAAATATAAGATTTATTTCACAAAATACTCTCAAACAATCTTCACTGAAGTCATACTCAAAGAACCCGCCAATAATTTATCATTAAACAAACTGAGTTCTTCCGTTTTTCCTTTTAATCCCAAAGTATAAATCAAAGGTAAATAATGCTCTGGTGTAGGAATTGCTAATTGGAACGCTTTGCTTTGTTTTTCAAAATCAATCAGCGGTTGGAAATTTCCGTCCAGTAAATAGTTGTTTACCTTTTCCTTTACTTCTATCGCCCAATCGTAACCGTAATTATCTTTGTCAAAATTGCGAAAATCAACCAATCTCAAATTATGAACGATATTCCCGCTGCCTACAATAAGGATTCCTTTGGTACGCAACGCACTTATTTTCTGAGCCAAATCAAAATGGTATTGCCCAGATTTCGTATAATCAATGCTCAACTGAATCACAGGAATATTGGCTTCGGGATATAAATGCTTGATTACACTCCAAGCTCCGTGATCTAAACCCCAATGTTCGTCTAGCTCTACTTCTACCGGTGTCAATAAATGTTTTATTTCTAATGCTAATTCTGGACTTCCTTTTGCAGGATATTCCACATCAAATAAACCTTGTGGAAAACCTCCAAAATCGTGAATTGTTCTTGGCATTTCCATTGCGGTAACTTTGGTTCCATTGGTAAACCAATGCGCCGAAATACATAAAATTGCATTGGGTTGCGGTAACGTTTTGGCCAAGTTCCTAAAACCAGTAACAAACTGATTTTCTTCAATTGCGTTCATTGGACTGCCATGTCCTAAAAACAGCACCGGCATTTTTTCGGTATTCGAAAAAGAACCTGATATTTTATGTAAGTCGTTTAATATGTTCATAGCTATTTTTTTACCGCAAATTCGCAAATTATATATTTTAACATTAAATAGAAAAATTTGCGAATTTGCGGTTATTTTTAAAATCATTCCACAAAATTCTCATCCTTAAAACCTATCAGATATAATTTATTTTTTGCTCGGGTCATAGCGGTGTACAACCATCGGATGTAATCTCGATTGATTCCATCCGGCAAATACGGCTGTTCTATAAAAACGGTATTCCACTGACCACCTTGCGATTTATGACAGGTTATTGCATACGAAAATTTAACCTGCAAGCCGTTGAAATATTCATTGGCTTTCACTTTCTGGAATTGGTTGAATTTGGTTTCTCCTTCATAATCTTTCAAAACTTCCTGATACAATCGGTTGGATTCTTCATAGGTTAAAGAAGGTGATTCGCTTTTTATGGTATCCAATAATAAAACGGTTTCAAACGGAATCTGACTTGGATAATCGACCATTCGTATTTTTACTTTGGCAAACTTAAAACCATACAATTCTTTGATATTGAAAATTTCCAACACTTCAATAATATCACCATTGGCAATAAAACCAGCTTCATCAGAATCTTTCAACCAAAAATAATTGTTCTTAACCACCATCAGGAAATCTCCCGTTGACAGTTCACTTTCTTTATCGAGGATTTTGGTTCGGATTTGCTCATTGTATTGATTTGCTCTTTTATTGGAACGAACAATAAACGCGGTGTCTTCGATACTGTAATTACTGTACGCCGAATTTATCGCATCCTGAATATCATACCCATCGGTCAATCGAACAATATCTTTAAATTTTCGAACATTAAATTTGAATTCCGTGATAAATGAATCTTTCAATAATTCCCGTAGTTCAGTTGCGTTATGCAAAATCCCAGAATTTTCTTCCTGACGCATTACTTCATCAAGCTCGATATGTTCTACTTCTTTGTCGTAATTCATACCCAAAGTTTGAATATCTAATGCGGGACTGATATCCAAATTCACCGGCGGCAACTGGGCAGTATCTCCCAATAAAATCATTTTGCAATTGGTTCCTGAATACACATACGAAATCAAATCATCTAATAAAGAACCGTTTTCGTATAACTTAGAATCTGAATTCGTATCTGAAATCATCGAAGCTTCATCGACGATAAAAATTGTATTCTTGTGTTTGTTTTGCTGCAACGTAAATGAAACGCCGCCACCCGAAGATTTCTTGGGGAAATATATTTTTTTATGAATCGTAAAAGCGGGTTTGTTCGAATAATTGGCAATTACTTTGGCTGCACGACCTGTTGGCGCAAGCAAAACATATTTCTTATTAATGTCTGCAAGATTATTTACAATAGTCGAAATCATTGTCGTTTTTCCCGTTCCTGCATACCCTTTTAGCACAAAAATGGTTCTATTATCGGGTTCCGTTAAAAAAATAGCAATTTTTTGAAAAAAAATATCCTGTTTGTAGGTGGGTTGAAAAGGGAATTTTTTCTGTAAAAGACTGTAAAACAAGGAGGAAGTCATGTGAAGTGGATTGCTATAAATGAACATCAAATATAAGTATGAAAATCAAGGGAATCGCATAAATTGACATTAGAATAAAAAAAAATTGTAAGTTTGTCACCGCTTTTACTCCTTTAAAGTTTCTAATGAAGAAATGGAATATAAATCCAAATATGTCAACACAAAATACAAACATAACCGAGAAGGTATATAAAAAACTTTCCATTCAGGTTTCCCTGACTGGGCTTTCGTTTTGCTGCTTTGATACGCTGAATGATACGGTTACTTCCTTTAATGAAGTGCATTTTGATACCTTTCATAAAGCGACAAAAATTGAGGATTTATTTGCCGATGCTTTTCGGGATTATCCTCAGTTAAAGGATTCGTACGATGAGATTCTGGTGATTCACAATAACAATCTTTCTACGTTTGTTCCTGCCCCACTTTTTGACGAGAACTTTCTAGGGAGTTATTTGCAATACAACACTAAGGTTTTTAAAACTGACTTTTTTGCTTTTGATGAAATCGCAAATTACGAAATGAATGCTGTTTATATTCCGTACGTGAATATCAACAATTTTTTTATCGATCAGTTTGGCGCTTTTGATTACAAACATGCCAATAGTATTTTAGTTTCCAAATTATTGGTTGCTTCCAAAAATAAAGATGACAAAAAAATGTTCGTTCATATGAATTCGGAACATTTTGAAATCATTGTGGTTCAAAACCAAAAATTACTGCTTTTCAATTCTTTCGATTATAAGACACCAGAGGATTTCTTGTATTACATATTATTCACTGCGGAACAATTGAACCTAAATCCAGAGAATTTTCCATTGGAACTAATCGGAAATATTGATACTGAAAGTGATTATTTCAAAATAGCTTACAAATACATTCGCAACGTTTCACTTATTGACGTAAACGATTTGCGATGGAACAATTATTTTTCTGAGGCCGAAAACAGAAATCATTTTATACTTTTCAACTCATGAGAATCATTTCAGGAAAATACAAAGGAAGACGCATTTCTCCTCCAAAAGGCCTACCCGTTCGTCCCACCACCGATATGTCAAAAGAAGCGTTATTCAATGTTTTGAATAACCATTTTAGTTTTGAAGGACTTAAAATATTAGATTTATTTGCCGGAACAGGAAATATCAGTTATGAATTTGCCTCTAGAGGAAGTACACCTATCACATCCGTTGATGGTGATTTTGGTTGCGTAAAATTTATCAAGCAAGTGGCGACGGAATTCGATTTTAATATTGCCGCCACAAAAAGTGATGTTTTCACTTATTTAGAAAGATGTAAAACTTCATACGATATCATATTTGCAGATCCGCCTTACGCCTTAGATCAAGCCACCTTTGAGAAAATTGTATCCTTAATTTTCGAAAAAGAATTACTTAATCAAGATGGAATGATGGTAATTGAACATTCTAAATACACCAAACTGGACCACATGATTAATTTCTCTTTCAAGAAAAGTTATGGTGGCTCTATTTTTAGTTTCTTCGAAATTGAATCGGATTCTGATGACGAAAATGACGAAGAATCTTCGGAAAATGATGGCGAAGAAGAATAGTCCTTATATATTTAATTAGGAATTGAAACACTTGACAATTTATCCAAAACCATTTGGTAAGTAGGTGTTTCAATTTCATATTTCAATCCTTCATTTACAACAAACTCAGTCAAAGAAAAAAGTTCAATTTTTCGCCCCGCCATCAAATCCCGATGCATGGAAGAAGTGGCATCACGAGGCGTTTTCTCTAATTTAAGAATTGTTTGCATGATAATATCAGCAGGTAAATTCAATCCTTTTACGGCAGCAATCATGGTAATTTCGTTTAATAAAGAAACGTAAACTCCTCTACTCGATTGACTGTCTAAAATCTCCCCGATATTTTGATCTAAATACGATGTGGCGGAAGCCAACGCCGAAATAAATATGAATTTTTCCCAAATCGTTTCTTCAATATCATCAACGAGATAGCTTTCGATTGAAGCTTTCTGAAAAATCGCCTGCAATTTATTTAATGTCGCAATTGGGGCTGTTCTTGATCCAAAAAAGAGTTTTTCATAAGCTCCAATCTTTTTAATAACACCGGAAGATACAATCATCGAAACAATATAAACACATCCTCGTAAAACTTCGTTATCAGGAAATAAATTACTGATCCGTTCTGGCGCATCGACACCATTATATAAAGGAAGGATAACCGTATTCTTGGTTATATTTTTTTTAATGGAGAGAAGGCTCTCTTCAATATCATACGTTTTTGTAGCGCAAATAAGGTAATCCAGTTTTCCAATTATTGTGGAATCATCGGAAACGATACTAGGAAAAACAGTTATTTCGCTTTCTTCTAAAATTATTTTCAACCCGTTTTGTGCTATTGCTTTCTGGGTTTCGCCACGAGCAATAAATATTATTTCAACAGAATCAGATTCGGCATACCCTTTGGCCAATAATCCACCAAAATAGCCACCTACTCCACCCATTCCTAAAATTCCAATTCTTGTTTTCATAAATACTTATTTTAAAATAAAAATTAAACCATTGAGAAATTAAGTTTCATTAAGCCTTATGACTTAATGAAACTTAATTTCTCAATGGTTCTCTTTTAGATTTCACAATCAATAAAAAAATGCAGACCTATAAGCCGGATTCTGTCTCTGATAAATCGGAGCCTTATCATTTATCTAGATCCCGTATTACTATGGGACTCAAGCTATCTACCCTTCAACAACGGACGAGAAGCCCTTAAATGCTGATATACTTGATATTTCACCGCATAGAGTTTACCTGGTTTCACTACAGCATTACCTGTACATACTTTCTGTTGCACTTGTCCTAATCCGATTGCTCGAACCGACGGGCGTTACCCGTTATGCTTCCCTATGGTGTCCGGACTTTCCTCCCTCTTGATTACTCAAAACGACGATAAGGCGGTCTGCGGTGCGAATTTACGACATTTATTCCTGTTTTTAGATTTTAGATTAGTTACTTTAACAAGTCTTTGACAACAAATTCATAATAAAATAGTTACCTTTAATAATTAACCATAAATCTTCTATTATGTCAAACATGTATCATTATGCAACCGTTTCTGAGGCTCTGGATGATTTAAATGAAAAAGGATATACCTTCGATTTTAATATTCACGGAGAAGACATTATTAAAAATCCTCATCGCTATGAAATTGAACATATTTACCGCTATGAAGGAGACAGTAATCCCGATGATGAATCAACGGTTTACGGTATAAAATCAAGTTCTGGTAAAAAAGGCGTTTTTGTAGCTGGATTTTCCGCAAATTCCGAAAATGATGCCGCAAGAGTTTTGACTGAAATCAGCATTAAAGGAAGAAACAAATAAGGTTTATTTGAGTTGTACTTTCTCAGTTATAAAACCTGTTTGTATTCTATTTTTTGAGAAAAAATCAAGATTTAATACCAAAATCCGATGTTACTTTCCGAAATTATAATAGAACGAATCAAGAAAGAAGGTCCCATATCTTTTCGGGATTTTATGGAGATGGCTTTGTATTATCCTGAATTGGGATATTATAATTCTGCTCCAAACAAGATTGGGGCAAATGGTGATTTTTACACCAGTGCCAATCTCACTGCCGCATTTGGCGCTATGATAGGCCGCCAAATAGAAGAAATGTGGGAAAACTTAGAAAAAAAATCTTTTAAAATTGTTGAATATGGTGCCGGAACTGGTTTATTATGCCATGATATTTTAGATTATCTCAAGAATAATAGCTCTTTATATGACAGCTTAACGTATTGCATTATTGAAAAAAGCTCCAGCATGCGAGAAATTCAAAAGAAACATTTGCATGAAAAAGTAAACTGGTATAACTCCATTCAAGAAATTCCTGAAATTAATGGCTGTATTTTATCTAATGAATTGATTGATAATTTCGCCGTTCATCAGGTAATTATGGAAGACCAACTTATGGAGGTATTTGTAGATTATAATGAGGACTTTATCGAAATTTTGAAACCCGCAAAAAAAGAACTTACCGATTATTTTACTTCATTAAATGTACAATTACCAAAAGGCTTCCGCACAGAAGTAAATCTTGAAGCTAAATCTTGGATAAAGGACGTTTCTCAATCCTTACAGAAAGGCTATATAATCACCATCGATTATGGATCTTTATCGGCTGAATTATACAACAACCGCAGGAGTTGCGGTACACTCTTATGTTATCAGAAACATCAAACAAACGAGAATCCCTATCAATTTATCGGTCAACAAGATATCACAACGCACATCAACTTTTCAGCACTTTCGAATTGGGGCTCCCAATACGGAATGGACTGTTGCGGAATCGTCGATCAAGCGCAATTTTTATTAGCGTTGGGTATTAAAGAATATCAAAATTCAGCTTTAAAAAACAATCCGGGGAATTTGCAAATGGCAATGCAGCAATCAATGATAAATTACAGATTATTGGTAGATATGGGAATGAAATTTAAAGTATTAATACAACAAAAAGGAGTGCCGGAATATCCGCTATCAGGATTGAAATTTTTGAATTCTTCAAAAGCAGTTATTAGCTAACAATCCCATCAGATTTCGAAATATTCAATATTTTTCAAATTGCAATTTATGAGGAGCAATTTACTTCGTCAGTTCGCTTCGTTCGTGTCCAGCTATCCTTTGCAATCTTATTCGCCGAACCCCGGCTCATAAGGATTTTCACTATTATCTGGGCTAGGGAATTTGGGAAATAAAAACCATTTGAAAAATTATAAAATCTTTCAATACTTATATTTTTCCATCTTTAAATTAAAACCTATATTTGCTTTCGAATAAAAATTCTATGGAACAATTTGTTGTCTCGGCTCGTAAATATCGTCCTCAAACATTTAAAGATGTTGTAGGCCAAAAAGCCATTACAAATACTTTATTGAATGCCATAGAAAGCAATCACCTTGCTTCTGCCCTATTATTTACAGGACCTCGTGGAGTTGGTAAAACTACTTGCGCTCGTATTTTGGCTCGAAAAATCAATCAGCCAGGTTATGACGATCCAAATGAGGATTTTGCTTTTAATGTTTTCGAATTAGATGCAGCTTCTAACAATTCAGTTGATGATATCCGTAATTTAATTGACCAAGTCCGTATTCCGCCACAAACCGGACAATACAAGGTTTATATTATTGATGAGGTTCACATGCTGTCATCGGCAGCTTTCAATGCTTTCCTGAAAACACTTGAAGAACCGCCAAAGCACGCCATTTTTATTTTGGCTACTACTGAAAAACATAAAATTATTCCAACGATACTTTCTCGTTGCCAAATATTTGATTTCAAGAGAATTACCGTAAAAGATGCCAAAGAACATCTTGCCGAAGTTGCAACTAGTCAAGGTGTAAATTTTGAAGATGACGCTTTGCATATTATTGCACAAAAAGCAGATGGCGCCATGCGTGATGCTTTGTCTATTTTTGACCGAGTGGTTTCTTTTTGTGGAAAAGATTTGACACGTCAGGCCGTTACCGAAAACCTGAATGTGTTAGATTATGAAACTTACATTTCAGTTACCGATTTAATTCTGGAAAATAAAATTCCTGAATTACTATTGGCTTTTAATGATATTCTTTCTAAAGGATTTGATTCGCATCATTTTGTTTCAGGATTAGCATCGCATTTTAGAGATTTATTGGTTTCAAAAACTCCTTCCACTTTATCATTATTGGAAGTTGGTGAACAAGCCCAACAAATGTATGGTGTGCAAGCACAAAAATGTAGTCAAGACTTTCTTTTGAAAGGAATTGAGATTGCAAATGATTGTGATTTAAAATACAAGCTAAGTCAAAACCAGCGATTACTTGTTGAACTTTGTTTAATGCAATTGGCCTCTATCACTTTTGATGGAGAAAAAAAAAAGTTGACAAATTTATAATTCCACCCACCTATTTTAGAAAGAATGATTACTCAATAACAGTTCAAACTAAAACTGAAGATTCAAAACCTGTTGTTCAAACTATAGAATCTGTTCAAGAAAAAGAACCGGATCCGATAATTATTGTTCCAACAATTGCAATTCCTGACCCTGCAGTAAAAATTGGCATTCCAAATTCAAGTGAAACAAAAGTTTCTGCCTTTTCATTGTCGAGTATTCGTGCCAAAAAAGCATTGGAAGAAAGCAATAAAGGAATTGTAAAAGAAGTACTTCATTTACCTACTGAGGCTTTCACGGAAACAGAAATGTTACTATTTTGGAATAAATATGCCCAACGTTTAGGAGATAAAGGCTATAAAATCATGGAATCGCTATTATTAATAAACGATCCAAAACTCAACGGAACTGCCATCACATTAGAATTGCCAAATGAAGGTTCAAAATTAGATTTTGAAAAAGAAGTCAACGGACTTTTAGGGCATTTGAAAGGTCATTTGCACAATCATGATATCACAATAGAAGTTCTTGTGAATGAAAGTGTTGAAAGTAAGAGAAATTTTAATGACCAGGACCGATACAACAGGCTTCTTGAAATAAATCCAAATATTGATTTATTGAGAACTACTTTTGGACTTGACCTCAATGTTTAAACTCAGGTGATTCATTTAAACTGAACCAATATACAACATCTATTCTTCGTGTGGACCTGTTCTTTTTTGCACTGAATTTATTTCTTTTTCAGCTGGATCTATTTCATGGGGATTTATTTTTCTTTCAATTTTTTTGTCTCGCTTAAGCCATATCATGGCAACCATTATATAAATAAAACCAGCAACCCATTCGTTTAGAAAAGAAAATAATATCGCTATAAAATATAAAATGAGGGTGATTTTTCCTTTCCTATCTTTTCCTACTGCTTTCGCTAACAATGAATCTTTGCCTTCGTTTGCAATAACTACACATTGGAGAATCCAAAAATGGATGGAGCATAAAAAAAGAATTACGCCATACAATGTCATTGTGGCTTTAGCAAAAAGATGCTCCCCCATCCAATTAGTTGAAATAGGTATCAATGACAACCAGAATAAGAAATGTAAGTTAGCCCAAAGTATATTGCCGTTTATTTTTGTAATACTTTGCATCAAATGATAATGATTTTTCCAATATATACCTAAATAAGTAAAACTCAAAATATAACTAATAAATTTTGGAAATAGAGGTATTAAATCACTGAAATTTCTTCCTTGAGGCACTTTGATTTCCAATATCATGATGGTTATTACTATTGCCAAAACACCATCACTGAACATTACTAATCTATGCTTTTCCATTTGGATACTTTTACATAAAGGTAATTCCAAATTTCAAATTAAATAGTTAAAAATCAGTTATTTAAATTATATTTTACCGAGATACATCGCTTTTACAATACCATCTGAAAGACCAATTTTAGGCACATAAATATTTCTTGCTCCACTCCATTTCATTGCATTAAGATAAATTCTTGTAGCAGGGATAATTACATCGGCACGATCGGGATTCAAACCCAATTCTGATATTCTTTGATCATATGTAAGTGTATTTAAAAAAGCATATTGAGAGTTCATATAAATATAAGACAAAGGTTTTTCTTGAGTTTTTCCCGACATTTTGAATAACTTATTAATATTTCCGCCGGAACCTATTAAGATAACTTCATCATAATCTTGGGTATTTATCTTAATCCATTTTTCAATTTCATCCCAAACCACATCACATACCATTTCATTGATTAAACGCACTGTCCCTGCTTTGAAAGATCTCGAATTTACCATTTTTCCATTTGAAAACAAGGTAAATTCAGTACTTCCACCACCTACATCTACAAAAAGGTAGGTTTGATCCGATTTTAATAAATGGTGTAAATCAGTTGAAGCAATTATTGCAGCTTCTTTTTTTCCGTCGATTATTTCTATTTTGATATCCGCTTTTTTCTTGATAAGGGCAACAACTTCTTTACCGTTATAAGCCTCTCTCATAGCCGAGGTGGCAAAGGCCATATAACGTTCCACTTTATGAACTTTCATTAACAAATAGAACGCTCTCATCGCATCACACATACGCTCCATATTCTCTTCAGAAATTTCACCTACGGTAAAGGCATCTTGTCCTAAACGAATTGGAACACGAACTAATGAACTTTTATTAAATTGAGTTTCTTTTCCATCTTGCTCAACAATATTGGTAATTAACAAACGCATTGCATTTGAACCAATATCAATCGCTGCATATTTTTTAATTTTAATCATGCTTATATTATGATTTGAAATCTATTTTTAATTTTAATTAATGATAAATAGTTTACCCCTAAGTAGCTTTTTCTACCAGGACTTCCACTTTGTTTTGATAATATTTATAAGTCTCCCATTGAGCCCTGAAAATAGGATCCTGATTTCTTACTCTATATTTATTATCCAATGTATAAGAATGATAACGGGCTTTCACGTTTCCTTTCCATCCTAAATTGAAATTGTCAATTAGTTCATTTTTAATTTCCTGATCATAAATTGGACAAGTAACTTCAACTCGACCATCCAGATTTCTGGTCATAAAATCAGCAGAAGAAATGTAAACTTCCGTTTGCCCGGCATTACCAAATATATAAATTCTAGAGTGTTCCAGATAATTGTCTACGATACTTATCGCTTCAATGTTTTCGCTCATTCCAGTAATACCGGGTATCAAGGAGCAAATCCCTCTTACTTCAAGTTGTATTTTCACTCCTGCTGTGCTTGCTTCGTATAATTTATCAATCATTTTAAAATCAGACAAACTGTTCATTTTTAATTTTATGAATGTTTTTCTGCCTGCTAATGCGTGCAAAATCTCTCTGTCTATCAATTTATAAAATCGAGATCGGGTATAATGAGGGGAAACAATAAGATGTTTGTAGCGATGCACTCTGTAATTGATATCAAAAAAATCAAATATTTTTGTGATGTCTTTTAGAATCTGTTGATGACTTGTAAAAAGGGTTACATCCGTATATACTTTTGCTGTAGATTCATTAAAATTTCCGGTGGAAATGAAACCATACCTTTTAATTTTATCCTTTTCAATTCTTTCAATAACACATATTTTACTATGCACTTTTAATCCTTTTATTCCAAAAATGAGTTCTATACCTTCAAGTTGCATTTGCTCTGCATAAGAAATATTAGAGGCTTCATCAAAACGTGCTTGCAATTCTATTTGAACAGTAACTTTCTTTCCATTTTTGGCTGCATTTATTAGCGAACTTATAATTTGAGAGTTTTTAGCCAATCTATATAAAGTAATTTTTATAGAAGTTACCTTTGGATCAAGGGCTGCTTCTCGCAAAAATTTTGTCAGATAAGAAAAAGACTGATAAGGCGCATTTAATAAATAATCTTTTTTACTTATTTTTTCTAACATACTCCCTTCAAGGCTTAAACCGGGAATCGGCAGTGGGTCATTAGTTTTATATAATAAATCAAATCTACCAAGATTTGGAAAATTCATGTAATCGCGTCTGTTATGGTATCTGCCACCAGGAATTATACTATCCGTAGCAACAATATTCATTTTATCCAGAAAAAACTGTAGCGTATCTTTGTCAATTAATTGATCATAAATAAACCGAACGGGTTCCCCTATACGTCTGTCTTTTACACTTGTGGTAATTTTTTCAATCATACTTTTACTCAAATCACTATCGATGTCTAATTGGGCATCTCTGGTAATTTTTATCATATGAGCCGAAATACTTTCGTAATCGAAAATATTAAAAATACTACTCAAATTATGCCTTATCACATCATCAATTAAGATGACATATTGTTTTTCATTATCTGAAGGCAGGACAACAAAACGATTTAATGTTTTTGGGATTTCAACAATTGCATATCGGACCTCATTATTAAGTTTCATAATGAGCTTTATCGCTAAATATCCCGAAGTATCTTTCAACAATGGGAATTCAGCTAAATCATTTAGTATGATCGTAACCAATTCAGGACTTAACTTTTGAATGAAAAAATCTTTTAAAAAAATTTCCTGATCGATAGAAATCTGATCTTCATTGATAATGAATATATTCTTAGACTCTAATGTAGCCTCAATCGTACTTAAAATTCGTAAACTTTCTGATTGCTGCTCTATTACAATTTCTGTTATATCTTTAACTAATTCTTGAGCCGAAATACCACCCAAATACTTTTCTCCTGATATTCCTGAAAGACTTAATCGTCTGATAGCTGCAAAACGAACTCTAAAAAACTCATCAAGATTATTAGAAAATATCCCTAAAAATCGCAGTCTGTCTAATAAAGGTACCGAATCATCTGCCGCCTCTTGAAGAACTCTTGCATTAAATGCTAACCAACTTTTTTCTCTATCAATATATTTATGTTCTGGCATGTACTTATTTTAAATCTTTGGGGAATATTATTTTTTTTGTTTTGCCTTTATCAATTTTTGTCCAATCATCCGTTTTAAACTGTAAAGATACAAACCCAGCTGTAGGAACATTATCAATAATGACATCCCCAAATTTATTAACAAAATTTGTAATAGCACCATTATGACCAAAAAGAATAACACTATCGAATAAATTATCACTTGATTTAATAACTTTCTCTAGTCTTTTTTCGTCGAATGTATAAAGGTCGTCTTTATAAATGATAGATTCAATAGGATAAGAAATATTTTGAGCAAAAATAAGTGCTGTGTCTGAAGCTCTTTTTGCGGAGCTGCTCCAGATAATATATGTTTTAGGGAGAATATCTTTGATTTTTAAAGAAACAAGATGGGCATCTTTAATTCCATGGTGTGTCAAAGGCCTTTCTTTGTCATGTAAAGGAGCATCCCAACTTGACTTTGCATGTCTAATTAAAATTAAATTTTTCATAAGAAAATAATCATTTAGAAATCGAAGTAAACTAAGTTCCAAGTAGCGAAATATTCCACAACAATTTACAAAAGAAAAGCTAATTTTTCGGCTTTTTTTTCTAAATATTTTTGGTACATTTAAAAAAATAAATAAAAATTATAATCAATTGTATTTAAAAAAGTTAGCGGTTAAAATTTAAGTTTTCATTATTTTTCTATTTTAGCCCGCGATTATTAATGTAATTGGCCGTAAAACGAACGTTTCAACGACTATTTAAGTCATTGGTAGGGAAACGTATTTATAATTGTTTTTTCTTACTAGTTTATCAGTTAAAAATGTAAAAACATAACTAAAATTTTAAAACAAATTTTAAAGTGTATGAGTAATAATTGAAGAATTATTAATTTATGGTAAAAAACTCCCCAAATCAAATTGTTAACCTACAAAACAATTTTTTTTATCGCTAAAGCTATTCTTTTTATTCTTAAAAAGAATTTTGCCTATGTGGGCACTACTATTTTATTTTGCAAGTCCTATTTCGCAAGTCTCAAGCGAAAATAACTTTAACTTTTAAATTAAGAAGGTAAAATTATTTAATTCAGATTTGAGATTATCCAAACAAAAATCATCAAGTACTCTTTCGAATGTTAAGAAAGCGCATAATTTACAGTCCAAATCTTTTTTGTGCAGGCGGCTTAGAGGGCCAATATATTTGAGCTTGAAGGACTGATTTCTTATGTGACTTAATGATCCGGCTAAATTTGGAACGGTTTCGAGGTCGGGAACCAACCATTCCGAATATTTTTTAATGGCGTTTTATTTAAATTTAGGGCATCGTTTGTCGTATTTAAATTCTGTGGTTTTGTAATAGTTCTCATTTTAGTTTTGTAACGGCTTCGTAAATTTTTTTTATGACGGATTATAAAAAATGTAAAAATAGTATTGTTTTAATAATAATTCTACGCAGTGGTTTATGCTATTATAGTAGGCTTTTTTACTAGTATTTTGGTGCCATATACCGTTGCTATTTTTCGAAATAAAATGAAAAATTATTAATTCGTTAAAAGTTAATAATAATATTAAATTGTACGGTTTATCGTGAAAAAATGGCGTTTATTGGACTATTTATGGTTCGAAAGCAATTTATTTTTTTTGTTCTTTTGATTTGTATATTTGCTCCTGTTTATGCAATATTTTTTGAGACAATTGATGATTTGATACAGTTTAGCTGATAAAGCATATTGATTTTTTAATGCAATAAAATTAATCCATTTCCAAAGTAGGAGCATAAACATTCATTTGTTTGTAATCGTGTATACTAGTAATTTTTTACTAGAAAAAAAACGATTTTCTTATCTGCTAAACAAGCATACTAGCTCTTAAATACCTCGTTTGATATATCATTAATTTTATTTTTAGACGTAATTAAAAGATCTATTGTGCTTTTGCACGGATGTTTTGATGCATTTTGGTAAAAAAAATTATTGAAAAACCGAATTTTCAGAAAAAAAAATGCAATTTTTTAATAAGATATATTATATTAATTTGAGATAAGACGTACTTTGGCTAAGAAAAATGCACTTTGTCGACAAAAGTTAATATAAATTGGATAAAATTTTCTTTGAGTAGTAAAACATCTATTTTTGTGGGTTCAAAGTGCTGAATTTTACTACTTTTAGTTTTTTATTTCTAAGATTGTAAAACTTATTAAGGTAATCAAATTATTTTGTGCAGCTAAATAAAAAAAGCAAGGCTATAAGTTGTCATTTTGTAGTGATTTTTACAATTGTCGTATGGAAGTGAATAGGATATCAAAATTAAAAAACTAATAAGAAAATTAAAGTATGAAGAACTCTACTATTGGTACTACTTTGTTTCAATTATCATTATTTTTTATTCTGCCTCTGGTAAAATTTATTTGTCTACGGTGGAATGCTATTGTTTCTAAAGACAATAGATTTTTAAAGCAATTCTTTAATTTCGAAAATGCCATTAATTCGTTCCCTGGTTCTGGTCAAAAGCGCAATAGCCGATTTTGTAACCCTGATGGTACTTTGATTTTTTTTCGTAATTATCGACTATGATTTTATTTCGAAATCCCCAACATTAAATTTAAATCTAATGTTGGGGATTCTGTGTGAATAATTGATTGCTACTCTTTTTTATTTCTAATATGCCCCCATCATACATGAAAAACTTTACTTCTATAAAAATTTCCCTATTTATTGCATTTCTCTTTTTTCTTTCTTTTGGAACAGTAACTGGGCAAACACCAGGATTAATTACTACACCAGCCTCTGCACCAGGCAACAGCGTTTTGGATCCCAATGGTGATGGTTATACATCTGCAAATACTTCTGGATTCATCTCAGATGATCAAATCGAAAGTGAAATTCCATATCGCTCTTTGGTTTTTATCAAGGTCGAGCCTAATGGTGATTTGTATGCGGGACCTAATTGTGGTTTTACTGATTTTGTTGACGAAGGTGATGAGGATCCTATTCAGCAATATATAGATGCGAACGGAAACTGGATGTTTAGAATGAGAATGGGTAAATCATCTCCAAATTCTAAAAGTTATAGCATATTAATTGATACCGACGGCCTTTTTGGAGGGAGCGGTCCCAATAGAGATCCTCAATTTTCTAGTTCAAATCCAGGTTTTGAAATTGAAATTGTCTTGGCAACTAATTTTGGTGTTTTTGTATATGATGTAAATAATGCGAAATGTACACCAGTTATTTCATACCTTGGAACTACCAATTATCAAAAATCGAAAGCACTTACTAACAATTGTGGAGATCCAGACTATTTTTATGATTTCTTCGTAAAAATGAGTGATTTGACCACCACTTTTGCTGCAGCAACACCGGCTCCTGTTACAATAAATGCAAGTACTCCAGTTCGTATGGCAGTTGTTGATAATATGGCTGCTAATAAATCAACAATATGCAATTTATCTTCGGCATCTGATGTAGCTGGAGTAGATTCTAGTTGTGGAAGTCTTAATAATTGTTTAACTGATCTTATTGATAATTATACACCTTGCCCTGCAGGTCAAGTATGCCAAGATCGTACAACCTGTCCTGCTATAAATGGGCCAATTTATACTGCTAATACCACTATCACAGGTACTTCAACAGAAGTTTCGGGTACTCTAATCACAGTTTCTGTTTATGCTAGTGATGGAGTGACATTGTTACGAACAGGAACCACTACCACAACAGGAACTACATGGACAATAAATGTTTCTGTGCTTAGTCCATCTGGTACATTAGCAACAGGACAGATTGTAAGAGCGACCGCAAAAGCAATTGGCAAAGGGACCTCTATAGATAATTGTAGCGAAAAAACTGTTTTAGGAGCACCATGTACGATAGCTGCTCCTACTTCAATAACCAGAACGAATGGTGATAAAGATATGATTGTAAATTATGCAACACTTACAGGTGTTGTTACGATTAATGTTTACAACGCTGATGGTTCTCTATGGAAAACACTTACAACTGGTAACGTAACCAGTAATCAAGCTTTACTGAATAATGGAACGCCTACTGCAAATGGATCTAAGGTTCCAGACGGAACATATTATGCCACAGTAACGTTACAAGGTTGTACTTCACCACGATTGGAAGTTTGTTTAGGTTCATATATATCAAATCCTCCAGCAGTTAGTTCACCATTAACAGCAGGTGAAACAACAATTTCAGGTACAGGCCAAATAGGTTTCAATATCATAGTATATGCAGATGGAGTGCAAATTGCTACTCAAAATAACTTATCAACTACAAATTGGTCTGTAACAGTTCCTGCATTAACTGCCTGTCAAGTTATTACTGCGAAACAAAATAGTATTTCAGATGTTAGGACGAATAATGGGTTTTGTAATTCCGCACCTTCGAACTCAGTTACTGTTACTAGAATTGCCGCTACTCCAACTATCACAACATTTAGTTGTGTTGCATCTCCGTTTGCTGCACGTGGCACTTCTTCGGAAAATGGTGCCACAATTACTTTATATCAACCTAATTCAGCGGGCACTATAGTAGGTACTGGCACTGTAATCGGAGGAAGTTGGTCTATTGTACCAACAGTTTCATCCGGAACTATAGTTGCAAAAATAAATGGAACATCGTGTGTATTAACAAGTGCAGATTCTGCGCCAGTTACCTATACAAGACAGTCTAGTACTACAGCCTATACTATTGGCATTACAGCGCCCACCGAGGGACAAAGTTTTGTTACTGGTACGATATCTGGAGGAACTTATCCTGTTAAAATAACGCTATATGAAGATGGATCGCCAATTGTTAATACTTCTGCCGTTCCTTACACCGTTGACGTGAATGCAGCAGGAAATTGGACAGTTAATGGTTTATCTCCAAATGATTTATATGTTGGTGGTATTATTCAAATATCTGTATCTGTTGGAGCTGGTTGCGAAAGCAATTTAAGCGCAACTCAGGTTACAGTTTTATGTAAAACACCAATTTTACAAACCTATACTGGGGGCAGTCAGTCCTATTGTTCAGGACGTCCTGGAAGTATCATTTTAAATTCATCTGAATCTGGTGTAATTTATGAATTAGTGAATGGAGCGGGAACCGCTGTTGGTCCATCTGCGGTTGGAACTGGTGGCCCTATTACCTTATCTACTTTTGCATTATCTGCCAATTTATTGAATATTTACGTTAAAGCATATAAATCATCCGATAATAATTGTGCAATAACTTCAACAGTACCAATCAATTTTGATACACAGCGTCCTTCACCTACAGTAACATTTAGTACCACATCGCTTTCAGTTCAGCAGGGAACAACTTCGCTTAATTATCCTTTTTCAGCCAAATCAAGTTCTCCTGTAGCGGATCTTTATAGTATTGATTATTCTATAGCAGCCAACAATCAAGGTTTTACTGATGTAACCACTGCGCAAGCTATTCCAGCTGCACCAGGTAATATCGTTCTAGTAATTCCAGCTTCCGCAGCTGTTGGAACATACACAGCAACTATGACTGTGAGCAGTAGTAGTGGCAATTCTTGTGTATCCATTTATAATTTTTCAATAACAATTTTTAGTGCATCATCACCACCCGTAATAAGCATGCAGCCTGCAAGTCAATCAATTTGTTCAGGTTCTTCAACCATATTATCAGTGACAGCTTCGAGTGCATCAACAATGTCTTATCAGTGGCAATCCTCAACTGCTTTTGGTGGAGTTTATGGAAATGTTTCCGGAGGTTCGGGGGCAACAACTGCAACCTATACTACACCAGCACTTACTAATACAACTTATTATCGCGTTTTAGTTACAAATTCATCTGGAACTACAACCAGTGAGGTGGCTACCGTAACTGTGAATGCGGCTGCCGCCCAAGCTATATCCGGAATTTCACCATTATGTAGTGGGACTTCAACAACTTGGACAAGCACCAACTCAGGAGGATCATGGTCTAGTGGCAATACAAGTGTTGCTACTGTAGATTCATTAACAGGATTGGTAACAGGGGCCTCCGAGGGAACATCAGAAATCACTTATTCTGTAACGGTTGGAGGATGTGTAAATACAGCAAATAAAACTGTAGCGGTAACTACTAGACCAGCAGCGCCAACAGCAAGTGTAACAGAACAACCAACATGTACTCTTGCCACTGGAACGATTACAGTAACGGCGCCAGCAAATGGTTCAGGAGTAAGTTATACCGTAACAGGAACAAGTCCAGTAGTTGCTGCACAAAGCAATGCAGCAGGAACTTTCTCAGGATTGGCTGCAGGAAACTATAACGTGACAACAACCGTTGGCGGATGTACTTCAAATACTACGGCTCTAACAGTAAATGCACAGCCAGCAACACCAGCAGCGC